>JACQPG010000096.1 GCA_016207665.1 Elusimicrobiota bacterium | reverse complement strand
GGGTAAAACGGATCGGGAAAAGGAGGCGCCTATCGGCTAAAAATCAGGCAAAAAAAGCGGGACAAAATCGTTCAGGCCGCTTCCGTCGGAGGAAGGCGGCCAACTGAATTTTTCAGGCTAGAGAGAGTTAAACAACTGCTCCGCTATAAATTCCCAGAGGCCCGACTTGAGGATATATTTATGGAATCTATGCTGTCATTCCTGCAGAGCAAGGATCCGGTTTTATGGAGTCAAAGGGCGCGCCGGACCACGATAAAGCGATCCAGATACATCCCTCGCTGGGTCAAGAAGAAGGTCTGGCAACGAGACGGCGGCCGATGCGTGTTCGTAGGCTCCGATGGGACCCGTTGCGGAGAGCGGAACTTCCTGCAGATCGATCATATCGTCCCTTGGGCGCAAGGCGGGATTTCAAACGATCCCGAGAACCTGCGATTGCTTTGCTCGACGCATAATCGGTTCCGTGCCAGGACGGAATCCTCCAAGCAGGCGCCGCAACTTAGTGTATGACGCCGATCTTGCGGATGGCGGTGGAGGAGCCGCCGGGGGCTTTGACCTTGATGCGGGCGATATAGCCGCCCTTGGAGACGAAGGTCCCGGAGCCGTTCTTGCCATCCCAGGTGACGTAGTTGGGACCAGCGCGGCCGCCGTCAGCGCCGGGGCTGAAGCTGAAGTTCTTGACCACATAGCCGAGCAGGTCATAGATCGTGATGTTCACGTCCGAGTCGGCGCCCAGCACATAGGTGATGACGGTGCGGCCCGCGGGACCGCCCTTGCGGCTGTCGAACGGGTTGGGATAGTTGCTCACGCCCGTGATGATGGTGTTGGCCGCGCCAGTGTTGACGTTGGTGGCCAGGGGCGACCAGGCCGAGACCACGCCGGCGCCGGAGATGCCGCGCACACGATAGCTGTAGAACAGGCCCGAGGGGCGCGGAGATTCGCCGGGGAATGACGGGTCGCCCACGGTGTAGGATGGCACGCGCGCCGGGATGACGTTGAGCGTGCGCCAGAGCACGTTGGCGGCCAGATCCTCGGGAGCCCCGCCCCGCTCCTGTATCTCATAGGCGATCACGCCCGAGTCGTTCTGACGGGACGCCTCCCAACGCAGGGCGTAGCTGGTGCGGCCCTGCTCGAGCGGCTGCACGGCGCCGGGAGCGGTCGGGGCGGCCGGATCCGGGCGATAGACGAGCAAAGGACGCGCGGGCGAGGCGACGCCCGAGTCCGAAACGAAGCGGGCGAAGAATATGGCGGCGGCGTCGGACACCGGCTCGCCGGAAAGATGCGATATCGGGGTGGAGCCGCGCAAACCGCGGCCCATCACCGGGAGAGGATCGCCGTCAAAGGAACGGATCTGGAGAGTGGTGTTGTTGACCCTCTCCACCCGCATGATCTCGCTGCCCAGGTAGACTATGCCGGGCAGCAGCAGGGTGGACGCGTCATCGACCGTGAATACCGTGGTGTCCGGAGTCAGGTTCATGGTCAGACGCGCGACATTCGGGATGGGGAGAGTCAGATTGGAAACCATGGAATTAGTGAACGGCGCGCTTCCCACCAGGGCGCGATAAGCGGCCAAGCCCAGGCCCGAGGTCATGTTGACGGTCACCGTGGCCCAGGAATGGGAGAAGCTGGTCATGTCGTCATAATAAGCCCCGACCGCCACCTGGTAGATTCCATTCGTCGATATGATGGGCAGCATGGCGCGCAGCTCTCCGCTCTTAGAGCTCCAGGCCGAGGGCACGAAGCCCTGATCCGGCACCGGGGTGGCGCGCGCCGAGTTGCCCGGGGCAGAAGGATCATTGCCTAGCATGACCTGGAAGCCGCCGAAACCGTTGTTGAAAACCATGTCCACCAAGCCGTCCTGGTTCAAGTCCACGTCCAAGATGCCGGAACCGGTCATGTCGCGGGTCGGCACCGCGTCGCCGATGAGCGAGACGCTGGTCGCGCGCGTGCTTTCGCCGAACATGAAGTTATCCGGGATGCGGTCGCCGTTGACATCGATGAGAGGCGGCATGGTCGGGCAATTGGCCAGCCACTGTTGGCCGTCGGCGCAGATCCAGCGGCTCTGATCGGGCAGCGGGCTTCCAGTGCCGCGATCGACGCAGATATTGTTGCGTTGATTATTGGGATCGCGCCCGTTATTGCAGCCCGCGCTGATCTGCGCGTAGGCGGGATAGCCGATGGCGATCGAGGGCACGCCCGGGTTCTCCTTGGTGATGATGATGGGCGGCAAGGAGGAGCTGACCGAGACAGAGGGCACGGTCAAGGGCGCGACGGTCACCAGTCGCGAGGGCAGAGGAGGCCTGTTAGCCGGGTTATTGTCGGGCACGGCCGTGATGGGCGAGCCATCCGGGCCTATCAGATCGCCGAAAGACTCGATGCTGATGCCGGCCTGATGACCAAGCGTCTGCTGGCCCGCCCCATCAGTGAATCCGATATCAGCCGCGATGAACAGATTGGTCACCGCGGTGGACACGCGCACGAATGGCAGGCCGTTCTGGGTCAGGCTGACCAAGGCCAGGCCACCGGTGAAGGCGCCCGTGGAAGCGCGCATCACCACGCCGAGCAGGCTGTCATTGGCCGGCGCGAAGACGCGGTCGCCGTTGTCAAGCCAGACCGTGAGCCGCGAGAAGTCGCCGTCGCCGTTGCCCGAAGGGGTGGGGGTCCTCACCGTGCCCAATTGGGTGAAGCGTATCTGCGACAGATTGATGAAGTCAAGATTGGTCCTCATCTGCACCTGCAGCAGGGGCACGTTGGGCTGGCCCTGGCCCGCGCCCGAGGGAGCGATGGAGAAGGCGCTCATGGTCAGCGTGATGGGCCGTATGGCCACCTGGGTGCCGATGAAGGGATAGCTGGTGGTCAGCGTCCCTAAAGGCAGGCTTCGGGTCACGTTCGTGCGAAGGGCCTCGGTCATCTCGTCGCCGCGAGGCAGGCCGATCCAGAAGGGCGAGCGTATGATCAGGCTCACCAGGTCGTCGCGCACGGCCGCGTCGGCGATGTCGTAAGAGACGAAGTAGGAGGCCGCCGTGGGGCCGATGAATTGATCGTTGTTGAAGAATATCTGGGTCTGCACGTTGCGGTCGTCGTTCTGGTCGAAGATGTCGACCTTCTTGATCGACATGCCCACGGTGATGTTGATGCGAGGCGTGATGTTCTGGCCCAGGAAATCGCCGCGCGAAACCACGCGCACGCAGGGCCTGCCCGTGGCCGTGTGTATCCCATTGGTCGAGGCGCAGCCGGGCCCGGAGAAGCTCATGAGCTCGGCGTTGTTGACGAAGACCTTGCCGCCCACCATGGCCCCGGCGTTATCCAACGGGAAGCCCTGGGTGGAGAACACCACCAGGTCGAAGGGCGCGTCGGTCGAGCTTGAGACCGCGACCATCACCGTGGTATTGACCTCGGAGATGTTCACGTCCTCGGAGCTCAACAGGTCGTCCTGGTTGATGTCCTTGAAGACCTTGATGAATTTCACGTCGGTGTTGCGGCCCTGGGGCTTGTTCGGGTCCGAGGATCCGCCGCCGCGCTCGATGCGCAGATTGCGCCAGGGCGCCAGGCCCACGTCGGTGGTGAGATTGAAGCGCAGCATGCCGACGCCGGCCTGGGCCTGGTTGACGGAGAACACCTGCGAGGCGATGTCGTTGACGCCCAAGGTGATATGCGAGGTCACCTTGCGTATGGCCATGAGCGGGTTGGTGAAGAAGCCCGAAGGCTGGGCCAGGACCGCGGTATGGGGCACCTGTATGCCGAAATAATTGGCGTTGGCCACCGAAATGCCCAGTTCCGCGTCCTCCTTGGCGAATTGCGAGATGTCGTAGGTCACGAAGTAATAGGCCGGCCGGGTGCTGACCAGGATCGGGTTGCGCAGCAGGATCGTCACCGTGCCCGAGCTGAAACTGTCGTTGCCGAAGGAGATCAAATAGGGCTGGGTTAGCCCGACGAAGGTCGAGTCGATCACGTCGAAGGCCCCGTTGTCGTTGCTGTCGCGGAATATCTTGATCAGGCTCACGTCCGTGTCCAGGGCGCCCCTGGCGCCAATCCGGTCGACGCGGATGCGGTCAATCAGGGTGGTGTTCTGATTGGTCTGCATGCGCATGCGTATCATGCCGATGTTG
Source organism: Elusimicrobiota bacterium (assembly GCA_016207665.1). Taxonomy (GTDB): domain Bacteria; phylum Elusimicrobiota; class Elusimicrobia; order UBA1565; family UBA9628; genus JACQPG01. Next base: position 16,447 of record JACQPG010000096.1, on the reverse strand, counting down.
GAGTCGTTCTGCACCGCGCTGCCGCCCGAGATCTGCTCGATCTCGATGGTGGCCGTATTGATGGTCGGCATCATCACGTAGTTCGGCGTGGCCGAGGTCGAGAGCAGCACGGGCTGGTGGCCCGCGTTGACCGGGGTGAGCACGAACTTGGTGTTGTCGATGGCCTGCAGGCCGAACACCTCGTTGGGCGGGTTCAAGGACGGGTTGGAGAACCTGGCCGCGGGCGAGACGTCCATGGCGAGATAGAAGGTCTTGGTCGAGGGCGTGATCAGCACGTAACCGGGCGAGCCGATGGTCGGATCGTTCAAGTTCAGGGTGATGCGCGTGATCGGGTCTCCTCCGCTACCCACCTGGCCCGCGGCCACCACCACGTCGGCGGCGTTGGCGCCGGTGAGCAGATCGCGGTGGAAGTTGCCGTCCACGGTATAGAAGAGCTTGACGAGCTCGGCGTCCGCGTCGTCGCCGTTCAAGCCGGCGGGCGCCAGGCGGTTCAAGATCAGTTGGCTCCACTGTATCTGCGAGCCCGAGGCCCAGGCGTCGATGCGCAGCAGGGCCATGTTGTCGTCGCCCTGCTTCATCATGGGTCCGACCACCGTGTTCGAGGAGTGCGCGGTGGGAGCCGTGTTCAGCTCGCCGCGGCGCACGTTCAGGATGAAGGGCTGCACCGGGTCTATGCCGGTGTAGCTGATGATCTCGCTGTCGACCAGGGCGTAGGTGGTCGCTCCGTTGAGCGGCACCGGCAAGCCGGCCGTGGAAGAAAGGGCCCAGAACGATTCCACGGTGCCCGGAGGCTGGCTGATGATCGAGGCGGTTAGAATAGGCGCCGGGAAGGTGCCGCTCGAGCTGCTCAAATACGGCGTGGACTTGATGTACATGCTGCGCGGCGAGGCGATGATGGCCCTCTTCTTGGCGTTCAAGGGCACCGAGGTGACCGTATCATAGGCGTTGGGCACCGAGATGGCGTTTTGCAGCGGATCGTCGACCAGCGGGCTGTTGGTCGGGAAAGAGGTCGCGCGCAATTCCATGCCCAGGGTGCGCGGCTGCTGGGTCACCGGATCGGTGGGCAGGGCCGTGGGCGTGATGTGATAGGCCACGAAGAATCGCTGAGGCGCGGGCGACATGGCCGGAGTAACCACCCGATAAGGCGGATTGAACGCTATCTGCGAGACCAGGGGCTGCCCGCCGAAATTGCCGAAGGTCGCCGTGCCCACCATGACGTCGATGCCGGCGTCGAAGAGCCCATCGTTATTGGCGTCCCTCCAGAGCGAGACCAGATCCACGTCGGGCGCGATGGACCCGCCCGTGGCCGCCGTTCCCGTAGCATAGATCAGTATCCAGCGCAGCGTCGCGTCGGCTACGTCGGTCTGCACCGTGAACATGGCCACCGCGGCCGTGCTGTTTTGCTGCAGGGCGGCTCCGATGGGACCGTCCACGGTATCCGTGGAGATCACGCGCACCAAGTCGCGCACCTCCTCGAGGTTCTCGACCAAGGATACGGTAGCCGGTATGCCGATGCCGGCCGGGGCCACGATCTTGGGGGCCGTGACCATGATATAAGAGGTGTTCGGGATGATCAGGCCCACGTTGGCCTTGTTGCTGTTGGAGGCGGTCGGCAACACGGTCGCCAGCGGATTGATGTCATAGGTCACGAAGAAATTGGTCTTGGTGGTGCCCAACGTCTGGCCCCCCGAGCCGAAGGGACCGACGATCGGGATGCGCGCCGGGCCCGAGATCACGGTGCCGCTTGAGAAGCTCTTGGCCGTGGTGCCGTCGCGCCCGCGCAGGCAGTTGAAGAAGCGGTTGTTGGCGAAGTCGATATCATTGCAGAGCAGGATCTCCTTCAAATTCTCATCGGTCTGGTCGTCGCGCAGCACCAGCCGATGGTTGTCGCCCGAGAACGGATTGTCGGACGGGAAGAGGTCCAGCACGCGGGTGAGCGTGATGGCGGTGTCGGTGGCGCTCATCGAGGAGGCGAGCACCCCCGAGTGGAAGTTGTGGATGATGGTGTTGAGCGGGCTGACCTGCACGTCGGTGGCGCTGCTGAAAAAGCCGTTATCGTCGGCGTCGCGCCAGATCTTGATATTGGTCACGTCGTTGGCCGTGTTGTTGAGCGTGAATCCTCCGTTCAAGGCCGAGCCCATGAAGCGGTCGAGCTTGAGTCCCCGCCACTCGGCCGAGCCCTGGTTGGTGCGCAGGCTCATCTTGGCCACGGGCTTGTTGACGTCGTTCTGGCTGAGCTTGGTCACGATCACGGGCACCGACGGGCTCGAGGCCACGGGCGGGTTCCAGTCCGTGAGCATGAGCTGGTCGGGCGTGGCCAGCACGGTGATATTGGAGGCGCCGACCGGGGTGAAGGCCCTGACCTGCCCGTTTCCGGCCAGGGGGATGATCTGCGGGATGGAGAAGCCATGCACGTTGTTGGGCACGGCCGCCGGCGAGAAGTCGAAGGCCAGGAAAAAGGTCTTGGTCGAGGTGTTGATCGCGCCGTCCACCGCCGGGTTGGCGAAGAAGAGGTCGGCGGACTTGGTCTCGCCCACGGGGAAGGAGGACAAGGCCACCAACCTGTCTCCCGCGAAGTTGAAGGTGCCGTCGCCCGGCGGGTTGATGCCGTCGATGCTGTCCATGTAGAGCCGCACCGCGCTGATGTCCTGGTCCAAGCCCGTGTGGCTGACGCGTATCTGGTTGATCGCTCCCGAAAACTCGTCGGTCCACATCTGCAGGCGTATGAAGCCCACGTTGGCCACGCCCTGATAGACATAGCTGTACGACGACAAGGTCAGGCCCTGGGGCTCCCACCAGGCCGCGATCTCGGTGCTGAGCCTGACGTTCATCTGCGCGGGGGCGCGCTGCACCGATGAGGTGGCGGTAGCCATCGCGAAGTTATTGGCGGCAACGCCCACCCCGGCGCCGCTCAGGGTGATATTGGTCGGACTCGGCATGCGCAGACCGAAGCCCGCCGGCAATTCCGAGGCCGTATAACCGCTTGAGGCGATCTTGACCGTGACGAAGAATATCTTCTGGGTGGCCGCGTTGATCACGGTCTGGGCGGGATCGGCCACGTTCAAGGGCGTCTGTCCGAAGGCCGGGTTGCCGAAATGCCAGCCCGAGATCGAGGAATCATAGGCGCCGCTCGCGATCCAGACGTCGCTCGGGTCGAAGAACAGATTGTTGCTGGCTCCATCGGCGTAGAGGCTGATTTCTTGGATATGGCTGTTGTTCAGGTTGCCTTCGGGCCGCGAGAGTATGCGCAATTGCGACAGGTTGTTGGGCGCGCCCGAGGGTTGTATCATCATGCCCAAGCGCATCATGGAGATCGGGTCGGGCGAGGTGGCCGTGGTGCCGTCGCCCACGTTGAGCACGCGCTTGGTGACGCCGATGGCCAGCTTGGCTGGGGGTATGGGACCGTCGGGCGGGGGGTTTGACTCGGGCGCGAAGTCCGTGAAATTGACCACCACGCCCTGCATGAATACGTCCCCATCCGAGCGCTTGGCCGGATCCGATGGGATGCCGGTGCGTCCCGTGTCGCTGGTCTGGCCCCAAACCAGGGAATTGCCCTGATCCGTGGCCGTGATGCGCAATTGCTCGACCTTGGAGTCCTGCACCGTAAGACCGGTGTAGACTCCGCCGTTAGCCGGCGCGAAATTGTAATAGGTGGCCGCGCCGGCCAGCATTATCACGTTGATGGTCGATCCTGAGTGCGTGAAATTGACCCGGCTGGTGAAATACTGGCCGTTTTGCGAGTCGCCGGCCGCGATATTGCCGTGTATGTCGCGAGCGACAATGCCGAGCTGGCGTCCCGTTCCTCCGCTGGTGCAGACCGGACCGCTTTCCCAGCGGCAGAGCTGTCCCGCCAGTCCCACGCCCAGGGGATTGCCCGAGGTGAATCCATGATGTAGGGTCAGATAATAGGCCTGATTGGGCGTGATGTTCTGGATTTGCGTGGTCGCGGTGAATACCTGCGTGCCGCCCAGGCTCGCCTGAGCGGTGATGGTCGTCGAGCCCGCCTTGGTGTCCCAGAAATAGACGGGATTCATGCTCTGCCCGGCGGGAATCGCCAATGCGAAGCTCGCGCCGAAATTCGTGCCCACATTGGTCCAGCCGATATTGGCCGAGCCCGTGGCCACGAAGGGCTGGGCGGGATTGACTCCCATCCAGGTGGTATCCAAGTCCGACCAATAGTGGATGGTGTAGGTCACGTTGGTGCTGGTCACGTTGCTGAACTGGTCGAGCAATTGGGCCGCGATCCAAGTGGTGGTCGGCACGCCCGCCTCGTATTGCACGGTGGTGCCCGCGATCAGGCGGCGGCGGACATTGGCCCAGCCGATCTGCGAGGGCGGCCCGGGCACCACGGTGTAGGTCGAGGAGGCCGGCTCCCAGAAGGCGTCGGTGATGCTCGCGACGGTCAGGGTATGGGTCGGCTGCGACACCGCGGTGTCGATGAGGTAGAAACTCGTGGTGGCCTGGCCCGCCGGGATGAAGGCGATGCCGGGCTCGGGCTGGAAGTTGGTGAAGGACGGGGTCGAGACGCGCACCGCGCCCGGGGAATTGGAATTGATCGAGAACGAGGCCGCGCCCGAGGGATGGCCTATGGGCACGGGCGACTGGTTGCCGTAGATGTCGCGAGTCTCGATATAGAGGGCCTGGGAGGTGGTGCCCGCTCCCAAGGTCTGATAGGCGCCGGTGGTCACCTTGATGCCGTCGATCACGTCCGCGATGACATAGACCCCTTGATTGTTCGAGAACAGTCCCTGGGCCCCTACGGAGATGATGGGCTTGGTGCCGCCCGCGAAGCTATAGACCGAGGAAGCTGTGGTATCCAGATAATAGAAAGTAGCTTGGTATTGGTTGAGCGGTATGCTCACCGTGGCCGTGCTATTGATGAACGCCGGCGGACCGGAGCGGCTACCCGGCACGAAGAGCGGGGCGCTGGAGAAAGCCACGTAATTATTGATCAGCGAATTCTGCCGAGTCACCGTCGACAGCAGGACGGTCACGGTCTGGGTCGCCACCGCCGGGTTCTTGAACTGGTCCTGCAATTGCACGCGATAGGAGGCGAGCACGCCCAATGAGTCCACCAGCCGGCCCGCGATCTGGGTATAGGGATCATTGGCGAAATTGACCTGGTTGGCGTCGTCCGGATCCATCTTGAGCTGATGGGTCAGGCGCAGCACGGAGTCCATGTAGACGCGTATGGTCCAGCGGCCGGGCCGGTTCTTCTCGCCGGTGTTGGAAGCCGGATCCAAGCCCGAATAGGAGGACATGCGATCGTGATAGCGGAAACGGAAGGGAGCCTCCTCCCCGGTGAAGCCTCCCGTGATGGTAAAGCCCGACATGAAAGCCGAGTTGGCCCCGTCGCGGAAGCCGTAATGCGCGGTATTGCCGAATGTGCCGATGGAGCCGAAGCCCGCGTTCTGGTGTATGGCGGTTTCGGCGATGTCGAAGGAGATGTTGGAGTTGCCGAGGCTGGTGTCGTTGCCGAAATCGTCCTTGCGCTTGACTTGATAAAGCCCGCCCGCGCCTCCCACCTCGGTGATGCCGACCGTCGCCTCGGTCGGCGTGCTGACGAAGACGATGTTGGTGGCCAAGCCTCCAGTGGTCGTGATGCGGCCGGAAATATTCTTCTGCGCGTTGACGAAACTGGTGACATCCACGGGAGCGCTGGTGGTGCCGATCCAGACCCGGGCCGAGTGTCCGGCCACCGAGGAGACGAAATAGGCGATGGGCGTCGACGGAGCGACTCCGATCTCGCCCGAGCTGTTGGAGAATACCGTGGTCGAGCCGCCCACGTTGATCCAGCCACCCGAGCCGTTGCCCACCGCGATATAGCCGGTGGCGCCGGAGATCAGGGCGGTGGAGACCTGCACCTGGGTCGCCTGCGATATCGGGTTGTCGAAGGCGTCGGTCAGCTGGCCCGTGATCTGCTGGTAGCCGGGGTTGTTGGGCACGATCGAGCCGGCGCTGGCCGTCACGGCGTTGGTGGGAGTCACCTTGACCGAGTCCGCGGCTCCCGGGTTGACGGTCACGCAGGTCTCCGGATCGGTCACGCGATCATGGATGGCCCCATTGATCGAGTCCACCGCCCGTATCCAGCGATCATCCAGGGCCGAGCCGCCGCAAACCCCGGCCTTCTTGAGCGTGAATATATTGGTGAAATCATGCTGGCCCAGGTCGCTGGCCAGGAAGGTGTAAGCGGCGGGAACGATGAGCGGATCCTGTATGCCCGTGCCGCCGAACACCTCGGCCGAGAAATTCACCGTGCGGGTGTAGGTGTTGGGGCCCGAGGAAAGCTGGTTGTGATACTGGTCATGGGCGCGCAACCCCACCGAGAAGGCGATGCCCGCGTTGGCGGTGGCCGGCACGTTGTAGAAGTGCAGGTGATGGGCCGCTCCCGGCAAGGTCCACATATAAGCCGAGGCCGCGGAGGAGACGCTGGTCGGAGAGGCGGTGGTGACCGTGGCCGCCACCACGGTATAGGTCGAGAAGGCCGTGCGCGGAGTGATCTGGAAGTCGAAGCTGCCGGCCGCCAATTGTCCCGAGCCCGGCGCCGGCGCGATCGGATCCCCGGGTAGGGAGAGCTGCACCGTGGGCGTGGGAGTGGGCAGCGCCGGGTTGGAGTCCTTGAAGCCGCCCGTGAACTCGGTCACCTTGTTATAGAAGCGGTCGACCAAGTTCACCGTCACGGTCATGGCCGGGTCTCCCACCACGTAATTGGAGGGCGTGCTGCTGCTCTTTCCCGGCGAGCCCTCTCCCGCGTTCAGATTGCGGCAGACGGTGCCGGGTTGCACGTCGCATTTGCCCTGCACCAAGGACTCTCCCGGCAACAGCACCTGCAGATAAGAAGGAGTGGAGGCCCAGACCTTGAACTTGGGCGTCTCCGAGGCCGGGCTCTGGGCCAGGCAGATGAAGGGCGAGGCATTGGCCGTGCAGACGCGGTCCGCAGCCTGATCACGCGCGGTCACCCGCACCAAGGCGTTGCTGCTCTTGGTGACCAAGGTCATGGACAGGGCCAAGGTGCCGTTATTGTCGAGCGGACTGGTGTTTTGGCTCACGTCGTAATTATCGTTGTTTTCGACATAGACCCACGGGAAGCCGCCGGTGGCGCCAACGGTGTTGAAATACTGGTCGACCAGGTTCACGGTCACGGTGAAGGGCTGTCCCGCGGTCGGAGTGGAGACCGAGCCGGAATAGCCGCCGTTGGGATAATTGCCGCTGCCCGGCTCATGCGTCTGGCCCGGCAAGAGCACCTGCAGGCCCATGGGCAGGGCTGGATTGACCGTGAAAGTCGAGGATTGCGGGTCCGCGCTCAGGCCCGAGTTATTGAAGTCGATCGCGGACAAGAACTGGGTCGACGAGGACTTTCTCAGCGATACGGGTATGGCAGCGGTCTGGCCCGAGCCCACGTTGATGGCCACCGTCGACACCATGGGCGCGTAGGGATCGCCGGGGGTCTGCACTCTCACTTCCGCGGCCCGGCCCGTCACCAGGTTGAAGAATTGGTCGACCACGCCCACCACCACGTTGTAGTTCGTGCCGGCCGTGGCCGGGTTGGGTATGCCGATCTTGCCCGTGGGCGAGCCCTGGCTGAAACTCTCGCCATCGAGCTTGATGAGCAGTCGATCCGGGTTGCCGGGCGTGACATTGACCGCGGTGGCCGTGTCGACGGACAAGGTCGGGCCCCAGGCAGGCGGGGTGTTCACCATCTCGGCGCGTATCAAGGTGGTGCCCGCGCGCCGCGGCGTGACCGAGAAAGTCCCCGAGCTCACGATGGTCTGCGACGAGGGCACGATGGTCGCGAAGGGATCGTCGGCCACCAAGCGTATCTGCTGCGAGGCCCCCGGGGTCAGGTTCCAGAAGGCGTCGGTGATGTCCACGGTGACGGTGAAGGGCGAGCCCGCCGGGGTGGTGAGGGCCTGGGGATCGCGCCCGTCCCCGTTCTCTCCGTCGCGCCGCGTCTCCGGCGGGCAGACCGCGGGAGGCGCGCAGGTGGGCAGCAAGGTGCGCAGCCTCGTCGGGTTGCCCGGATTGACCACCACCGTACCCAGGCCGGTGGCCATGACGGCGTCGGGCGTGCCGCCGCCCCCGTCGACCACGGTGATCGCGCGCGTGCCGGCCGTGCGCAAGCCGTTGGGGCTGGCCGGGATGGCGATGGTTCGGCTCGAACCCATGGAGAACACGTTCGACCCTGAGAACGGGTTGTTGGCGTAAGGATCGTTGGTGGTCACGGTCAGGGATGGACGCACGGCCGTGCTCACCCAGTTGAAGCGATCATCGGAGGCGTAAACGTCCATGTTGAAGCTAGCGCCCACGGTGGTGACGAACACCGGGCCCGACACTCCCTGCGTGTCGGTGCGGCCATTGGCCTGGGTCTGGCTCGGGAAAACCAGCACCAGCCGGGTGGCGGTGCTCGGATTGACCACGACGTTAGAGACGGTCTGAGTGGCTAGGCTCGCTCCCGAGACCTCCTCGGACCAGATCACCAAATTGCCGGTGGATACGCTGGGAGACAGGCTAAATTGCGCGGTCCCGACTCCATCCGAGCCCAGCACGCGGCTGGCCGGGTTGATCAAGGCGTAGGGATCGTTGGACTCGATGCGCACCTGGCGGCCGTCCGAGGTCAGGTTCCAGAATTGATCCACCGCTCGCACGGTGATGGTATAGGTCGAACCCGCCATCAAGGGCCCTGCCGTGCCGCTCTTGCCGCTGATCGAGCCCTCCACCGCGGCCTCGACGGGAACCAGCACCTGCAGGCGCGCGGGAGAAGCCTCGGCGTTGACCACGATGTTGGAGACCGTGTCCGTGCTATAGACCGTGCCCGTGCCGCCGCCGTCGACGACGCGCAGGCGCATGCCCGAGGCGCTGCGCGTGACCGGGATGAAGCTAAAGCGCGTGGTGCCGGCCTCCAGGGCCTTGGTGTAGGGCGAGGGCGCCAGGCCGCGGGCCTGGATATTCGGATCATCCAGGAATTTGAGCTCGATCACCGAGGTGTATGACGAGACTGGCAGCGCCGTGGTATCCATGAACGGCGTGGTGCCGCGCACCACGTTGTAATATTGATCGACCAGGTTCACCGTGATATTGCTGGTCACCCCCGCGGTCAGGACATCCGTAGTCAGATCCGAGCGCCCGCCCGTGGTCGGATTCTCATTATAGGGCTGTATGCCCGCTCCAGCCTGCTGGCCCTGGGCAATGAGCTGCAATTTGGTAGGCGTGCTCCACCATACCGTGAAGGGATTGGGAGTGAAATAGGTGGAGTTGCCCGCGGGCAAGGTGCTGCTCAGATCCCGGGCCATGATATTGTGGGTACTCGCCACGATCGGGGTGAAGAGGAACATGGTGGCGCCCGTGGCCAAGCTCTGCGAGGCCGGTATCACGGCATAGCCGTCGCTGTAGATGCGCGCGTCCACGGAGAAATTAGCGCCGTCCACGCGATTGAACAAGGAGTCCACGGCGTAAACCGTGGCGCCGAAGGAAAGCCCCGCGCGCTGGGGTATGCTGGGCGTGCCGGACTTGCCCTCCGGAGCCGTGGTCTTGCCGTCCACCTGGGTCTCTCCCGGCAGGGTCACGACCAGGCGCTGCGGCGTGCCGGCGGTGACCGTCACGGCAGAAGACGGGTTGGACAGGTTCGGCACCGTTCCCTGTCCATTGGCCTGCAAGGTATGAGAGCCACGGGTGTTAAAGGTGCGACTTACCGTCCTCGAGCCAACGAATACCAGGCTGCCATCCGGATCATTGTTCGGATCGGTGTCCTGCAGCGTGACAGAGGCGGCCGAGGACACCACCAAGTTCCAGAAATTGTCCACGACCTGGACCAGGAACGTGACGCTCTGCCCGGCCTCGAACGAGCGCGGCGAGCCCGAGCGGCCCTCGCTGCCTCCGGTCAGCACGCCCGGAGCCGGCAATTGACCCGCGGCATTGAAATCCGCGATGACCTGCACGCGAGTAGGCGTGGAGGGATTGACCGTGAGATTGAGGTTGCCGAACTTGGCCGAGTCTCCCACCTGCTCCACGCGCAAGGTGCGGGCGCCGGCCTTGCGCAGCTTGATCTGGAAGGTATGAATGCCGTTGTCATTGCCCGCGCCGGTCAGATAGGTATAGGTCGAGGGCAGGCCGTTGACGTTGATGTCCGCGCCCATATTCTCCGGCGCGCCGCTGTCCGTGGCGAAGAAACGCACCTGCTGGTTGAAATTCGTCGCGCGATTGCCCGTGCCGTTGGGGCCGTCCTTGGCCTCCACGGTCAGATCCAAGGTGTCTCCCGCGTTGGACGGGTTGGCGTTGACCGAGAGCGCGAAGCTCTGGGCCGTGGCCGAGATGAAGAACAGCGGGCCGTCGGAGATCACGCCGCTCGGGAATCCCTGCACGTTGCCCGCGTTATCTGTGGCGCGCACCCACACCGCGTATTGATCTCCGCGCACCCAGCACGGATCGGAATCGCCGTCGCATTGAAGCCCGGTGTATTGCCACCCGCCCGTGGGGCCCGTGAAGGGCGCGTTGACCCAGGTTTCGCCCGCGGAGACCGGCACCCAGGTCGAGCCGGTCCACCAATAACCGGTCGAGTCCAAGGCGCCGAAGGACATGGGACCGGGCCCGGCCACGAAGGGCGCGGTGTCCCGGAAAACCACGATCTGCACGCGGCCCTGCTGCCAGGTCGGACTGGCTCCGGGATAGACGCCCGAGCCGCTGCCGTCAATGCCGCTGGTAAATCCAGGGTCGCTCGAGTTGCCGATCAGAACCAGGTTATCTTCGCGCGAGACCGAGTTGGGAGGCTCCGTGACCGAGGAGGCCGGAGGCGTGGTGTCGTAGAGGAAGCGGGAGAAGCCCACCACATCCTGGATATTGCCCACCACGTCGGTGGCGGAGGACTGCACCACGTAATGCCGGCCGTCGACCCACGGCACGGGCGTGTTATAGCTCCACGAGGAGACGAACAGTTGCGAGGGCAACAGCTCGATCCAGGTCTGGGTGCTGACCGTGAAGGCGGCCCCGTCGAAATAGCGCCGGGTATTGCCTCCGGGATTCTCGTTCTCGCTCAAGATGCTGATCGAGGAGGCGGCCACCGCGCTCACCAGGTCATAGGAGACGCCGCGCAGGGCCGAGAGCGCGCTATAGGCGCCGCCGGCCGTGGGAAGGGTCGGGCTCGAGAAGGCCGGCACATTGTCGAAGATGAAATTGCGCGTAGCCAAGGCTACCTCGAAATTCGAGGCCGCGTCCGAGGCCGCGCTCACCACGTAGAAGGTCTTGCCGTTGCCGGCATTGCGATTGCCCACGCTGCCGTTATGCGTGCCTTCGTTCCAGGCGAAATTGGCGTTGCCCGGGTTGGCGAAGTCCGGGATCTGGGAGCTGTTGTAGGACCAGTTGAAGTTGCTGCCGGCCGCGCCGTTGGAATTGTTCACCGAGCGGAAGGCCTCGGCCGCGGGCGTCCAGTGCGGAGGGGCCGGGGACCAGTAATAGGTGGTGCCGGCGCTGACATACCACATCTTGACATAGACCTCGGCCACGGGCGCGATCGAGTCGAAGGCCGTACCGCTGATCGCGCTCATGCTGCGGAAGCGCTGCCCATCCGAGTCGGGGGTGGTGATGCGCGAGACCGGCAGCTCCTCCGTATAGCCGAAGGAGGACGAGGTGATGGTGTAGTTGCCGGCCGCGTCGCGCACGCGCACGTCCACGCGCATGGTGGTGCTGGAGCGCTGCAGCCCATTGAAGGCCGTGGTCGGGTTGAAGCTCCATGAGAAGATCCCGCCGCTCGAGCTCGAGCCCACGGCCACGTTCCATATCTCGGCCATGCCGGAGGCGCAGCCGGTCCAGATCGTTCCGTTCCAGCAGTTGCCCAGCGAGCCGTCGTAAATGCGCACCTCGGGGAAGCGCACGTTGAACTGTCCGGGCGCGTTGTCCGTGGCCGTCCCGAATATGGAGGCGATGCGATTATAGTATTGGCTGTCCGCGGGCAATTGCACCACCGCGGTGGGCGAGGACAGGTCGAAGTAGAAGAGATTGCCGGCCGAGATCACGGCCTGGGTGTTGCCCGCCACGTCATAGGCGCGCGCCTCGATGAGATAGTCCTCGCCGTCCTCCAGGCCCGTGACCGCGTCGCCGTTGGCCTGCGGGTAAGAACCCGAATAGGTCCAGTTGGTCCCGCCGACATTGCCCAGCCAGGTCATGGCCCCCCAGCCCGAGCCGGTCCAATACTGGCTGTCGCGCTGGCGTTGTATGCGTATTTGGCTGGCGCTGACCCCCGCGGAGAACAGGTTCGGATCGCTGGAAGAGCCCGAGACCGTGCTGGTGCTCTTCCAATAGCTGTTGTTCTGCGGCCAGCTCACGCTTGCCGAGGGTGGAGTGGTGTCGTAGATCACCACATAGGTGGGCGGCGGGGGCGCCACGAACACCTCGGCGTTGCCCGAGACATCGCTCACCTTGGCGTTCAAGTAATAGCTGGTGTTATCGTTGAGCGACGGGGCCGCCGCGCTCCAGGTGAAATTGGGCACCGAGCCCGCGAGCGCGGCGTTGAGCCAATACTCGGAGCCCTGGTCGAAGGCCGCCCCGCCCCAATAGAGTCCCGTGCGCACGTTGCGCACCGAGATCGAGGCGTATTGTATGCCGAAATCGTCGCTGGCCGTTCCGGTGATATTGGCCAGGGATTTGACCCGCGCCGTGGGAGCGGCCGCGGTGACCGGGCCGGTAAAGCCCAGGCCCGGCTGAGTGGAGTCGCGGGTGAATGTGATCGAGGATATATCGGTCTCGAGGTTTCCGTTGGGCGTGGTGGCTCCCGTGGCGGCGTTGTCGCGGCTGCGCACGCGCACCTTATAACTGCGCTGATCCTGGAACAACGCCGCATTGGGCAAATTGAAGCTCCAATTGCCGCCCGTGACGCTCGGGTTGGCTCCCGCGCCCGCGATGAGATCGAGCCTCACCCAGTTCTCGGAAGTGACCGTGAAGGTTCCCACCGGAGGAGCCGAGACATTGCCGTTCCACCAAAGGCCGGGCTGCTCCTGTATGCTCACCTCCACGGATTGCAGGCGTCCGTTGGGCACCCCGGCCAAGGCGTCGGCGACCGTGCCCGAGATCGTGGCCAGGGTCGGCAGCACCGCCCCGTTGCCCGGGAAAACCACGCGCGAGACCGCGGGCACGGTGTCGGCGATCAAGGTGTAGGAGTCTATGCCGACGCTGAAATTCGAGTCTATGCCGTTGCTCGAGGGCCCGGCATTGGAGGGCACGGCGCTGTCCTGGCCGCGCAATTGCACGATATAGGAGCGGCCGGAGATCAGCGCCGGGTTGAGCGAGCCATGCGAGTAGGACCAGGAGGCGGTCGACCCCGAGTTGGCGTTGAACCAGGCGACATTCGCATCCGCGATATCGAAGGCGCCCAGCACATGATTCCAATAGCGATTGGCCGTCAGATCCAGTATGCGCAATTGCACTCCGCCCGAGGCCAGGGCCTGCAGGCCGGCCGAGGGTCCGGGGCCGTCATAGGCCGAGCCCGTGATCGGGCCCAGCGTGGCATGATAGGAGGCCAAGGCCGCGGAGTTGAAGCCCGCCAGAGCCGCCGTGGGCTTGGTCGCGTCGTACAGGAATTGCACGGGGGTGACGGCCGCGAAATTCTCCACATTTCCCGCGAAATCCGTGGCCTTGGAGCGCAGCAGATACTTGAGGCCGGAGGTGAGTCCCGGGGCGTTGAAGCTCCAGGTCCCGGAAGAGAAGCCCACGTAGACGGCGGGCCTGAATGTCTCCACCGCGGAATTGAACAGGGCGCCGTCGAAATAGCTGGTGGCCGGTCCCACCACCTGGCCGATGGACAGGCCCACGCTCTGTATCGGAGCCAGGGCCGTGAGCGCGCCGGCCGTGCCCGTGATCTGCGAGAGCGAGGACAGCACCTGGGTGCCATCGGGGCTGGTGACCCGCGAATCCGGCTGAGCCGTGGTGAAGACGAAGGTGTAGCTCGAGATGGCGGACGGATTGCTCGCCGAATCGAGCGATTCGGCGCGAATAGTATAAGACGTGCCGCTCACCCAGGTCGGGGTCGAGGTGTAGCTCCAATTGGGCGAGACCGAGCCCGGCACGTTGATCCAGGTCGGCACCGTGTCGGTCCAGGCGCTGCCGGTCCAGTCCTGGGTCGCGGTCGATATGCGTATGCGCACCTGGCTGATCGTGCCCGGAACCGTATCGGCGCTGTTGCCGGCGATCGAGATCGGCGATGAGAAATACGGGTAATTAGGCTGGGTAATGCCCACCGAGGGCGGGGTCATGTCATAGGTGAAGGAACCGATGTCCTGATCCCTTTGATTGCCCGCCCGGTCGCGTAGGCGCAGCCGCACCGTATAGCCCTTGCCGTCCTCGAGCGTCATCGAGATCGCGCGAGTCCAGTTGGCCTGGCCCACGGCCGGGAAGCTCGCGGGCGTGGTGGTATCGATGAAGACGGGATTGGCCGAGGTGAACGCCCCGGCCGGCGCGGTCAACCAGCCGCCATTGCCTCCGTTGGAAGAGATGGCGATCTGAATTCCCCCGATGCCCGAGACCCCGTCCCGCGCGTTTCCGGTGATATTGGCCACGGTGTTGTTGATGAAGGCCGCCATGGCCAGAGCGCCGGTGGGCACGGTGACGTCATAGGTGAACGAGGAGCTCGCCACGGAGTCCTGGGCCGCGCCGCCCATGTCCGTGGCCGAGGACTGGATCAGATAGGTGTTGTCGGGCGACCAGGGCTGGCTGGCGAATGAATAGTTCCAGCTCGTGGTCGTGCCGCGCGCCGCGAACCAGCCCGGGCAGCCGCCGCTGAAATCGTTGCTGGCCGGCGCATAACAGTTGCCCGAATTGACATGGCGTATGCTCAGGCTGATGGTCGAGACCAGCACGTTGTCCGAGGAAGCGCCCGCGATATTGATCACGCTGCTTGAATAGGACAGGTTCACGGGATAGGCGATGCTGGTGTTGGGCGCGGAGTTGTCGAAGCTGAAGGTGGATCCACGCACCGCGCTGCCGAACAGTTCTTGATTGCCCCCATTATCCGCGTTGTCGAAGCCGCCGGAGGTGATGTAATAGGAGGCGCCCGAGGTCAGGAAGGCCGGGAATGTGGGCACGGAGGTGATGGTCCAAGAGGTCAGATGCACGCTCACCTCGGTATTCTCCGATCTCAATGTATAGGCTCCCACCCAGTTGCCGCCGTTCCAGAATTGCCCGTCCGAAAAGCGCCGCAATTGCACCCAGACTCGCGACACCGTGCCGGTGCTGATATTGTTGGGCCCGGCCACATTGGTGGCGTCGACCAAGGTGCCCACGATCAGGCTCAGCGAGCTGACGATCACCCCGTCGCCGGCCTGCGGGAACAGCACCGAGGTCTCGGGGGCGAAGGTGTCATAGGTGGTGGTGCGGGTGGCATACGAGGATGAGTATTTGCCCGCCTTGTTCCAGGCCCGGGCGTTGATCTCATAGCTGCCGCCGCTGACCATATCCGCCAAAAGCGCCGCGCTCGAGATATACCAGCGGCTCCAAGCCGGGCTCTCGGTCGAGCCCACCACGAACCAAGCGTTCTCGGCCTGGCCCGCCGGCAGGTCGAACACGCCCCCGGGAGGCGGGGTCGGGTTCCAATAATTGGAAGGCGTGGGCGTGATGCGGCGCACGCGCACCTCCACCCGATCCATCACCCCGGGGTTCGGAGTCGAGGCCGTGCCGCGCCCTTGCTCGCTCAGTATGCGGCTGCGCGAGGTCGCGGGAGCGCTCATGGAGATGCTCGGCTCGCTGGTATCAAAGACAAAGCTATAGGTCTGCACGCTCGATGGATTGGCCGCGGCATCGATGGCCTCGGCGCGTATGGTATAGGTGGTGCCGCTCACCCAGGTAGGCGTCGAATTATACACCCACGGCGAGAAGCCCCCCGTCACGTTGATCCATGTGGGCACCGTGTCGGTCCAGGCGCTGCCGGTCCAGTCCTGGGTCGCGGTCGATATGCGGATGCGCACCTGATTGACCGCCCCGGGCGAGGTGTCCGAGGCCAAACCCATGATGCTGATCGGCGCGCTCGAAAAAGGCGCGTTGGGCTGGGTGATCGAGACGGTCGGCGGCGTCGTGTCATAGGTAAAGAAGCCGATATCCTGATTATCCCGCACATTGCCCGCCCGGTCCGTGGTCCGGGCATAGACGCGATAGTCCTTGCCGTCTTCCAGGGTCATGGCGCCCGCGATCGCGCGAGTCCAGTTGCCCTGTCCCACCACCGGGAAGGCCGCCGGGGTCGTGGTCACGATATAGACCGCGCTCGCCGTGTTGAATTGACCGCCCACGCCGCTCAACCAGGAGCCCACCGCGCCATTGGCCGAGGAAACGGCGAGCCTGAAGGCGCCCACGCCCGAGACCCCGTCGCGGGCATTGCCCGTGATATCGGCCACCGTATTATTGATGAAGGCCGAGACGGTGAGAGCCGCGGTCGGCACCGTGACGTCATAGGTAAACGAGGAAGTCACCACCG
>JACQPG010000089.1 GCA_016207665.1 Elusimicrobiota bacterium | reverse complement strand
GTTCCGTCGAGACCGGTTCGTTCATGGCGCGTGAAGCTATTATATTATAATGATAAGGTGGTGACCGAGAGCGCGCAGCGGCAAGGGAACGGGGCCAGGGCCTTAAGCCTGCTCCAGGAGAGCCTGGAGCGGCGGGATTATCCGGAGCTGCAAGCCATCCTCGCGCAGTCCTCCCTGACGGAGTTGGGTGAGATCTGGCCCGGGCTTAAGCCGATGTCCAAGATGATATGCTTTAAGCTATTGAACGCTCCCAAGGCTCTTGAGTTTTACGACCGACTGGGCTTCGAAGACCGTTATTTCTTGTTTTGCGCCTTTCCATTGGCCGCAATCGCTCCCGTTTTGGAGGAGGCTTCCGAACGCGATCGGCTGAGGTTTATCCAGCTTCCCAGGGCCGGTTATGAGCGCATGCTCAGCGGACTTCGCTCCGAGGGGACGGCCGGCGCATGATCGTCAACGTTCCCGGGATCGTATTGTCCCGGCATGATTTCAGGGAGGCCGACCAGCTTGCCACGCTCTATACCGAGAGCTTGGGCAAGCTATCCGTACGTTTCGTCGGCGTCAAGAAGCCGGGCCGAAAGCTCAAGGCTCTTTCCGAACCCATGGTTTGGGGAGAATACAGGCTGTACATGAGTCCGCGCAGCGAAATGGGCAAGGCGGTCGGCGGCAGGTTGATCGGAAGCTTCCCCAGCGTTCGCGAGCGCCTCGATGTGACCCTGCAGGCCATGTCCTGTTGCGAGATGCTCGATAAGTTGGCTCCGGCGCATTTGCCGAACGCGGATAAATATCGCCTGCTCTGCGGGGCGCTCGAGGCTCTGGAGCAGGCGCCCCACCCCTGGATTTCGATCGCTTTCGGCTTCCAACTTCTGGAGCTCTCTGGTTATGGCTTGAGCGCCGTTTTGGGAAATGAGGACCCGCGTCTTTGGCGCGCCCTGCATGAACGGCCCTTGCGGGAATTGGCCGCGCTCTCCTGCGCCAGCGAGGCCTTGCCGCGGCTGCGCCGTAGGCTCGTCGATCATGTCGAGGCGCAGACCGGCAGGCCCCTGCGCGCGCCGGCCCTCATGGAATCATTAGGCAGGAGCGCCCTCGCATGCTGAATTTCCAGGAGATCATCCTGACCTTGCAGGGATTCTGGGCCAAACAGGGTTGCCAACTGATACAGCCCTATGACATCGAGAAGGGCGCGGGAACCTTCAATCCGGGGACTTTTTTCGGGGCTCTGGGACCGCAACCGACAGCCGTGGCTTATCCCGAGCCATGCCGCCGGCCGACCGATGGCCGCTACGGCGAGAACCCCAACCGGCTGGGCAAGTATTATCAATTCCAAGTCCTCATCAAGCCGGTCCCACCGGCCATCACCGACATCTATCTCCGTTCTCTCAAGGCGCTCGGCCTTGATCCGAGAGAGCATGATCTGCGCTGGATAGAGGACGATTGGGAGTCCCCCACTCTCGGGGCTTCCGGCCTGGGCTGGGAGGTCTGGCTTGATGGGATGGAGATCACCCAATTCACCTATTTCCAGCAGATGGGCTCCATGCCCTTGTTTCCCGTAAGCGTCGAGATCACCTATGGCCTGGAGAGGATCGCTCTCTACTCGCAGAAGAAGAACAACGTCTATGACATCGACTTCGACGGCCATCGAAGCTATGGGGAGATGCACCTAGAGCAGGAGCGGCAATTCTCCCGGTATCATTTCGAGCAATCCGATCCCGACATGCTCAAACGGCATTTCGACGACTACGAAGCCGAGGGTCGCAGGCTGGCGCAGGCCCGCATGCCCTTGCCCGCCTATGACTGCGTGATGAGGATCTCCCATCTGTTCAATATGCTCGAGGCGCGGGGCGCCATATCGGTGGCCCAGCGGGCCCATTATATCGCCCGAGTGCGAAACCTGGCGCGTCAGGTGATGAATCTCTACCTCGAGACCAGCGCGGCTGCGGCCGCCCCGGGTTCCAAGAGCCGCTGATGGCCTCCAAGGATTTGCTCCTCGAGATCGGCACCGAGCCTTTACCGGCGCGTTTTGTCGCTCCGGCCCTGGCGCAACTCAAGGCCAGGATGGAGGACGGCCTTAAGAGCAGCCGATTGGGGTTTAAGTCGAGCGCGGTTTATGGCACCTTGCGCCGGCTGGCGATATTCGTTGAAGGAGTGGCCGATAAGTCGGAAAGGCTGGTCGAGGAGGTGCAAGGCCCGCCCGCCCGCCTTCTCAAAGACGCCCACGGGGGATTCACGGTCCAGGCGGCGGGCTTTGCCCAGAAATGGGGTCTCGATCCGGGGCAGCTCCGGATCGTCAAGACGGAGAAGGGAGAGTATCTTTCCGCCTCCCACGAGATTCCGGGCCAGCCTGCGGTCCGAGTGCTTTCGACGCTGCTGCCCAACGTCATCAGCGCCCTGGAATTCCCTAAGTCAATGGAATGGGAGCAGGGCCGTTTCCGTTTCGGCCGCCCGATCCGCGGCTTGCTGGCTTTATGGGGATCGCGGGTCGTCCCATTCTCTCTGGCCGGGATCAAGGCCGGCAGGGCCGTGGCCCTGCCCGGCGGCCGCAAGCACGCGCTTCTCAAGGATCCGGCCAAATACTTGGGCCTGCTCAAGAATTCCCTCGTCATCGTGGACGTGGAGCAGCGCGGCAAGACCTTGGCCGAAAGGCTCGAGGCCTGCGCCCGACAAGCCAAGCTCTCGATCGACCTCGATCCGTCGCTTATCGAAGAGACGGTATACATGACCGAGCATCCCAGCCCCGTCGTCGGAGCATTCAGGCCTGAATTCCTCGATCTGCCGCAACCTCTCCTTTCCTTGGTTCTTAAGCGCCAGCTCAAGTTCTTCCCGTTGCTACAAGCTGGAAAGATCGCCCGGTCCTTCGTCGGCGTCAGGGATGGCGCATCGCGCGGCCAAGATCTCGTCCGAGAAGGCTATGAGCGAGTGTTGGAAGCACGGCTCTCCGACGCCTCCTTCTTCCTGAAACGGGACCTGGCCAGCCGCCTCGAGGATAAGCTGCCGATGCTGGCCGGAGTGGCTTATCAAAGGGACTTGGGCACCATGTCGGACAAGGCTCGGCGGGTCGAGGAGCTGTCGGCCTGGTTGTGCGAACACTTGCGATCCGAGAGGCCAGCCAACGAGGCCGCGGCTGCCCGCATCGCCAGGCTCTGCTACGCGGACCTGGTCTGCGAGGTGGTCAAGGAATTCCCGGAGCTCCAAGGGACGATGGGCGGCTATTATGCCCGCCAGGACGGCGAGGACGAGAGAATCGCCCTTGGCATCGAGCAATTCTATTTCCCGGTCGGGGCTAAAGGCCCCGTGCCCGCGACCGACGAGGGAGCCTTGGCGTCTTTGGCCGCCAAACTCGACGGCCTGGCGGGGAATTTCGCGCTAGGATTGGTGCCTACCGGAAGCGCCGATCCCTTCGGCCTGAGGCGACAGGCTTTCGGCGTGGTCAGGATCGTGATCGAAAAGCAGATGCCTCTCGATCTCGAGGCGGCGCTGGAGAAGGCTCTTGCCTTGCAGCCCGTATCCTTGGACGAGTCCAAGAGGAAGGAGATTCTTCGTCAACTCAAGGAGTTCCTATGGAGCCGGACGCAGTCCTTTTTTGAGGAGCTTGGCCATCGCGTCGACGAGATCCGGGCGGTGCGGGCGCAGGGCCTCTCTAATCTTCCCAGGACGGTGCGTCGTCTCGCCGCGCTCCGTTCGGTGCGCGGCCACCCGGATTTCGACGAATTGGCCATGGCCTTCAAGCGCGCCTCCAACATACTCCGGCAGGCCCGTTTCCCCATCGACGACGGGGTTGAGCTTGAGCGCGCCAGGCTCAAGGAGGAGGCGGAGCTCTCCTTTTTCGACGCCTTGACCGCGATCGAGGGACAGGTGCGGGAAAAGTTCTTCCATGAACATTTCGAGCCGGGGCTCAAGGCCTTGGTGGCCATCAAGGGCCCGCTCGATTCCTTCTTCGACAAGGTGATGGTGATGGCCGAAGAGGCGGATCTGCGCCAGCAGAGGCTGGGCCTGCTCGCGAGGCTGGTGCGGCTTTTCAGGCAAGTCGCCGACCTCTCGGAATTGGCTTAAACGTCGGCGGCGTGATAGGCGCCCCGCGCCAGGGGCATGCGCCGGCCGACTCCGAAGGCCTTGGGCGAGATCTTGAGGCTGGGCGGAGCCTGGCGCCTCTTGTATTCCGCGAAATCGATGCGCCGTATCATCTCGGCCACCAGTTTCGGATTGTGGCCCCTGGCCGCGATCCTTCCCGGATCAAGCCGCTCCTCGATATAGGATGTCAATATCCTGTCCAACACCTCGTAAGGGGGCAGGTCATCCTGGTCCTTTTGATCGGGCTTGAGCTCCGCGGTCGGAGCTCGGGAGATGGAGCGCTCCGGGATCAACGGGCGCTCTCGATTGAGCCAGCGAGCCAGCTCGTAGACCGTCCCCTTGGGCGCGTCAGCCAGAGGAGCTAGGCCTCCGCACATGTCCCCATAGAGCGTGCAATAGCCGGCGGAAAGCTCGGATTTGTTGCCCGTGGCCAACACCATGCCCCCTTCCTTGTTGGATAATGCCATGAGCAATGAGCCCCTGATCCGCGCCTGGAGGTTCTGTTCCGTGACATCCTGGGATCGGCCCGCGAAGGCCTCGGCCAAGGTCCTGAGATAGGAATCGAAGATCCCATTGATCGGAAGGGTCAGCGCCCGGATGCCTAGATTGGCCGCCAAGGCCGAGGCGTCATCGACGCTGTCTTGCGACGTGTAGGGAGAGGGCATAAGAACTCCGGTGACCGACTCCGGGCCCAGGGCCCTGGCGGCCAAGGTTGCGACCACCGCCGAATCGATGCCTCCGGAAAGCCCGATGAAGACGCGTTCGAAACCGCATTTGCGCACATAGTCGCGCAGACCTAGGACCAACGCCTCGGCGACCTCCTGCGTCGGGTCGTCCACCGAGGAGGGAACGGGCTTGGGTTTAGCCTCGCTGTCGAATATCAGGAGATCTTCCGCGAAAGCCCTGGCGCGGGCCACCACCCTTCCCCGGCCATCGAACGCAAGGCTGGCTCCATCGAAGATGATCTCGTCATTGCCCCCGACGAGGTTGCAATAGAGCAATGGCTTGCGTGCCCGCCTGGCTTGCCGGCGAAGAAGCCGGGCGCGGGCCGCGTTTTTCCCCCGGCTGAAGGGCGAGGCGGAGAGGTTGATCAACAAGTCCACTCCGCTCCTGACCTGTTCCCCGATTGGATCTCGGGTGTAGAGTTGCCGCTCTCCGAATGTCTCTCTGGCCCAGGCGTCCTCGCAGACGCTGATGCCGATCCTCAAGCCCTTGAAGCGCACGGGCGGGTTGTCCCGGGCCGGCTCGAAATAGCGGGTCTCATCGAATACGTCATAGGTCGGAAGCAGGGATTTGCTGCGCAGGGCGGCCACCCGGTTGCGGTACAGCAAAGCGGCCGCGTTGAGTATCGGCTTGCCCGTGCGCCGGGGATTGCGTTTGACGAGGCCGACCAAAAGGGCAGGGCCCTGTAGGCGCGCGAGAGTCTTTAAGCCCCGCTCATTGGCCTCGATGAAGCCTGGATCCTCCCAGAGGTCGAGGGCCGGGTAGCCTCCCAGGGCCTGCTCCGGGAAAACCACCAGTTCGGCGCCCAGGCGGCCGGCCCGCGCCGCGTAATCGGCGATCTTCTCGATGTTGCCCCGTATATCGCCGACCTTGGTGTCGATCTGGGCCAGGGCGATCTTCATCAGCCAGCCCTTAGCCGGAGGACCTGGTCTTGCGGCAGAGCGAGGAAAAGACGACTCCCGTCCCCATGTATCTCTCCTCAAGGTGCTCTTGTATCGCGCTTTGGGCGGCGCCTCCGGCGGTCTGCGCCACTTGAGCCATGCCCTCCATGGCCCAGGTCATGAGATCTCCGGGGTCCAATGGAACTTCCTGCGAGATGGCGCTCATCTGGCTTAAGACTTCGACGGCCGTTTGGGGCAGGTCTTTTTCGATGAGAAGGATCCCGCTCAAGACCCCCCGGCATACGGCGGAGACCGTCAGGCGAGGGTCCTGCCGGACCTGGGTTCCTAAAACGCCTTTGATGATCATCTGCCGGGCGAGCTCCGCGGCGGCCGAGGGAGCGTTGGGGGAATCTTTAAGCTGGCCGACTATGATCTCTCGCGAGAGCTTCTCGAAGTCGTATTCCTCGGTCATTATCGTCAGCCGGACTTCGATCGATTATACCATTGTGGCCGCGTTCGTTGTCTGTTACACTCATGACCACCGGTGAAGTTCAGGACTATTTTCACCTGCACACCGCTTTTGGGGGCCCTCGCTCTGGGGGGCTGCGTCACCTTCTCGGCCCAGGACTTGGAGCAGGCCTCGATGGCTGAGGGCGCTGCGGCGGTCGTCATCGCCTTCAGAGGCGCCGGATTCCCCAGCTTCCTCACGCACTACGCCGACTCGGTCGTGTTCGCCTCCATCAATTCGCGGGGCCAGCTCGAACGCGAACGCTTTCTCCGCTCCAATTTCACGGCGGGAAGGGTTGTTTATCTGCTCAACGCTCCTCCCGGCCGTTACGCCCCCATATACGCTTCCTACCGTTTTGGGCGGGCCCGTTATCTCGCCCAGATCGACGATAAGACGGCCTTGGATTGGTCGGGGCAGGTCTCGGCCAATCGCATCACTTTCTTGGGCGCTAACGAGTTCACCACGGTCTGGCGCGGCGGCTTGGCGATGCTTTCGAACTCCTTGAGGCATATCGGAGGCAGCATGCCTCCTTTCCGGCGCAAGACTATCCGTATCGAGGTCGTTTCGCCTAAGGGTCTCCGTTCGCCAGTGGAGGAGTCTGCCGTCTTGAGGGCGAGCCGCGAATATCTGTCGGGAAGCTATTGGGCGGAGCTGGCTGGGCGGCGGCTAAGAGAGCTGGGGAATCCTCCCGAGCCGATTTTCGTGGGAAGACTGTTCAAAAAGCCGGCGCCTAGGATCAGCGCCGGCTCCTTCAGTTATATCGACACTCTCAAGTGGGGAGCGGGGCGCAAGATCGAGGGAGGGCTGGAATGGCGCGAGCCCAAGGGCAGGGCGCGCATACTCGTTCACCTCGTCGTTCCCGGCAGCCCCGGCTATAAGGAAAAGGACGAGTATATCAGGCATATGCGTTCCGCCGGGGGCCCCGAGGATGATCACGTGCTTGGGGAGATAGTGATTTCGAGCCGCGCCGCGCATTCGGTGCGTTATACCACCTATCAATATCCCCCCACCGAGCTCGTGGGAAGCCGCGTGACCGTGCTGCGATCCGAGACTGTCATGGTGCCCGAGGAGGAGGGATATTTCCTTCTTCATTATCGGACGGAGAGGCGCTATTTCCAGCGCTTTCTCCCCGAATTTCATCGGTTCATCCAGTATCTGAATTTCCATGCCAAGCAGGAGAAAAAGGCATGAGCGCCGGCCAACCCTCCGAAAAACGGACCCAGCCTCGCGTCAATACGGTCATGGATATGGCGCTCTCGGACATGTCCGGGAAGGCGGTCGATTCCGAGGCCAAAGCCCATGACTTGAGCCCCTCGGGATTCCGCGCCGAGATTCAATGTCGCCTTAAGGAAGGCTCAAGATTCAAGTTCAAGATCACCCTCCCGGATGGAAGCGTCGTGCGGGGCCAGGCCGTGGCGAGCTGGTGCTCGCAGGATCAGTGGGGATCCTACCTGTCCGGGTTCAAGATCATCGAGATGTCCTGGGCCGACCGTCGTTTGATCTCCCGGCAGGCGGGCCAGCCGTATCCTTACGATCTCTTTCGGATCCTGGCCATGGGGTCCAGGATGCTCTTTTATCTTGTGATCCTGCTGGCGGCTCGCAATATTATCTTCCGGCAGCCCCATGTCCGGGAGGTTCTCTGGCAGGTGCTGCCCGAAATTGCGGCCCTGGCGGTGATGTGCTTCGGCCTCTCCCTGATCCTTAGCCGGAGGTTCTGATCAGAAGCTTTCGCGGCAGCGAGGATCCAGGGTGTCTTTGAGCAAGAGCTGCGGGCCTGAGGATCTCAACACGAAGCCCCAGCGTTCATCGCCCCACAGGGGAGCCGTCTTGGTATAGGCCAGGACCAGCAACTGAGGCCGACGGCCTTGGGGGTCATAGGAAACGAAGTCCAAGAATCCCGTTTCTGCCATGAGCACCCTGGGCATTTCGACGCACGGTCCTATCAGGCGCTCTCCATTGGCCAACCGGAAACAGCGGCGTATGCTCGCGCCGATCTGGGTTTCCTCGACCAGCGCCAGAGGCTCCGACAGGCCGGGCAGCGAGACTCGTGAGGCGAAATCGATCTTGATCTGTATGAACTCGAGTTTCAGATGCTTCAGGAACTCGAAAGTGGCCGGATCCTCTCGGTTCAGAGCGAAGCGACCTGATTGCACGTCTTGCACGGCCGCCAGCTTGAGAGCCTGTCCAAGCCCCGCATAGGTGGCGTCGCTCACCTCATTGGGGAGGGTGCGATATACGGCCCGGGATCGGGACAATATGAAAGAAGGCGGCACGGAGATGGCGGTGATGGGCCGGCCGATGATCCTTCGTGGCCCCTTCAGCAGGGCCGCCTTCAACCGGACCGGGCGTTTTTCCCGACAGGCGCCCCCGTAGGTCGCCGATGTCCTGGCGACATCGAAGACCTGGGATCCGGAACTCCCTATTATAAGGAAGCGGCTTCCGGGGGAAAGCAGCCTGTCGCTGGCCTTGGAGGGCTTCTTATCGAATATCACCCATTGTCCGGCTGTCTCATAGACCGGGAATATGCCCTTATGGCCATAGGCTTCTTGCGCCCATGATGGCGTGGCGAGGGCCAGCCCGAGAAGGGTCGCCGTGATCCAGGGAGGCATCAAGGTCAAACGCTAATAGAGAGTGCCGGCTGTCAGTGAAAAATGGATCTGCGGCGCGGAGCTGAAGCTGGTGGGATCCCGGCGGATATCGGTGACCCGGGATTGGTAGAACAGCATGACCTTCTTGACGTAGCGTCGAGTCTCGGAGAACCAACGATCGTGGAAAAGGGCGCGCGGGCCCGCGTTATACGCCGCGACTATCCTCTGCTTAAGCCAGAGCGGGGCGTCCTGGAATCGGACTCCCTTGAGCCGATATCGTTTCCAAGCCGAGGCGAATAGCCGGGCTAGGAAGGCGGCTCCGGCGCGGATGTTGAAAACCGGATCATAGAGCTTATCGGCAGGGACCCCAATACCCTCGGCGGTGGCCGGCATGACCTGCATCAGACCCCGCGCTCCCTTGGGAGACACGGCTCCCGAAAAGAATTCCGACTCGGCCGCGATAATGGCCTTGAGAAGCCTGGCGTCCAGCCGATAGGCGCGGGCATAAATCAAGATCAGCTCATCAAATTGGTCGGTTTTCCTGGTGTTGGCCAATAAAGACCTGAAGGTGCGCCTATAGGCCGGGCTAGGTTTGGGAGAAGGGACAACAAGGCGAGGGCTAAGGCCCGGCCGTCTGGAATAGGAGTTACCCGGCGAAGGATTGTAAGTATCCTGGGTCCGGCCGGGCTTTCGGTACCCCCCCTGGGAAGAGGGTCCCACCAGGCTATTGAGCCGCACCTTTGCGGCGTCGAAGATGTGATTAAGGCGGGCTAGGTCAACCCCGCCCGGGATCGTCGCGGCCAGGGCCAGTTGAACGCCCTCGACCCGGTTCTCGGCCCAGACCGGGCCGGCAAGGGCTAAAAGAAGCGCCAAAAAGGCATTTCCTTTCCCGAGAGCCATAGCGAAAGAGTATAGCACAAATCGGGGCTTGGCATGGGTCCTTGGTCCCATGTCCATAGGCCCCTAGAATAGCTGCGCTTATCCTTCGGGAATTTGTTACAATATCCACTCTAAATTGAGCCGGGAGGATAAGGGCAGCGAATGATCAATGTTTCGATGAAGGCCATGTTGGAAGCTGGGGTCCATTTCGGGCACCAGACCAGGCGGTGGAATCCGAAGATGGGCAAATTCATCTTCGGCGAACGTAACAGCATACATATCATCGATCTTCAGAAAACGGTCAAGGAGATCAAGAAAGTCTACACATTCGTTCGGGACAGCGCCGCGGAAGGCAAATCCTTCCTTTTCGTGGGGACCAAGAAACAGGCCCAGGAGATACTCAAGGTGGAGGCCGAGCGATGCGGAGCGGCCTATGTGTCCGAGAAATGGCTGGGTGGCACTCTGACCAATTTCGCCACGTTGCGCAAATCCGTCAAGAGGTTGGAGGAGCTCGAGCGCTGGGAGGCTGATGGGATATTCGGCGTGCTGTCCAAGAAAGAGGTCTCGCGTTTAAGCAAGGAGATGAACCGTCTCAAGAAAGTGTTGAGCGGCATCCGCAAGCTCGAAAAGCTGCCAGAGGTCATGTTCGTGATCGACCCCGTCGAGGAGGACCTCGCCGTGGCCGAGGCTCGGCGACTGAGAATACCGATCGTGGCCGTCTGCGACACCGATTGCGACCCGGACCTCATCGACCATCCTATCCCGGGCAATGATGATGCGGCCCGCTCGATCAAGCTCTTTTGCGGTATCATCGCCGACGCTGTCGTCGAAGGCCGGGCTCTTCACGAGTCCAAGCAAAAGGCTCCCACGGTCGAGGAGGCGGAACAGAGCATGCTCCAGACCGACGAGACCGCCGCCGACGCTTCTCAACAGGATCAAGACGCGGCGGCGCAGCAGCCCGAGGAAGTGTCCTAAGCTTAGAGCGAGAGGTTTTATGTCTTCTCCCACCACCCCCGACGTTAACCGGATGATCATGGACCTGCGCGACAAGACCGGCGCGGGCATCATGGACTGCAAGAAGGCCCTGACGGAGTCCCGATTCAACTTCGACGAGGCATTGACGGCCCTCAGGAAAAAGGGCCTGGCCGACGCGGCCAAGAAATCGACGAGAGTGACCAAGGAAGGCTTGGTGGCCTTCGCGGTCGGGTCCGACGCGGCGGCCATCATCGAGCTCAACTGCGAGACCGATTTCGTGGCCCGGACCTCCGAGTTTCAGGCGCTGGCGGCGCAATTGGCCTCGGAATACGCCCAGGGGCAGCTCAAGGAAGTCGAGGACGCCAAGGCTCTGATCCAACCTGTTTTCGCCAAGCTCGGCGAAAACATGGCCTTGCGGAGGGTGGAACGTTTCGAGAAGAGGCCGGGCGGATTCCTGGCCGGTTACGTGCACCTAGGCGGCAAGACAGGCGCCCTTATAGAATTGTCGGCGCCGGCGGCGCAAGCCGGCGCGCTTAGCGAGTTGGCCAAGGAGCTCCTGTTCCAGATCGTGGCGGCTTACCCCCGGTATCTTAGGCGCGAGGACGTTCCGTCCGCCCAAATAGAGAAAGAGAAGGAGATATTCACCGAACAGCTCAAGGCCGAAGGCAAACCCGAGGCGTCCATCCCCAAGATCGTCGAGGGCAAGGTCAATAAGCTTTTTTACCAGTCCCAGTGCCTCTTGGAACAGATGAGCATCCGAGACAACAAGACGCCCATCTCCAAGATGCTCGAGGAAGCCGGCAAAAAATTGGGCGGCGCCGTGACGGTGGCGCGCTTCGCGCGCTATCAACTCGGCGAATGAAAGGAAGCTCTCGAACCGGGGATGCGGGCGGCGTCAAGCGAAAATTCACCCGCGTCCTTCTGAAGCTTTCCGGCGAATCCCTCTGCGGAGAGGCCGGCCACGGCATCAACGCGGGGGCTCTCGTCCGCATCTGCCGTGAGATCAAACTGGCCCATGACAGGGGCGTCCAGATCGGCATCGTCGTGGGCGGCGGCAATATCTGGAGAGGGATGTCGGATCGGGGCGAGGCGATCGGCCGGGTCACGGCTGATTATATGGGAATGTTGGCCACCGTCATCAATGCCCTCGCCCTCCAGGATGCCTTGGAGCATTTAGGGGTACCGACCCGCGTCCAGACGGCGATAGAGATCACCAAGCTGGCAGAGCCCTATATCCGCAGGCGCGCCATCCGCCATCTCGAGAAGAGGCGCATCGTGATTTTTGCGGGAGGCACCGGCAACCCTTATTTCACGACCGACACCGCCGCGGCTCTCAGAGCCGTGGAGATAGAGGCCCAGGCCCTGCTCAAGGCGACCAAGGTGGACGGCATCTACACCGACGATCCCCGCGTCAACAAAAAGGCCAAGAAGCTCGATCACGTGCGTTTCATGGACGCCATTCGCCAGCGATTGAGAGTGATGGACACCACGGCTTTGACCTTGTGCATGGAAAACCGCATGCCGATAGCGGTTTTCAACCTCAATGTGGACGGCAATATCGCCCGCGCGGTGAACGGGCATAGCGTCGGAACGTTGGTCACGGAATAAGCCGTATTCTGGATCAAGGAAGGAAGAACATGCCAATCACAGAAGCGATCAATCACGTGTTGGGCGCGATGGAAGAAAATATGAAGGAAAAGCTGGCGCGTTTGGCCAAGGACTTCTCCGTCTTGCGCACGGGCCGGGCGAACCCCTTGGTGCTCGATTCCATCAAGGTGGAGTATTACGGCCAAATGGTGCCGCTCAAACAGGTGGCGGCGGTATCGGTGCCGGAGGCCCGGGCGTTGGAGATCAGGCCTTGGGATCCCTCGGCTTTGCCCGAGATCGAGAAGGCGCTCCAGAAGGCGGATCTCGGCGCGTCCCCCCAGAACGACGGGAAGCTCATACGGGTCGTGTTGCCCTCTCTCACGGAGGAGCGGCGCAAGGACATGGTGAAGGTGGTTCGCCGCATCGGCGAGGACGCGAAGGTGGCCGTGCGCAACGAGCGTCATGACGCGCTAGATAAGGTGAAAAGGGCGGAGAAGGCCAAGGAAATCAGCCAGGATGAATTGAAATCCTTGGAAGGGCGAATCCAGAAAGTGACCGACGCCTACGTCAAACAGGTGGACGACCAGGTCGCCGTCAAAGAGAAGGAGATCACGACGATTTGAAAGTCCCCCGCCATGTCGCCGTCATCATGGACGGCAACGGCCGATGGGCTCAGGCCAGGAGCCTGCCCCGCTTCGCCGGCCATCGAGCCGGGGTGGAGTCCGTGCGCGAGGCGGTGCGCACCTGCGCGGAGCAGGGCGTCGAAGTCTTGACGCTCTATTCCTTCTCTACCGAAAACTGGCTTAGGCCTAAGGAAGAGATCGAGGAGCTCATGGGCCTGCTGTCCTGGGCCCTGAAACGGGAGACGCTCAAGCTCGACGAGCAGAATATCAGGCTTCGCACCATCGGTCGCATCGACGGCCTTCCAGAGAGCGCGAGGCGCGAGCTCCAGGCGTCCGTCGACCGCCTGTCGGGCAACACGGGGATGGTGCTCACTCTCGCTCTCAATTATGGCTCGAGGCAGGAGCTCGTGGACGCGTTCAACGAGCTTTTGGCCTCCGGCGTCCAGGCGGTCACCGAGGAAGAGATCGCCTCTCGTCTCTATACGCGCGGGCTGCCCGATCCCGACCTGGTCATACGCACCTCGGGAGAGATGAGATTGTCGAATTTTCTGCTGTGGCAACTGGCCTACGCCGAGCTCTACGTGACTCCCGTATTGTGGCCCGACTTCAGGCGCGAGCATATGGTGGAGGCTTTCGCTGAATATGGAAGGCGGGAGCGCCGCTTCGGAAATGTTGCTGCCTAGGGTGCTCACGGCCCTGGTGGGC
The DNA here is from genome assembly GCA_016207665.1 of Elusimicrobiota bacterium. GTDB lineage: Bacteria > Elusimicrobiota > Elusimicrobia > UBA1565 > UBA9628 > JACQPG01. The sequence continues at coordinate 1,112 of JACQPG010000089.1, read as the reverse complement.
CTTCCTTTGATCCTATTCCTCATCTATTGGGGTGGTTTCACTTTTTCCTTGTTCGTCGCCTGCATCGCCGCCCTTTCGCTCTATGAATACGGGATCATCCTATCGCTGGGCCATAAGCCTACCCAACGTTTAAGCACGGTCGTGGTCGGCTCCGCCTTGGCGCTCTGCCAAGCCTTCAATGGTCCCGTAGCTCTGGTCTTTGCCGGCGGCGTGGCCGCCGTGGTCCTGCGCGAGATGTTCAGCCGGGAGAAGTCCCTCGAGAAGGCGGCCTTGACCTTGTTCGGGGCTCTGTTGCTGGGTTGGATGCCCGCGCACCTCGCCCTGATCAGGGAGCTGCATCCCGGGGGCAGGGCATTGACCTTCATGCTCTTCAGCTCCATTTGGGCCATGGATACGGCCGCCTATGCCGTGGGCCAAGCCTGGGGCCGCCGTGCCCTGGCCCCGGAGCTGAGCCCCAAAAAAACCTGGGAAGGCGCCTTGGCGGCGGCTATCACGGCCGTGGGAGTGGTCCTTCTCTTCCACGCGGGCTTTCCTGATTTGCTATCGTGGCATAAGGCGGTCGGCATCGGGTTCCTGGTCGCGGTCTCGGGCCAGGTTTCCGATCTGTCTCAGTCCATGATCAAGCGCGCCGTAGGCGTTAAGGATTCGGGGACCCTGCTCCCCGGCCACGGCGGCGTGATGGACCGGTTCGACTCTTTCATTCTCGGGGCGCCTGCCGTCTATTACGGGCTGATTCTTCTATGAAAAAGGTCGCTATTCTGGGTTCGACGGGCTCCATCGGAGTCAACGCCTTGAACGTCATCGCGCGGATGGCCGGCGAGTTCGAGGTGGTAGGGTTAGCCGCCCACTCCAACGCCAAGGAGCTCGCGCGCCAAGCCAGACGGCATGGCGCCAAGATGGTCTGCCTTTTCGATCCTCATGCGGCCTCGGATCTGAAGACCTCCTTGAACGGTCACAGCCGGCACCTGCCTTCCGGCGTGGAGGGCTTGGTCGAGATGGCTTCGCATCCCGACGTGGATTTGGTGTTGACCAGCCTGGTGGGGGCGGTGGGCTTCGCTCCGTTGCTGGCGGCCGTGCGCTCGGGCAAGACCGTCGCGCTGGCCAACAAGGAG
>JACQPG010000094.1 GCA_016207665.1 Elusimicrobiota bacterium | reverse complement strand
GCCGTTCTTCACGACCAAGGTCAACCGCATGGGAGCGGGATTGAGCTGGGTCCGCAAGATCGCGCAGAGCCATGGCGGCTCCATCCAGGTCGAAAACGCCTCTCGGGGCGTCGAGTTCTCCCTTTGCATCCCGGCGAAAAGATGAGCCTTTTCGGTTTCGGCCGCAAGAGGCCGGTGGTGCTGCACGTCGATGACTCGCCCTTCATCATCCTGACGGTCAAGGTCATGCTCGAACAGCTGGGCTGCGAGCCTCTGGGCGCCTCGAGCGGCGCCGATGGGGTCAAGCTCGCCGCGAAGGAAAAGCCCGACGTCATCCTGCTCGACGCGATGATGCCCGTGATGGACGGCTATCAGACGGCCGAGCTGCTCAGGACGAGCCCGGAGACCAAGGACATCCCGATCATCATGCTCACGGGAGCGGATACGGTCAAGGACGTCGACAAGGCGACGCAGTGGGCCAGCGCCTATCTCGTCAAGCCCGTCAAGATAGACCGGCTCAAGGCGAAGCTGGGCTCCATCATCAAATTGCCGGAGTCTTAGGAGAGAGAAATGGCGGATCCGATCAAGTCGACGCTGGGCGCCGTCTCGCAGTGGGTCATCTTCAACCTGGGAAGCGAGGAGTTCGCCGTTCCCGCGGTGCAGGTCCAGGAGATAGTGCGCTACCCGGAGGTCACCCATGTCCCCAGCATGCCGAGATTCGTCAAGGGAGTGATCAATCTCCGCGGGAAAATCGTGCCGATCATGGACCTTAAGGAGCGCTTCGAGATCGGGGGCGCCGCTCAGGCCTTGGGCACTCGTCGCATCATCGTAGCGCTGATGGGCGAGCATTCGGTGGGCCTCATCGTCGACTCGGTCACCGAGGTGGTGAGGCTGCCCCCCGAGGCGGTCGAGCCCGTGCCTTCGGCCCTGCCCCGCATAGAGGCCGAATATCTCAGCGGCGTCGGCAAGATACAGGATCGACTGGTCGTTCTGCTCAACCTCGAGCGCTTGCTCAGCGACATGGAAAAAAAGATATTGACCGATCTCAAGGGCGCCTCCACAGAGGAATGAGCCTCACTCCCCCGCCTAACCCGGAGCTCGACGAGCTCAAGCGTTACTTGCGGGACCGGCATGGGGTGGACTTGAGCCATTACAATCGTAGCTTCCTCGAAAGGCGCTTAGGCATACGGATGAGGCATCACAACGCCGAATCCCTCGGAAGGTATCTGAAGATATTGTCCGAGAACAAGCAAGAGTTCCCCCAACTCCTCAACGTCCTCTCGGTCAACGTGACGGAGTTTTTCCGCGACGGGGCGCTTTACGACGCGCTTCGCGCGAAAGTGCTGCCCGTGATCGAGCGGGTCTCTCAGTCGCGTTCCAGCCGCGAGATCAGGGTCTGGAGCGCGGGTTGCGCTTCCGGGCAGGAGGCCTATACCCTGGCGATGCTGCTTGACGATTATTTCGGCCGGCACTCGCCCTCGTGGAAGGTGAGGATCTACGCCTCGGATATCCAGGAGGCCTTCCTTCATGAGGCCAAGGCGGGCCGCTATCCCAAGGAGAAGGCCGCTCAGATACCGCCGGAGTTCCGAAGGCGCTATGTCGCGGAGGCGGCCGGCTCGATCGAAGTCTGCCCCTCTCTCAAGGGCATGGTCCAGTTCTTCAAGCACGACCTGGCCACGCCCCCGACCGTCGAGCTGGTCGATCTGGTGTTCTGCCGCAACGTGATGATCTATTTTTCCCTGGACAGCAAGGATCATATCCTGCGGAGATTCCATGGCTGCATGGCTTCGGGCGCCTTCTTGGTGCTCGGAGGCTCGGAGATCATCCTAAAGTCCGACCTCTTCGAGCTGGCCGACGACTGGCATAAGATTTACCAGCGCATAGATCAACCCCACCCAGGAGGTGACCAGCCCAATGCCGGCGCGCGTACTCATCGTTGACGATTCGACGTATGCACGGGCTCGATTGAAGGATATGATGGAGTCCCACGGGCTTGCGGTCGTGGGCGAGGCGGCGAACGTGGTCATGGCGGTGGAGCTCTACGGAAAGCTCAAGCCCGATCTGGTGACGCTCGACATGGTGATGCCGGACGTCAACGGCATCGAGGCCGTCAAGACCCTGCGCCAATGCGATCCCCGCTGCCGGATCGTGCTCATCACCGCCATCCGCCACGGATCGGGAGTGGAGCAGGCCAAGGAGCTGGGCATCACGGTGGTCAATAAGCCGGTGGATTGGCCGGAGCTCGAGCAGGCCATAACGCAGGCCATGAAGTGAACGCGAAGAAGCGCGTGCGGGTGCTGGTCTGCGAGGATTCGCTCTTCATGCAGGAGGTGATACGCAAGACCCTGCAGTCCGATCCGGGAATCGAGGTGATCGGATCGGCCAAGAGCGGACGGGAGGCCATCAAGCTGGCGCAGTCCCTGCGGCCCGACGTCGTCACCTTGGACGTCATCATGCCGGATATGGACGGCTTGGAGATCCTTCGCCATTTGGTGCAGTCGCATGTGCCGGTGGTGGTGCTTTCCGCCGTGGCGCAGGCTGGCAGCACCATCGCCATCCAGGCTTTGGCCGCCGGAGCGGTGGATTGCCTGCCCAAGCCCAGAGACCTGCAAAACCGCGGCGTCGAGTTCCAGCAAGAACTGGTCGGCCGGGTCAAGGGAGCGGCGATCGCGGCCACTTCGGATCAGTTGGCCGAGAAGGCCGCGGCCGCGCGCAAGGCGCCCAAGGCGAATCTGGCCCAGACCCTGGTCATCATCGGCGCCTCGGCCGGCGGCCCCATGTTGTTGCGCGAGGCCATCCCCAAACTGCCCGCCGATCTGCCGGCCGCGGTGCTGGTAGTCCAGCATCTGCCCTCGATGTTCACCAAGCAATTGGCCGCGGAACTCTCGGGCATTTCCAAGATGCAGGTCAAGGAGGCTCAGGCCGGCGACGTTTTCATCGAGGGCAGCGTGCTGATCGCTCCGGGGGATCAGATACTCAAGGTCGAGTGGGTCAAGAACAATTGGGGCGCGGTCAGCTATTCCAACATCGACGCCTCCGTCTATCACGTCCGCCCCTGGATCGACGCGAGCATGACCACGGCCGCTTTTCTTTTCGGCAAGCGCTGCTTGGGCGTGATCTTGAGCGGCATGGGCTCGGACGGCATGGAGGGCATGCGCAAGATCCGGGAGATGGGAGGAGTCACTATCGCCCAGGACGAGTCGACGAGCCTTGTTTTCGGCATGCCCAAGGCCGCTATTGACGCGGGCGTGATCGATAAGATATTGCCCATAAGCCAGATCGCTCCGGCGATCATACAGCAAGTCGAGCAGATGGCGGGGGTCAAGAAATAGCATGGACTTTGCCCAGTTCAAGGAGGTCTTCGTCGGCGAGGCGCAGGATTTGCTCGGCCGTGTCGAGGAGGCCCTGATCCGCCTGGAGAAGAATCCTTCCGACGCCAAGCTCGTGCAGGACATCTTTCGCGCCATCCATACGCTCAAGGGCAATGCCGCGACCCTGGACCTCAAGAAGATGACTGAGCTGGCCCACGGCGTCGAGGACAGGCTCGATGCGGTGGCCAAGGGCAAGGCTGAGATCAACCCGCGGGTCTTGGACGCTCTCTTGATCTGCCTTGACGCCCTGCGGGCGCTGCTGCGCGAGGTGCAGGAGGAAAAAGATCTGGGCGTGGACGTGCGAGAGCCGCTTTCCAAGCTGGAGAAGGCATTCCAAGGCGGGGAGAGTCCCCCTCCACCTGTTCCGGAAAAGGGCGCGGCGGCCGATAAAGCCCCCGGAATCGAGGCCGCCGCTACGGCCTCCGCGTCTTCCCCCACCGTGAGGGTGCGGCTGCGCAGATTGGACAATATCATAAATCTGGTCGAGGAGCTTGCCATCACCAAGGCCAGATTGCTCCAGCAGACGCAGAATTTCAGGCAGGGAGCCTTGGCCGAGGAGATGAAGGTGCTCGAGCGGCTGATCAACCAGCTCCAGCAAGAGGCGCTCGAGACCCGCATGGTGCCAGTACTGGAGATATTCACCAGATACCAGCGCATCGTCCGGGACATGGCCAAAGCCCTGGGCAAGAGCGTGCAATTCCGCATCGAGGACAACAACATTTCGGTCGACCGAGTGCTCTTGGAGAAGATCAACGAGCCCTTGATACATCTTCTGCGCAACGCCGTCGATCACGCGATCGAGAGCCCGGAGGAGCGCAAGAAGCTCGGCAAGCCCGCCGCGGGCTCGGTGCTGTTGCGGGCTCGGGGCGAGCACGGCTACGCGATCATCGAGGTGCTCGACGACGGCCGCGGGATCAACGTGGTCAAGGTCAAGGAAAAGGCCATGGCCTTGGGGATCATCGGGGCCGAGGAGGCCGCCTCCATGCCGGACCATGAGGCGCTGCATCTGATCTGCCATCCGAATTTCAGCACCGCCGACAAGGTGACCGAGATATCCGGGCGAGGCGTCGGGATGAACGTGGTCAAGGACGTTATCAGGACGGTCAACGGGCGGCTGGAGATCGTAAGCCTCCTGGGCGAAGGCAGCCAGTTTTCCCTCTACCTTCCGCTCAATCTGGCCATATTGCAGGCCTTGCTGGTCCGCGTCAACCAGGAGATATACGCCATCCCGCTTCCGGACGTGCTCGAGATCGTCTCGCTCAAGGATTACCGCCCTAAGATCGTGGACAAATTGCCGGTGATCTCCCTGCGCGGGGAGATTTTGCCTTTGCTGGGCGTAGCGGCCGCCTTCGGGCTTCCGGACGAGTCCAAGAGCCAAGCCTTGCCGACCGGGGGCTATGGCGTGGTCGTGCGCGCTCCCAGCGGCAAAGCGGTTCTTCATATACATGGGTTCGTCGGGCAAGAAGAGATCGTGGTCAAGAACTTCGCGGGCTTCCTGAGGATGACCAAGGGATTCTCCAGCTCGACGATACGCGGTGACGGCAAGGTCGCCCTGATCCTCGATGTCAGGGGGCTTGAGGCGAAGAGGTCTTGATCATGGAAAATACGATCTACGCTTTGGATATAGGGACGCGCAAGGTGATGGGAGTGCTTTTATCCTGGCGGGAGGGACAGCCGCGGGTGCTCGACGCGGAGGTGGCCGAGCATAGGACGCGCGCGATGGCGGCGGGGCAGATACAGGATGTGGCCGGCGTCGCGGCGGTGGTCCGCCAAGTGACCCAGGCGCTGTCCCAGCGCAGCGGCCTGAGGCTGGAGAAGGCGGCGCTCGCCGTCGCGGGACGGAATCTGAAGACTATCGCGGGCCGGGCGACGGCGCTTTTCTCTCCAGGCAGGGAACTGCGCGCCGAGGACGTCGAGAGGAGCGTGCTGGAGGCCCTCGACGCGGGCCTCCAGGCGATCGAGCCGGGCTCGGAGAGCGCGGCCTCGCGCCTGCAGTGCGTGGGCTATGCGGTCTCGAGGACGATAGTCGACGGCGAACCGATGTCCCAGCCCGTGGGTCAATGGGCCGAGAGGCTCGAGACCGAGGTGATCGCGACCTTCCTGCCGCGGCGGGTGTTGGACGGCCTTTTCGGCGTGCTCGCGCAGGCGGGACTTCAGGCGGACGGGGTGACCTTGGAGCCCATCGCGGCCTTGCAGGCCGTCATCCCCGAGGAGCTCAAGCGTTTCCATCTGGCGCTGGTCGATATCGGCGCGGGCACCTCCGATATTGCGATCGTCAAGAACGGGCGGATCGAGTCCTTCGGGATGGTGCCTTGCGCGGGAGACTTCCTCACCGAGGCGCTCTCCGATCTTTATCTCATCGATTTCAACACCTCGGAGCAGGCCAAGAGACTGCTGAGCGCCCGCCCTTTCGTGGAGGTAGAGGATATATTCCATAGGCCGCGCCGCATCGATTCGCAGGAGGCCCTGGCGGCCTTGGCGCCGGCGCTCGCAGAGTTGGCCGGACGGATCGCGGGCCCTCTCAAGGAACTCTCCGGAGGCGCCGCGCCCAAGGCCGTGGTTTGCGTCGGCGGAGGAGGCCTTGTGCCGGGGTTCGAGTCGGCTTTAGCGCAGGCCCTCGGCATTCCTTGGTCCCATGTGGGCCTTAAGAGCCCTAAGATCGCGGCGGGACTTTCCCCCATGGTGGAGCGCCTGGGACCCCAGTCCGCCACGCCTCTTGGCATCGGCTTGGTGGCCCGCCAGGGCAGGACCTTGAGCTTTTGCAAGCTAAAGCTCAACGGCGCTCCGGTCTACGTCTTGGAGATGGGACGGCCTTTGACGGTGCTCTCGGCATTGGTGGGCGCCGGAATTCCGCCTATCGAGATCTACGGCAGGCCCGGTCCGGCCAGGACATTCACGCTCAACGGCCAATTGCGGGCGCTGAAGGGCAGCTTGGGCCAAGGCTGCCGGGTCCGGGTCAACGGCGCCGCCGCTTCCTTGGAAAGCCCCGTCCGGGAGGAGGATGAGATCGTCTTCGAAGCGGCGATCGCGGGCGTCGAGGGATCGGGCACGGTGGGAGAGGTGCTCGAGGAATTCGTCAGGGAGATACAAATTAACGGCAGCTCGATGAAGGTCTATCCCAAGGCCAGGCTTAACGGGCAGGCGGCCGGCTTGGGCGACTCCATACCGGATCGCGCGCAATTGGAATGGGAGTCGTGGCCCAGCCTAGGAGAGGTTTTGGCGGGCCTGGAAAATTGGCGGGGTCCGGACTGGCGCGGCGGCGCCGTGCGCATCAACGACATGGACGCCGGCTTGGATGCCGTGCCTCAAGCGGGAGATCGCGTGGAGCTCTCCGGCGGCGCGCCTTCCGGCCGGCTGGTCGAGACGGGACCCGCGAGCGTTCCCGCGGAGATCGGCCCGCTTCCGGCCTTTTTCAATCCTCCCAAGCCCCCCGCCGCTGCCGGCGCCGCCGAAAGCGCCTCGCTGCAGGTGATGGTCAATGGGAGGCCGGTGGTCTTCACGCCCGGTCGAGACGCCCGGGTCATGCTCGTCGATCTGTTCCGGCATATCTCGGTTCGTCCCGATCCAGGCAAGAGATTGAGGCTGTTGCTCAACGGAGAAGAGGCGAACTTCACCTCTCCTTTGCATGACGGCGCCGAGGTGCGCGTCTATTTCGAGTAACGGCTCCATGGCACAGTCGCGTTATCAAGTCGAACCGTATCTGCAGGCCCTCTATAATGGCCTGCTTCAGGCGGCCGGCGTCCTGTCCCAGACCATCCGCCAAGGGCTGCGGGTCAGTCCCGCGCAGGTGATGACTCTGGCCCGGGGAGCCCATCCGATGGGCTGGCCCGAGGACGCGGTTTGCGGCGCGGTGTCGCAACTCAGCGGCGATCTTTTCGGAAGCACGGCCCTGATTTTCCCGGCCCGCGAAGCCGAGGCCATGGGAGCGATAGCCGCTGATCCTACCGGGCAGATCTCGCCCGAGATGATCTCCTCGGCCTTGGAGGAGATCGACAATATTTTCGTGAATATGGCCATGGCGGGTCTTTCCCGCGAGCACGGATTCTCGATATTCAACTCCGTCCCGGGCTTGACGCGCGGGACTCTCTCGCAGCTCTGGTCGCGCGTGAGCCTGCCGCAGGTCTCAAGCCCGGAGACCGTGGTATTGTACTCCGATATCGAGGCCTCGGGTCCGGGCCCGGTGTCCCAAGGCTATTTCGTGCTCTGTCTAAGCGAAGATTCGCTCGCCAGGCTTTCCGAGCAGGGATCTGGCCAGGCGGCGGCGCGCATCGAGGTGGGGATGGGCGAGATCAAGCTCGCCTCGGCTCCGACGGTGCTCAAGGCGACCAGCCTGGGCTCATGCCTGGCCGTGATACTCCACGATCAGGTCCGGAAAACGGGATGCATGGCCCATGTGCTGCTTCCCGAGGCGCCGTCCGCCGAATTGGGAAAACTTCGGCCCGGCAAATACGCGGATACCGCGGTTCGCGACCTGGTCAATAAGATGTCGCCCCTGGGACCCCATATCCGGGCCTGGCTCGTCGGAGGAGCCCACATGTTCCCCAAGATATCGGGAATGGCCAATTTTCAGGTGGGCCGGCAGAACGTGGATGTCGCCCGCAAGGAACTGGCCGAGGCCGGCATCAGGAAAATGGGCCAGGAAGTCGGCGGCAATCACGGGCGCACCGTGGAGTTTTTCCCCGCCACGGGAGAAGTGTGGATGCGCTCGGGTTTCCTTCCCCAAAAGGTCCAGCATCCGCTGGGCTAGGGATTATTCGGTCTTGAACTGATCGACCAAGGACATCAGCTTCTGGGAGATTTGGGCCATCTCGTGGGAGGCCGTGGCGATCTGCTCCATGGCCGCGGACTGCTCTTGGCTCGAGGCGGTGGCCTCCTCGGTGGAGGCCGCGACTTGCTGGGTGTTGGAGGCCACCTGCGACATCTGCATGTTCATCTGGTTGACTTCTTGGGCGATGGAGGAGAAGAGCTTCTCCGCCTCGAGAGTCAGGCCGAAACCCTCGGAGACTTCCTTGTTCCCCTTTTCCGTGGTTTCGATGGCTCTCTTGGTCTCCTCTTGCACCTCGCCGATGAGCGCGATGATCTGCTGGGTGCTGTCGGCCGAGGTCTCGGCCAGCTTGCGAATCTCATCGGCCACGACGGCGAATCCTCGGCCGGATTCCCCGGCGCGAGCGGCCTCGATGGCGGCGTTGAGCGACAGAAGGTTGGTCTGGTCCGCGATCTTGGTGATCACGTCGACGATCTTGCCGATCTGAGTCGAGCGCTTTCCCAGGCCGTGTATATAGCCCGCCGCCGCGGCGACCGAGGCTTGCCCTGATTTCATCTTGTCGACCACCTGGGTGGCCAGCTTGCCGCCCTGCTGGGCGCTGGCGCCTGCCTGCTGAGCGGAGGAGGCCACTCGATGGGCGCTTTGGGCCACTTGGCCCGTGCTCTGCGATATCTGGCTCATCACCTGCACCGCTTGGGTGATATTGGACGAGGACTGCTGGGTGATCTCCGAGAGAGACTTGGAGGACGCCACGATCTGCTGGGAGGAGTTGCGTATCTGCTCTATGAGGCGGCCCAGGCTCTCAAGATAGGAGTTGAAGGCCTGCGCGAGTTGGCCCACCTCGTCGCTAGTATTGACCGGCAGCCTGATGGTCAAGTCCGCAGACCCTCCCGCCAGCTCCCGAAGGCGCTCGACCATGACGAGAAGCGGGGACGCGACTTTGTTGGCGACATAGGTGTAGGCGCTGATGCCGATGAGCAGGAAGACGAAGCCCAGGACGAGGAACGTGATGAAGGCGCGTCTCATGGCCTTGTCGACGCGGCTCGTTCCCACTCCGATACGGAGAACTCCCAACTGGTTGCCTTGGGAGCGGACGGGCATCCTGACCTCGATGAGCCCCGCTCTGGAGGGGTGATCGCGCGGGAGCTCTAAAGCGCCGGTCCTAAGGGCCTCCATCTCAAAGGCGTCCCGGTTGAGCGTGAGATTCTTGAGGGCCGGGTCGGTGCTGGCGACGGCGCGGCCATCGACGGCCACGGCGATGACGTAAGCCACGTCGTCATCAGCCTGCTTGGCGTTGAGCAAGGCCTGCTGGACCCTCTCATAATCGCCCGCGGCAAACGGGTCGGAAAGGGACATGGCCAGGTTTTGGACCAAGACCAGGGCTTTTTTGTCCAGGCCTTCCCGCAGCGCCCTTTTTTCCTGGACGATCAAGATGCCCCCGAGCAGCGCGATCGAGATGGTGAGCACGCCTACGAAAGGGCCGATCAGTTTGGCCTTGAGGCCCATTTCCTGGTAGGGAAATCCTTTCATTTCGCCTGTTGTTTACAAGATTATTCGGTGCCTGTCAATGCAGGCTATTCGTTGAGCACCGTGTCGACCTTGAACTGCGAGACCACGGCCTTGAGCTTCTCGACGATCTGCGCCAGTTCCCGGGCGTTCATGGCGACCTTCTCCATGGCGGCTGATTGCTCTTCCCCCGAGGCGGTGGCCTCCTCGGTCGAGGCGGCGACTTGCTCGGTGTTGGCCGCCACCTGGGTCATCTGCCGGCTGCTGTCCTGGATGTCTCGCGCTATCGTGGTGAACAGTTTCTCGGCCTCCATGGTCAATTGATAGCTTTCAGCCACCTGGCGATTGCCCTTCTCGGTCATCTCAATGGCGCGCTGGGTCTGCTCCTGCACCTCATGGATGAGTTGGCTGATCTGCTGGGTGCTGTCGGCCGAGGTCTCCGCCAGCTTTCGCACTTCGCTGGCCACCACCGCGAATCCCCTGCCGGACTCGCCCGCGCGCGCCGCCTCGATGGCCGCGTTGAGCGACAGGAGATTGGTCTGATCCGCGATCTTGGTGATCACGTCCACGATCTTGCCGATCTGGCTGGAGCGCTTGCCGAGCTCGTGGATAAAACCGGCGGAGGCCGCCACCGAATTCTGCGCCTCCTTCATCCTCTCGACCACGCGCAGGGCCAATCGCCCGCCGTCCTGCGCGCTCTTGCCCACTTGCTGGCCCGCGCTGGCCGCGGCCTGGGTTTTCTGCGCGACTTGGCTCGTGCTCTGGGAAATCTGGCTCATGACCTGCACCGACTGAGTGATATTGATCGAGGATTGCTGGGTGATCTGGTTGAGCGAGTGGGACGAGGCCGCGATCTGGCTCGAGGTGAAATGGACCGCCTTGACGATGTTGATCAAGGTGGAGGCCATCTCGGCCACGGCCGTCCGCAGCACCGCGATTTCCGAGGCGGCTGCCCCCCGGCCGAACATCTCGATGGAATGGTCGAAACGTCCCTCGGCCATGCGACGCGTCACGGCGACGACGTCTTGAAGAGGCTTCACGATCAGGCTTCGGAGTATCCAATAGCATGCTCCCACGCCGAGAAAGGAGCATAGCAGCATGATCAAGATCGTCCGGATCAGGTTCCTGCGCAGATGCGCCTCGATCTCGCGAGGCGAGAACGCTCCGATGACCTTGCCGAGAGCGATGGTCTGCTCTTGCCCCTGGGGATTCCAGCGCCTGAGCTCCACGGGCTTGACGAGCACGCTCAGGCGACCGTCAGGATAGTCGTGATAAGTCCCTACCGCCCTCCGCTCCTCGGCGATCCTCCAAAGCCCCTCGATTTGGTTTTTGGACGGGAAGGCCGCCAGTACCGCCCCGGAGACATCCGCGATCGCGAAGCCCGCATAGGTGACCGGATCCTCCTTGACCGCGACCGCGAGTATCTGATTGAGCTGTTTGATATCGGAGGTGGCGAGGGCCACGGTGCAACGATCCGAGACCTTCTCGAGCGCCATGGTCTGGCGTTTGGAAAGGTCGGAATAGGAGGTCTTTCGCTCGCTCGCGTAATGGAAGATGGAGAGGCTGATCGAGACGAGGAAGGTGGAGAAGACCAGCAACGCGCCGACTATGACGTGAAGGCTCTTCGATCCCAGCCGCGAAAGGAGGTCGATATTCATCAAGCCCGGTATGGTCTGCCGTTCACGCGACTCCTTATGGCGATGCAGAATTAAATCTTACTTCTGGTCAAATTACAAGGACTTGACGTTAGATAGGGGGGCGTCTATACTACGCTACCTATGGCAAAAGTCCTGGTGGTAGACGACTCCCGCTTCACGCGCACGATGCTTCGGGGCATGCTTTACAGTTTCGGCCATGAGGTGGTAGGCGAGGCGGAGAACGTTCCGCAAGCCATCGAGTCTTATAAGAGCCTGAAACCCGAGGTCGTGACGCTGGACCTGGTGCTTCCCGGAGGCTCGGGCATCGACGTGCTCAAGACCATACGCCAGGAGAGCGCCGACGCCAAGGTGATCGTGGTCACCGCCAGCGGCCAAGAGCAGGTCGACGAGCAGGTGCTCGAACTTGGCGCCTTCGCCGTACTCCATAAGCCCTTCACGGCCGATGAGTTCAAGTCCATAGTCCAGAGCGCCCTCGGCCTGTCAAGGGGATGATCGAGCTCAGCGCCTGGGAACTTGAAGCCCTCGAGCAGCTCTTGACCGGAGGCATCCGGCAGAGCCTCGAGTCCCTGGCCAAGCTCTCCAGCGTCTCCTGGCGGGCTTCGGGGTTGCGATTCGAGCATATTCCGGCCAGGCGGCTTTTGGAGAAGGCCGATGGCCTTTCCGCCAGGCATCCGCGCGTCCTGGTGTCGACCCAAAGCGGCCCCCTCTACTTCCTGCTCACGTTCGAGTCAAAGGGCTTGGCCCCGCTGCTCAAGGCGCTCTGCGATTATTACCGGGTGGAAATGGAGTCGCTCGACGACTCGGCCCGTCCGATGCTCGAGGAATTGAGCAATATCGTGGTCGGCTCGTTCTTGAAGAGCCTGGCTGAGAGCTCCAAGAGGATGTTGGTCGCCTCGGTCCCCTGCTTCATCGAAGGAAGCCGCAAGGACCAGCTTGAATCCGCGCTGGCCGATCTCGACCGGCGGCTCGACGGCGATGAATCCCTGCTTTTGGCGGGCGCGACCCTTTACTCGGAGCCCTTGTCCGCGGACTGCGATTGCGCTCTCCTGGCGGGCCGCCGATATCTTCGGGGGCTGATCGAGTCCGTCACTTTCTCTTAGGGTCCCGGTCCGCCCCATACTCGGCGTAGGAGTTCGCGGTCTCCCAGAGCCGCACGGAACTCACCGGAAGCCTTTCCTGGCTGGCATGCTCGTAGATCATCCTCGCGATGTTCTCGGCCGTGGGGTTCTCCTTCATCAATACCACCGGCTCGCCCATATCGCGCAGGACCGCGGCGAGGGGATCCCTTTTGCAGAGCAGCATCCGATGGTCCAGGGTCTCATCGACCCAGCGCTGTACGCGATGCTTGATCTCCTCGAAATCCATCACCATCCCGAGCCCGTCGAGCTTGTCCGAGAGCAGCGTGATCTCGATCCTGCCGTTATGGCCATGGGGATGGCGGCATTTGCCTTCATAGTCCAGCAGCCGATGCCCATAGCAGAAATGTATGACCCGAGTCACGCTATACATAGGTTGTCCTCCGTAGGACCTAGGCGATCAGCCGTCCCCCGTCGACCGGTATGGCGGCTCCGGTCATGAAATCGCCCCGCTCGAGAAGGAACAGCACGGCCTGGGCCACGTCCTGGGGGCTGCCCAGCCGCTTGACCAGCGTAGCCTTTTCGATCGCCTTGCGAGTCTTGGCGGGGGTTCCCTCGGGCAGCAGAACGGGCCCGGGCATCACCGCGTTGACCTGGATCGAGGGGGCCAGGCCCTTGGCCAAGGCGGTATTGAGGCATAGAAGGCCCGCCTTGGAGATGCAATAGGGGGTGTAGTCGGAGTAGGGGCGAAGCCCGGCCCAATCGGCGATATTGATGATTTTGCCTCCGCCGCTTTTTTTCATGATGGGAGCGACGGCTTGGCTGAGAAAGAACGGGGCCTTCAAATTGACGTCCAAGTGTCTATCCCATTCCTTCTCGGTCGCGGTCGCCAGAGGCGTCCTTTCATAAATCGAGGCGTTGTTGATCAGGATATCGATGTTTCCGAAGCGCCGAGCCACCGCGGCAGCCAGCGCCCGGACCTGCGCGGTCTTGCCCAGCTCCGCGCCGAAGGCGAGACAATCGACGCCGAAAGAGTCTTTAAGCTCCCTGGCCAGGGTTTGGCCCTCGGCTCGGGAACGATTATAGTGAACGGCGATCCGGGCGCCTTTTTCGGCCAAGGCCATGGCGATGGCGCGACCGACTCGCCGCGCCGCTCCCGTGATCAGAGCGACCCTGCCTTTGAGCGTCATCGTTTCTTGGTCTCCTTGGCGCCGGCCCCTTCTTGAAGGGAGCGGAGCAGCTCATCGGCCATCTCCCGGTATTGGAGCATGATCTTGGCCCGTTCTTGAGCCGTCATGGGGCGGTTCTTGTTGAGCTGGCCATGCAATTGGGACAGCAGGGCTCGGATCTTTCTGACCTGCTTGGCCTGCTCGGGCGTGAGCCGGGACAGATTCGGATGATCGAGTGCGGGCAATGAGGCGTCGATCAGGCTTAGGAGCTCGCCTTCCGCGCGGGCCAGCCGCCGCGAGGGCGCAGGCGGGCGATAGGTCCCGGGCGCGGCGGCCGGGGGCCGGATCATATCGAGTCCCGAGGCCCTGTCGCTCTCGAGAGCGGGGCTTCCCGGGTGCGCCGCGGGTTGCTCGAGGGTCACGGGCAGATCCGGGGTCCGGGAAAGGCTCGAGGCCATGATCCAGGCCGCGCGCCAGCTCAGGGAGCGGCCTATCCAGCTCGTGCCCAAATAGGGGCCGGCCAAAAGCCCTATGGCGGCCAACATCAGCGTGGCCAATCGAGACGGCAGGGGTCTGGCGCGATATGCGGCCTCGAGACCCATTCCCAGAAAACAAGTCCCGAGAAGCAGCGCGGGAGCGGCGTTGCCGGCAAGCCAGCCCGAAGCCGCGCCGAGCGGGAGTAGCCAGCCCAAGGAGCAGATCAACGCATAGGCGCGCGCAACCGGGGCCTGGCCCCCCGCGCCGAGAGCCAGCGCGTGAAGCAACCAGGACGCGGGCCAGCTCAGCGATAGCATGGCCATCCAGAGAGCCCCGCCCATGCAAGCGGCCTCCCAGGCCGGGACTCCGCCGCTGACTACCCTGAGCCAGTCGATGGCCAAGGCGAGGGCGGCCAGGATCGAGAACGCGGCGGCCATGCCGAGATACGAGGGTGATTGATCTTGCGCAAGCTCCTCGAAGGCCTTGCCCGGTTGGAATAGGGTTCGCGCGCTATGCGCTAGCAGGGCTCGAAAGCTCGTCCGCTCGCCTTCTTGCATCGGGGCAGTATACTAAAACACGCCGATTATGGTAATGTAACGGCTGCCCCGTGCGACTGAGCGTCCGTCTCGCCGTACTCTTCTCCCTTTTCGGCCTGGCCATCGCCGCCGGTTTCTTGATTTACTACGTCGGCTCGCTGCGCCGGGAGGCTTACTCGCTAGCCCTTCAGAAATCGGAATTGACAGCCACGGCCGTTCGCATTATCGTCGAAGAGGAGTTCCGGTCGGCGCGCCGGCCCTCCTCTCGCCTAGGCCGGAGCTTGGAGGAGATCGTGCGCTCCAGCGAGATCGCCACGGTGGTGGTCAAGGATCGCCGCGGCAAGAGGTTGATCGGCAGATCGGACAGCGCGCGCTGGCTCTCGCGCCAGGCGAGGCCGGGCATTCCTATCGAATCGGTCCGGGACGGCATCTATGACGTGGAGCGGCCGGTGGATCTGGGGCTTTTGGGCGAGGGCAGCCTTATCATCGGCTTCCACCTCGGCGCCCTTCAAGGGCGTCTGGCCCAGCTTGCCAGCGAGGCTGTTCAGGGAGGCGTGATGGCGCTTCTCGCCATCACCCTGGCCGCCTGGTTGATGGGCACCTGGTTCGGGTCGCGCATCGAGAGGCTGGTTCCGCGGCTGGAGGGTTTGCCGAGGGATCCTGAAGGCTTCAAGCCCCTCCGGGTGGAAGGCTCGGACGAGGTCTCGAGGCTGGTCGCCGCGTTCAACAGCCTGGGCGGCTCGCTTAAGGAGGAGACGCTCAGGCGGCGCGATCTTGAAAGCGAGAAGCGGGAGCTCGCCGCCATGCTCGTGCATGACCTAAAGACGCCCCTGACCGTGATCCAGTCGGGCGTCACTCTGCTCAAGGAACAGCTTCTGGAATTTTCCGGAGCGCCGGCCGCCGTGGGAGGCCGCTCGGGTTCAGGCCAGCGCGGCAACGCGCATCGCAGGACCTTCGAGCTTTTGGAGATGTCGAGCCAACGCCTTCACAGGATGGTCGAGGATGTGCTGCAGCTATCGCGCCTCGAGGAGATGCCCGGGCTTCGTGAGTCGGTTCCCATCGATCTCATCGAGCTGGCCAAGGGTTGCGCGCGCGATTTCGCGCTGATCGCCGCGGATAGGGAGCAAAAGATATCGCTCGCCTTGCCCAAGAAGGGCGAGATCAAGGTTTTGGGCGAAGCGGCGCTGTTGCGCCGGGTGTTGGACAACTTCGTGCACAACGCGGTGGAGCACACCCCCTCCGAGGGAACCATCACCATCGCGATCTCCGTTCGAAACGGCAATGCGCGGGTCGGCGTCTCCGATTCGGGGCCTGGGGTCCCGGAGGAGGCCAAGGCTCATATCTTTCAAAAGTTCTTCCAGGAAGACCTCAAGCGCCACGTGGGCAACGTGGGATTGGGCCTGGCCTTATGCGAGAAGGTGATACGGCGCCACGGAGGGCTGATCGGTGTGGAGGACGCCAAGCCTAGAGGAGCTTGCTTCTACTTCTTGCTTCCCTTGGCGCAGCCCGATCTGGCCCTGGATATCCCGCCCGCGACAGAAGCCTCCTGACCAGGGACACGGGAAGACCTATCACATTGTCCATGTCGCCCCGGATCTGGGCGATGAACGGGTCCCTGCGGTCCTGAACCGCATAGGCCCCGGCCTTGTCCATGTGTTTGCCGGCCAGGGTGGAGAGCTTGGCCTCATCGAGCCGGCGGGCCTTCACCCGGGTGATCGCGACGCTGGCGCGCACCCCGCCCGGGCCCGGGAGCGACAGAGCGACTCCAGTGTAGACCCGATGCCAGCGGCCGTTAAGCTCCTTGAGTATGCGGCGCGCGTGCGAGAGGCTCTTCGGCTTGCCGATGATCTTGCCGCGGCAGACCACGATCGTGTCGGCGCCCAGGACCAGCGCGCGCGGGTGCCTTCGGGACACCGCCCTCGCCTTCCTGAGAGCCAGCTCGAGGGCCACGCGGCGGGGATCGCGCTGGGCGGATTTCTCCGAGACGCGACTCGGAATGACGCGGAAGCGGCGCCCCAGCTTCTTGAGTAGCCGGCGCCTTTGCGGCGATGCGGAGGCCAATATCAGAGCCGGCATTCGCCTCATTTTTCGCTCTTGACGCGGCGAGGGCTCGGGGAAGTCTCCTTTTGGATCCAGGCCAGATAATCGGCGGCGCCCTCGAGTATCGGCAAGCTGATGATCTCGGGCACCTGGGCGCTGTGCCGCCGCTTGACGAACCGGACCAGGGCGGGCACGCGGCGCGCCGTGGTCTTGACGATGAGAAGGATCTCGGCGTCCTCGTGAAGGCGCCCTTTCCAACGATAATGCGATCTCAGGCCCGGCAGCACGTTCACGCAGGCGGCCAGTCGCGCGCTCACCAAGGCGCGCGCGATCCGCCTGGCTTCCTCCTCCCTGGGCGCGGTGACCAGGACCACTCGATGCGCAGAGGCGCTCATGGCCGTGGCCGGCGCCGTGCCGCCCAGCGCGTGACCGCGGCGCAGACCAGCAGCCCGGTGATGGCTCCGAAAAAGGCGCCCGCCGCCACGTCGCTGGGGAAATGGGCGCCCACGTAGATCCGGGAAAGGCCCACGAGACAGGCGGGTACCAGAAGTAGCAAGCTGATCGAACGATGGACGGGCCAGAAAGCGGCGCTCAGGGAGAACATGCGCAGGGTATGGCTGGAGGGCAGGCCTCGCTCGTAAAGGGGCTTGCCGAGCACTCGAAGCTCGATCTTTCCGGCTTGGGCCAGTTCCGCCAGGGCCTTCAGCGGCCTGGGAGTATCGAACAGGGCCTTGAGCGCGAAGGCGACGGCGACCGCGCAGAGTATCGAGGATATCACCAGAAGGGCCTCCGGCCGCCCCTGCTCTCGCGCCCGCGCCCGGAAGAAGAGCAGCAGCGCGAGGGGCAGGAAGTAATCGGTCCACTGCGTGATCATCAGCATCAATGGATCGAGCAAGGGCCTCGACCAGCCCTGATTGACCGCCAGGAACAGCCGTTGATCTAGGGTCAAGCCGGTCACGGCCGGTATCACCTATAGGTGAGCGAGCCGATCACCTGTATCTTGAGCATATTCGAGGCCTTATGCCGGGCGGTTCCCCCCGCCGTGACGAGGACGACCTCGCCGTCATGGACATGCCCCCGCTTGAGGAGTATCCTTTCCCCTTTGGCGAGCATCGCGTCGGTGGATTTTCCCAGGGGACAGATCACCGGGTTGACTCCCCAGTAGAGGGCGAGTTGGTGATAGGTCGACTTGAGCGGAGTCAAGGCGTAGATGGGCGCGTTGGGCCGGTATTTCGACATGACCTGAGCCGACCAACCGGTCAGGGTGTAGACCACGACGGCTTCGGCTCCGGTCACGTGGCAGGCATCGTGAGCCGCGCGGGCAAGGGCGTGGGCGAATCCCGTGATCTTGGTGTCGGTCAAGCCCTTGGGAATGAGCTCATAACGGAAAGGAGAGTTCTCCGCCTTGTTGATGATGTCGGACATCATCTTGACCGCCTCGACGGGATATTGGCCTATGGCGGTCTCTCCCGAGAGCATCACGACGTCGGCTCCGTCGTAGATCGCGTTGGCGACGTCGGAGGCCTCGGCACGCGTGGGATTGGCGTGGGAGATCATGGACTCCAGCATCTGGGTGGCGACGATGCAGAGCTTGCCCGCGTCGTTGGCCTAGCTGATGAGCTGCATTTGAGCGGATGGGACCTCGGCGGGCGAGAGCTCGACCGCCAGGTCGCCGCGGGCCACCATGATCCCGTCGGCCGCGTCCAAGATGGGATGGATCCGGATGATGGCCAGGGGATGCTCGATCTTGGCGATGATGCGAACGCGCGTGGGCCCGGAGGCCTTGGCGTTGAGCAAGCGGCGGGCCCGCGCCACCTCATCGGGACTGCGGACGAAAGAGAGCGCCACGTGGGTCACGCCCAGCTTGAGGCCCAGTTGCAGGTCATGGATGTCCTTGGACGTCAGAGCCGGCAGGTCGATGTCCGTTCCCGGAAGGTTGATTCCCTTGTGCTCCTTAAGCAGCCCTCCCACGAGCACTTCGCATTCCACCTCCGTGCTTCCGGTCCGCAGCGTCGAGAGGACGATGGAGCCGTCATCGAGCAGTATCTGCGAGCCCTTGGAGACCACCTTGGGAAGGTTTCGGAAGTTAGTCGAGATCTCGCTGTCGGTGCCGGGCACGTCGTAGGTCGTGATCCTCACCTTGGAGCCTTTCTTGAGGAGGACGGGCTCGCCGTTGCGTAATCTTCCCACGCGCAGCCTCGGACCCTGGAGGTCGAGGACGATGGCGCAGGGCGCGTCTACGCTTTCGGCCGTCTTTCGCACGAGCCGTATGCCGCGGGATATCTCCTCGGGAGAGGCGTGCGAGCAATTGATGCGGAAGGCATTGACGCCCGCGTCCAGGAGCTCCTTGATCGCCTGTGGCCGCGAGCAAGCCGGGCCCAGGGTCGCCAATATCTTGGTCTTCTTGTGAGGCATCGGGTCGCTGCCGTTGGAGCCGGGAAGAGTCATCGTCTGACGACGACCTCCTTGAGTTTCTTGTTGTTGACGGGCCGAACGACGCCTTTCTCGGTGACGATCGCGGTGACGAGTTCGCGCGGAGTCACGTCAAAGGCGAAATGATGGGCCCGCGCCCCGGCGGGCGCTATCCGCTGGCCGGCCAGGGTCAAGACCTCATCGGGATTGCGCTCCTCGATGGGGATGGCGGCGCCGGTCCTTGCGCTGAAATCCACGGTGGTGGTCGGGGCGACTACGTAAAAGGGTATGCGATGGTGTCGGGCGAGCACGGCGAGCATGTAGGTGCCGATCTTGTTGCACACGTCTCCGTTGGCCGCGATGCGGTCGGAGCCGACGATGACGGCTCCGATCGGCCGGGTCTTCATCAGGTGCCCCGCCATGTTGTCGGTGATCAAGGTCGCGGGAATGCCGCACTGCATGAGTTCCCAGAGAGTCAATCGGCTGCCCTGGAGATAAGGACGCGTCTCGCACGGGTAGACGTGCTCGATCTTCCCCTCGTGGAAGGCGTAGCGGATCATGCCCAGCGAGGTGCCCAGCCCCGATGTCGCCAGGGCCCCGGCATTGCAATAGGTGATGACGCGACAGGGCCTTTTCAGCAGGGCCGAGCCGGTTCGCGCCATCGTCCGGTTGGCCTCGAAATCGCGCTTCCAATAGGCCTCGGCCTCCCGCCTGAGCCGGTCGGCGAAGTCCCCGTTGGCGGCATGGGCCACCGAGAGCATGTGCTCGACGGCATGAAATAGATTGACGGCCGTGGGACGGGAGCGGCGCAATACCTCGGCGGCCCTCGACAGTCCCGCGGGGCCGTCCGAGCGTCGAGCCGCCAGCGCCATACCGAAGGCGGCCGCCACTCCGATGAGCGGAGCGCCCCTCAAGGCCATGGAGCGGGTGGCTTCCGCGACGTCCTCCGCGCTGCGGCAGTCCAGATAGGCGATTCGCGAGGGAAGCAGGCGCTGATCAAGCACCCTGAGGCAATCCCCGGTCCACTCGAGAGGACTCACCTTATCCGGCGGCAAGGGAAATGGGTCTGGGTTCATAGTCCGAATCGATAGCTCGGCCCAATAGGACCGAGCTGTCAGCCGGCTTTTCGCCTGGCCCTTACGGGATGGACTCCATCACGCGCTTGAGCTGTTCTTCCGTGCGACCTACGATCTCAACGGTCTTTTCCCGGCCGTTGGCGCCACGGAGAATGTTGACTTTGCGAGGCGTCACTTCGAAGAACTCAGCCAGGTAGTCCGTCAACGCCTGGTTGGCCTTCTCGTCGACGTTTGGGGCCGCGACCTTAACCCTCAGGACGCTTCCGATCCTGCTGACGACCTCGTTTTCGGGAGCGTTAGGAATGACGCGCACTTTGACGATCATGACGGCGCCTTACCAGGAACGCCGTCATGACTACCATAAGGAGTTGCGTTGGTTGTCATCAATGTCCTCCCTTCCTCGGTTGCTGCTGCACGTTAAAAAGCGACGTTCCTATGCGGACCAGCGTGGCGCCCTCCTCGACGGCGAGCTCGAAATCCCGGCTCATCCCCATCGACAATTGCGCTTCCTCTCGTCCCGCGAAAAAACGGTCAAAAATCTGTTTCATGCTCCGAAAATACGGCCTTACGTCCTCTACCGACTCCAGCATCGGCGCTATCGCCATCAAGCCTCCCACCTCTAGATGAGCATGCCGGCTCAATGCAGCCAAGAACTCCTCGAGGTGCTCGGGCCTCACGCCCGACTGGGTTTCCTTTTCCGTCAGCTTGACCTGGACCAGGGTCTTCGATCGCCGGCCGAGCTCGGCTGCCCGGCGGTCCAAGGCTTGAGCGAGCCTCAGGTTGTCCAGGGAATCCACCGAGTCGAACAGCTCCATGGCCTGGCCAGCCTTGTTGGTCTGAAGGTGGCCGATCATGCGCCATTGAACCCGGCCGGCCAGGGGGCCCAGCTCCTTCCTGTGAGCCAAGGCCTGCTGGACCCTGCTTTCCCCGACGGAACCGATCAGGCCGATCTCCACGAGCTCCCGAATCTGCGCGGGCTCGGCGTACTTGATCACGGCCACGATCCCTATGCCTTCCGGGTCGAGGCCTCTGCGTTCCGCCGCGGAACGGATGCGATAGCGTATTTTGTTTATATTGTCAAGGATCACTGAAACAATACAATTATACCATATTTGCGGCTCGGTAACGGTGGGCGCGCGTGCTCCATAAGAAAAAACCCCCACCGGGAAACCGGTGGGGGCGATTTCTTGGCCCTATGAGACGGGCTGATTAATACATGTCTCCGCCGTGGCCGTGCGGTGCCGGAGCCGCTTCCTTCTTCTCCGGGATGTCCGCGACCAGGCAGTCGGTCGTGAGAATGGTTCCCACGATCGAGACTGCGTTTTCCAGGGCGGTGCGAGTCACCTTGAGCGGGTCGACCACGCCGGCCTTGAAGAGGTCGACGTAATCGCCGGTCATGGCGTTGAGGCCGGTGCCGTTGGATGAGGCAAGGACCTTTTGGACGACGACCGAGCCTTCGAAGCCGCTGTTCTCGGCGATCTGGCGCACGGGAGCCTGCAGGGCCCGCCGGACGATCTGTCCGCCGGTGGTCTCGTCCTCGTTGTCGCCCTTCCACTTCTCCAGGGACTCGGAGGCGCGCAGCAGGGCCACGCCGCCGCCGGCGATCATGCCTTCCTCGACTCCAGCGCGGGTCGCGTTGGAGGCGTCCTCGACCTTGGCCTTCTTGGCCTTC
>JACQPG010000091.1 GCA_016207665.1 Elusimicrobiota bacterium | reverse complement strand
ATGTACCTTTGAATTCCATCGTCTCGCCCTCCTTGTCTTAGCAACAGGAGTTTAGCGAGGCGATGGCTCGTTTTGGAAGGAAAATCAGCCGCAGGATCGGCGGCCAACTGAATTTTTCAGGTTAATGGAAGGGCTTCGGATCCTGGGCTCTGGCCCGCGCCTCGCTGAGCTTGGCCTCGGTGCCTATGTCGGTCCAATAGCAGCCGTCGGTCGGGAAGGCCTGTATCCGCTCGCCCTCCGAGGCAAGACGCAGATAGGCCTGGTGCACCGGGAAAGCGCCCGTCTCGCTCAAGCGCTCGAGCAGGCGCGGCGAGATCACATGGATGCCGGCGAAGGCCAGGGCCTCGGCCTTCGGGTCCGGCCGGGACGCCCAGCGAGTCGCTTGAGGCCCGCTTTTCCAGCCCTTCAGCGCCCCGTCCGCGCCGAAAAGCAAGGCGCGCGCGCTCTCGCGCCTTTGCACGGCGAGAGTCGCGAGGGCCGGATGAGCCTTGTGGAAGCGCAGCATCCGGGCCAAATCCAGGTCCGTCAAGACATCGGAGTTATGGAGGAAAAAGGGCTCGCCGTCGTCGAAGAACCAGGCGGCCTTCTTGAGCCCGCCGCCGGTGTCCAAGAGCTGGTCCTCCCGCGAGAGCTCGATCCGTATGCCGAATCGGCCGCGCTTCTCGATGAATTCGGCGATCTGCTCGGCCAGATGGAAGACGTTGACGATGATCTCGCTCACCCCGGCCTCGATTAGTCGCCGGATCACGATCTCGAGCATAGGCCGGCCGCCGATCTCGAGCAGGGCTTTGGGGCAATCCCGGGTCAGGGGTCCCAACCGGCTGCCGATGCCGGCGGCCAGCACCATGGCCTTCACGTCGGCGCGCTCCCCTCGTTGCGTTCGGCCTCGAGATGCCGGATCTCCACGTCGACGGGGAATTTCTCCCGCACGTGCCGGGCTAGGCTCTCGGCGCAGTAGATGGAGCGATGCTGCCCGCCGGTGCAGCCGAAGGCTACCTGCAGGTCGGTGAAATTGCGGCTCCGATAATTCTCCACGGCTTGGTCGACCAGACCGTAGACATGCGACAGGAATCGTCCCACCTCGGGCTCTTTCTCGAGGAAGGCGATCACCTCGGAGTGGCGGCCGTCGATCTTGGAGAAGCGCTCGAAGCGGCCGGGGTTGGGAAGGGCCCTGCAGTCGAAGACATAGCCGCCCCCGTGCCCCTTCTCGTTGGTGGGCACCCCGTTCTTGTAGGAAAAGCTCTGCACCCTCACCGTGAGCTTGAGCGAGGCGTCGCCGAATTTTCGCAGCGCGGAGGAGGCGACTAGCTTGCGGAACACGCCCATGAGCTCGGGGAGCTCGACCGCGAGCTCGGTCGAGCGCAGCAGCTGCTCGAGATTGCGTATGGCGTAGGGGATGCTTTGCAGGAACAGGCTTTTTCGCTCGTAGAAGCCGCGCAGCCCGTAGGCGCCCAAGGCCTGCATGATGCGTATATAGACGAAGCCGGGATAATGGTCCAGGAAGCGCCGGCGATCGATGGACGCGAGCTTGGCGGCCGCCTGGAGATAGAGCTCCAGCAGCTCCTGGCGCAGCTCCAAGGGCAGGTCCGCCTTGGCGTCGAACAGGAGCGAGGCGATGTCGTATTGGAGCGCGCCCCGGCGGCCGCCTTGATAGTCGATGAACCAAGGCCGGCCGTCCCTGACCATGATATTGCGCGACTGGAAATCGCGGTAGAGGAAGTATTCGGAGGGGGCGCGCAGCAAGAAGTCGGCGAAACGCTGGAAATCGTCCTCCAGGGCTTGCTCGTTGAACGAGATCTTGGCCAGCCTTAGGAAATAGTATTTGAAATAGTTCAGGTCCCACATCATGGACTGCCGGTCGAAGCTCGAGCGGGGATGGCAGAGGCCGTAGTCGAATCCCTTGTGGGCCAGTATCTGGAAGCGGGGCAGCTGCTCGACGGCCCGGCGATAGAGCTCGATGGCCTCCTTGCCGATCTTGTCGCGATCGCGGTTTTGGGAGAGGAACTCGAAAAGCGTGATATCGCCCAGATCCTCCTCCAGATAGAGGCCGCGTTCCGCGTCGTGGGCGTAGATCTCGGGGACCGGAAGCGAGGCGGAGCGGAAATGACGGGAAAAAGCGATAAAGGCCGCATTCTCGCGAGCATCGGGCCCGAAAGCGCCTATGACCGAGCGCGACCCGGTCGAAAGCCGGTACAGCTTGCGCGCCGAGCCATGGCTTTGTATGGGGAGTATGGTTTTTGGCGCCTGAGCGAAATGGCTTTGGAACAGGCCGGCCAGGCCTTTTTCGATGCTGTCCATGAATCGTGCGACTATTGTTTAACAAATATTGGGACTTTATGGCAGAAAAAGCGCCGAGCGGGCCTGGCCTTGCCATCTCATTAATGAGATCGTACTGCCAACGTTGGCAGTAGTATCCTATTAAAGAGATAGTACCGCCAACGCTCGCTTATTGATCCAGGTCGTTTCCATTCGGCCGGCGCATTTAGTTCAATCGGGAGGTGAAAGCTTGGCTGCTGCTTTTCGCCTGCGGCCTGGCTCAAGCCCAGCCTGAGCCCGCCATTCCCGCGATTCCTTGGACATTGCGGCGCTCGGTCCAGGAGGCGCTTTCGCGCTCGCCCGAGCTGCAGCGGCTCAAGGCCGAGCTGGGACAAGCGGAGCTCGAGGAGCCGTTGCTGCTCGCCCTGACCGATCCTCAATTCCAGGCCGGCTACTCGCATACCAATGATCGCTCGCCCCGCGCCGCCCCCGCCTTCCAGGGGAGCTTTTCGCGGCTGGAGACCTTCGAGACCGGATTGCTGCAGCGAACTCTTTTGGGCACCGAGACGAAGCTTCTCTGGCACAATGAGCGCCTGACCAGCCCCTCGCTTTTCCGCACCTTGGACCCGAGCGCCGCCTCGAACTTGAGCCTGGAGCTTTCCCAACCCTTGATCAAGGATTTCTGGGGCCGGCCGGACAAGGCCAGGCGCGGCGCCGCCCGCGCGCGGGCCTTATCGGCGCGATGGCGCTGGGAGAACGCGCGCGCCGACCATGCGGCCCGGGCCGCGCGCGCCCATCTCGAGCTTTATTTCGCGCGCCGACAGTTGCGGGTGCGCGAGGCGGGGGTGGAAGAGGCGGAGAGATTGGTCGTCTCGCATCGGGACAAGAGGCGCTACGGCTTGGTCGAGGCATCGGACCTTCTCCAGGCCGAGGCTTCGCTCGAGCTGCGCCAGACCGAGCTGATCGTGGCCCGGTCCTCCCTGCGTCAGGCCGAACTGGGCTTTAGGGCCGCCCTGCATCAGCCAGCCTCCTCGCCGGCGCCGACGTTGAGCGAGCCCGAGCCGATGCCCGAGCCGCGCCTCGAGCCGGAGGCCGCTTTGAGCCGGCGCCCGGACCTGCTTTCGGCCCAGGCCGCGCGCAAGGCGGGCGAGTGGGACTTGCGGCTGGCGCGTCTCGATATCCGGCCCGACCTGTCTCTGGAGGGAGCTTACCGCTTCTCCGGCCTGGCCGGGACCTATCAGTCGTCCTGGAAGGATATGAGCGGCTGGGACCACGCGGTCAAGACCGTGGGGTTGCGCCTGCTCGTGCCCTTGACCTTCCGGCGCGAGAGGCTGCTGCGGCGCCAGGCGGAACAAGCCCTGGAGGGCCTGGCCGCTGAGGAGAGGCGGGTTCGCGAGCAGGTCGAGCGCGAGCTCGCTCAGGCCGATGAATCCTGGCAGACGGCGCGACGGCGGGTCGCGGCGGGCCTCCGTCTCCTGGAGCTGGAGCGGCGCAAGGCCGCGGCCGAGGAGTCGAATTTCCGCAAAGGCCGTTCCACCACCGATCTGATGGTACGCTTCCGCCAGGACATACAGAGAGCCGAGTCCGAGCTGTTGAGGGCCCAACAAGACGAGCTGGCCGCCCGCATCGAGCTGGCGCGCGCCTCGGGCACCTTGATCGAGGAGCTGGGCCTGGAGGCGCCCGCGCGATGATCGATTTCTTCCTTAATCGCCGGGTCTTGACCAACCTGATCACGTTTTTCGTGGTGGGGGTCGGGGGGTACCAGGCCTGCCACGTGCGCCGCGAGGCTTTCCCGGACATCACCTTCGACATAATCACCATTACCACCGTCTATCCCGGAGCCTCGCCCGAGGAGGTCGAGAGCCTGGTGACGCGCAACGTGGAAAGGGAGCTCAAGCAGGTCTCGGGCATCGACCGGGTGGAGTCGTTCTCGGTGGAGGGCCGCTCCCTGGTGGTCTTGCGTCTCGACGAGGACTTGAGCGACCGGGACTCCCAGCGCGTAGTCAACGAGATCTACCAGGCCATGTCGCGGGTCAAGGACCTGCCCGAGGAGGTGGACCGGCCCCTGGTCCAGGAGCTGACTTCCTCCGCCCGTCCCCTCATCACCCTCTCCGTGGCCGGGGCCGACGACGACGCGAGGGATCGCTTCGCCGATGAGCTCAAGGACATACTCGAGGAGCTGCCCGGCATCGCCCGCGTGGACGCCGAGGGCGCGCGCGAGCGCGAGATCTGGATCGAGGTCGACCCCGAGAAGCTCAAGCGCCACGACATCATGCTGGCCGAGCTTTCGGCCGCGGTGCGGGGGCGAGTGCGCGACGCATCGGCGGGCACCATGGAGGTGGGACCGCAGGAAAAGCTGGTGCGCGTGGTGGGAGCGGCCATGAACGCCGAGGACATCGCCCAGGTGGTGGTGAGGGCCTCGGACGAGCGTTCGTATCTGCGGGTTTCGGACGTGGCCCAGGTCCGCGAGACTTTCGAGGAGGCGCGCGTGCTCACCCGCGCCTCCGGCCTGCCTGCGATCAATCTCAACGTGGCCAAGCTTAAGTCGGGGGACGCGATCGACCTGGCCGACGCGGTCAAGCGAGTCCGGGATCAGCATGAGGCGAGGGCGCGGTCGATGGGAATGACGCTCTCCATCTCGGACGACATCTCTTTCTTCATCAAGCGGCGGCTCAAGGTGATGACCAACAACATGATCCAGGGAGGGGTGCTGATCCTGGCCGCGCTTTTCCTTTTCCTGGACTGGCGCCTGGCCGTGGTCGCGGCCTGGGGGGTCCCCATCTCTTTCGCGGCCGCCATGATGGTGGCCGTGCCGTTCGGGTTCACGATCAACCTCCTCTCGCTGCTGGGCTTCATCATCGTCCTGGGCATGCTCGATGACGACTCCGTGGTGGTGGCCGAGAATATCTATCGCCATCTGGAGCTGGGCAAAACGCCGGCCAAGGCCGCGGTCGACGGGGCGCGCGAGGTGGTCCTGCCCGTGGTGGGCTCGGTGCTGGTGAGCTCCTGCGCCTTCCTTCCCTTCGCCCTGATGGAGGGCATCATGGGCAAGTTCATGTTCATGCTGCCGGTGATCGTCTGCATGGCCTTCCTGGCAAGCGCCTTCGAGGCCTTCTTCATACTGCCCTCGCACGTGATGGACATATTGCCCCTAGGACGTCCCGTCAGCGAGAAGAGCCCGGCGCGCTGGTACGAGGAGGTGAGCGGGCGCTACGAGTCGGTCATACGCGGGCTGCTACAGCACAAGGGGCGATTCCTCGCGGTGGTGGCCGCGTTCCTCCTCGTGACCGTGGGGTTGGCCTGGTGGCGTCTGCGGCTGGTCCTTTTCCCGCCGGGACTGATCGACCAATTCTTCATCCAGGTCGACATGCCCGAGGGAAGCTCGCTCGGTCGGACCGAGAGCGTCGTGTCCTCCGTGGAAAAGGCCGTGCTCGAGCTGCCGGTCTCCGAGCTCGACGTGGTGACGGCGACGGTGGGACGGAAGGGCATCGAAGAGACCGTGAGGTTGGGCACTCATTTCGGCCAGGTCCGGGTCTTCCTGACCCCAGAGGAGACCCGCGCGCGCAAGACCTCAGAGATCATGGCCGAGTTGAGGCAGCGCCTCCAAGGCTTGAGCGGACCGGCAAAGGTGACTTTCGAGGAGCTCCGCCCGGGGCCTCCCGTCGGCAGGGCCGTGCAGGTGCGCGTGCGTGGCAGGGACATGGCGACGCTCGGCTCGATCGCGGACAGGATCAAGTCGGAGCTCTCCGCCATGGACGGCGTGCGCGACATAGTCGACTCGCGCGAGGGAGGCAAGGATCAGATCGTGATCACGCCCGACGCGCGCGAGGCCGCCTTCGCCCGCGTCGACACGTTCAGCATCGCCCGGACCGCGATGCTGGCCATCGACGGCGCGGAAGCGGCCGAGATACGCAGGCCCGACGAGGAAGTCAAGGTCCGGGTGCGATTGCGCCAGGGAGCTCAGGATGCCGAGCGGCTGCTCGAGCTCGAGGTCCCCAACCCGCAGGGCCGCCCCGTGCCCATAGGCCGCGTCGCCCGCATCGAGCGGCGCCAGGGACCGCCCTTCATCGCCCATTACAACTTCCGTCCCGTGGTGACGGTCACGGCCGACGTGAACGTCGACAAGATCACCTCTCACGAGGCCAACGGGAGGCTTGCGCGCGTCATGGCGGACGTCCCGCAAAAGTACCCCGGTTATGAGCTGATCTTCGGAGGAGAGGAGGAGGAGACGATCAAGTCCCTGCGCTCGCTGCTCAAGGCTTTCGGCGTGGCCCTCGGGCTGGATTTCGTGATATTGGCCACTCTCTTCAGGTCCTATATTCAGCCCCTGATCATCCTCACCACCGTGCCCATCGGCTTGCTGGGCGTGGTCTATGCCCTGCTGCTTCATGGCCAGCCGGCCTCGTTCATGGCCCTTTTGGGCGTGGTAGCCATGACCGGCGTCGTGGTCAACAACGCCATCGTGCTGGTGGACTTCATCAACTCGAAGCGCGCCGAGGGAATGCCCTTGGTCGAGGCCGCGGTCAAAGCGGGCTCCCAGCGCCTGCGTCCGATCGCGGCCAGCTCGATTACGACCTTGCTCGGATTATTCCCCACGGCCTACGGCTTCGGCGGCTATGAGCCCTTCGTCGCGCCCATGGCCTTGTCCCTGGCCTGGGGCCTGACCATCGCCATGCCCATGACGCTTTTCCTCATACCGGCCGCCTATGTCTTCCTTGAAGACCTCTTAGGCCGCGGCCGCTAGAGCGACTCGGCCGAGCGCAGCTGGCGCGAGGTCAGCAGGCCGGAAGGGATGAGCCGGCCGTCGAAGAATCCCTCCTCGAGATCCTTGACAAACTCGGTGCGCGACAGCAGCGTCCCCCGGCAGAGCCGCTGGGTCGTGCCGTTCAAGACGCGGGCCTCCTTGACTCGCTCCATCAGCCGCGAGAGTATGGCCCGGGGAAGCGAGGAACGCTCGTCGGGATAGACGTAGAGGAACAGGATGAGATGGCTCAACAGCAGCGGCCAGTGCTCGGCGAAGCGCCGAAGCAGCCTCTCCCAATCGATGGAGCCTCCCTTCAGCCGGATGAGATGGGCTATATCCGCGCCGTCATAACGGTCCCTCTCCATGATGAAGGCCTTGGACCAGATCATCTCCTCGACAGGAGCGAATCGCACGGGGATGCCCCAAAGAGCGCCCGGAGAAGAGTGCTCGAACCACTGCTCGTCGACCGGGCAAAGCCCGTTGCCCGAGTTGAAGATCAGGTCGACGAGGTGATTGTCGCTATAGGTCTTGGCCAGCCATATCTTGGACTGCCATTTGACCGAGTGGCCGCTCTCGGCCAGGAGGGCCATGGCCCGCTGACAGTCGTCGCTCAGGAGGAATAGGTCCAGGTCCTTTGTGTCGCGCCTGATCCCGGTATAGAACCGAAGGCCGTAGGCGCCCCCCACCAAGAAAGGTATCTTGCGCCGGGTGAGAAGGCGCAAGATCCGGCTGTAGAACCAGGTCGGCCCGTCGCGCTCAGGCTCAGGCATGTCAGGTCCCTTGAGCCGCCGGCGCCAGGTGATGGGTCATGACGAGGTCGACCACCCGGAACGGCGGGTGCTCGGGCTTGAGCCGCTGCAGCAAGGCCATGGCCACGTTGTAGACCGGGACCCCCGACTGCGTGCGTCCCTCCAGCTTGCCGAAATGCGCGTGGCCGTGGAAAATGGCGCTGACCGGATAGCGGTTGAAGGGCTCCTCCAGGCGGCTCGATCCCAGAAACGGCAATATCTCCAAGGGCTCTCCCTCCACGGTGCCCGCGATGGGCGAATAATGCAATATCGCGACTTTCTGGACGGTGCGCAATCGCGCCAAGGCGCGCTCGAGCTTGAGGGCCTCCTCCATGGACTCATGGACTATCTGCTTGATCCCTTTCTCGCCCCAGGATTGGAGGGCCCGGCCGCCGAAGCCGCCGATATAGCCCTTGACTCCCGCGAAGCCCACGCCCAGGAACTCGCAGGAATCGCCGTCGAGCACGCGTATACCCGCCGCGCTGAGTACGCCCTTGATCGTATCCTGCTGGCCGGCCTCGAAATCATGATTGCCCAGTACGGCCACGATGGGCTTGCCCGCGGCCGGGCGCAGCTCCTGGACCAGCAGATGGGCCTCCTCGGGAAGGCCGTAATCGGTCAAGTCTCCGCAAAGCACCAGCACGTCCCCGTGCTTTATGGCCTGAGCGAAAATGGGCTCAAGAAGGCCCTTCGAGTCCTTGGAGCAATGGATATCTCCAAGGGCCGCGATCCTGACGCGCTTCTTGGCGGATCCAGCCTCCATTGGCATTCCCGTTAGGGGAGACGAACCCATTGTATCCCGAGCGTCTGTCTAGGGCGCGTGACGTTTTTGCTAACCTTTTTCGATGCCTGCCCCTAGCGGCGCCAGATTCAAAGAGGCTCTGGCTCGCTCTCTCAAGAAGGCTCGCCCCCGAAGGCTGCGTCTGCGGGGCTTCATTTCTTGCGCGGTGTTGGTGCCCGTGGTCGCCTTGAAGGAGGGGCCCGCGCTTCTGTTGACCGTTCGGAATCGCGGCTTGTCCTCGCACGGTGGACAAATCGCCTTTCCGGGAGGGCGCAAGGAACGCGGCGACATAAGCCTCAGAGCCGCGGCCCTGCGCGAGACGCGCGAGGAATTGGGCATTCCCGAAAACCGCATAGAGATTCTCGGGCCTCTCGACGATGTGCCCACGCCTCTGGGTTTCGTGATCTCTCCTTGGGTCGGTTGGTTCGAGCAGGCCCCCGATCTGGTCCCCCAAGCCCGCGAGGTCGAGGCCTTTTTCTTCGTTCCCTGCAGCCGGCTGAGGCGGCCCTCATGTTATAGCCAAGGCGGCTGGCGCGAGATCGCGGGGCGACGCTATCCCTTGCCGGAATTCCGCGCGGGCCGGCGCCGCATTTGGGGCGCCACCGCCCGCATCATACAAGACCTGCTGCGGCGCGCCGGATAGCGTCGACTTTTCTTTACCTAGAACTAACCTGAAAAATTCAGTTGGCCGCCTTCCTCCGACGGAAGCGGCCTGAACGATTTTGTCCCGCTTTTTTTGCCTGATTTTTAGCCGATAGGCGCCTCCTTTTCCCGATCCGTTTTACCCAGTTCCAACTGCAGCGCAGTTGGT
>JACQPG010000088.1 GCA_016207665.1 Elusimicrobiota bacterium | reverse complement strand
TTTCGCATCCACCAATCGTGCCAGTTTTCTTGGCCATCAGCATAGCCGCGTTCCCGTCGAGAGCATACCGTTTCTTACGTTGTTTTTACCCACTCAGAACGGAGAAGACCCTTTATTCTATCTCATTGCCCGGAACAATCGGTCTTGTCGTTCGTATCAACTCATGGGTTGGCGAGAACGCTGCCTCCACTGGCTATGGCCTTCCATCTGCGCCCATTGCAAGGACGACCTGCCTGTCTCATGGTCAAGGGCCTTATGCGGCTCTTGCGAAAGCCGGCTTTTGCCCCATGAGCCTCCCTATTGCCTGCGCTGTTGCCAACCCATCAGCCCCCGGGATAATCTCTGTTCCCGCTGCCTGGCCGGCCCGGCGCACTGCGCCGTCATCCGCGCCTGCCTCGCCTATCGCGGCCCCGCCGTGTCCCTCGTGCACGCCTTCAAATACAGGGGACGCAGGGCCGCGGCCCGCGAAGCGGGACGGCTCATGGCCCGAGCCTGGAGCCGCCTTCCCGAGCTCGGCCGGCCGGACGCCTTGATCCCCGTGCCCCTGCATCCCTCCCGATTGAGACAAAGGGGATACAATCAAGCCCTTGAACTGGCCTTGGCGCTGGGCCGTGAGCTCCGAATTCCGGTCCAAGACCTGATCATACGGACGAAAAACACCAGGCCACAATGGAATCTATTGCGGAAGGAAAGAAAGGAAAACCTGAAGGACGCCTTCGCCGGCCCATTCAAGCCGGTCTACGGCTTGAAGCTGGTCTTGATAGACGATGTCTGCACCTCTGGAGCCTCCCTGGAGGCTTGCGCGAAAATCCTCCGCCAGGCCGAGGCCCACTCGGTATTCGGCTATGTATTCGCGCGCGAGATATAGCGGGATTATCTGATTCCCAACAATCGCTTCCACCAACGCTGCGGCTGGGCTTGAGCTCGAGGAGCCGTCGCTCCGGGCTCCTTGGGAGGAACGTAAAGCGGCAGGGTGAAGATGAAGGTCGCGCCCTTTCCCTCCTCGCTTTCGACCCACATCCGTCCCGCCTGAAGATGGACCAGGGCCTTGGCGATGGCCAGACCCAAGCCGGTGCCTCCCACATGCTTGTCCCCGGCGGCGATCTGGACGAACTTCTCGAAGATCTTCTTATGGTCTTCCCTCTTGATGCCGCAGCCTGTATCGGCGACGGAAAACTCGATGAATTTCTCGCTGGACGACGTGGGAGAGCCGGGGGAGCGCCGCACGGAGACAGAGATGCGCCCTCCCACGGGGGTGAATTTGATCGCGTTGGAGATCAAGTTGATCAAGACCTGGATGGTCCTTTGGCTGTCCGCCATTATGGCCGGCAGCTCCGGATCCGTGGTCAGGCTCAAGGTGATCCTCTTCTTCACGGCCCATGGCGCCAGGCTGTCCACGGACTCGCGGCCGATCTTCTCCGCGTCGGCCTTCTTGGGGTAAACCGTCATCTGTCCCGACTCTATCTTGGAGAAGTCCAGGATGCTATTGATCATCTCGCCCAGGCGATCGCTGTTCTTGAGCGCGGTCGTGAGCATCCGGTCTTGCTCCTCGTCGATCTTGCCGCGCACCTCCCCCTGGACGATCTCCAAAGCGGCGCGGATGGAGGATAGCGGAGCCCGCAGCTCATGCGTGACATGGGCCACGAACTCGCGCTGCATCCTCTGCACTTCCTTGTATTTGGCGGCATCGCTCAAGGATGAGACCATGCCGACCACCTTCCCGGACTCGTTCTGGACCACGGCCCCGGCCGAGCGCAGGGTCCGCTGCACCTCCTCGCCGCCGGCGAGCTTGACCTCCTTGCTCACCGGCCTGTCCTTGGGCGTTGATATCTCCGCGGCCAGGGTAATGACGGCCTCCTCGGTGGTCTTGTCGACCAGGGGCTGTCCGACGATCTGGCTCAACGGGCTTCCGTAGATCTGCTCGGCCGCCTGGTTCATCATCAATATCTTGCCCTGCTCATCGACCATGATCATGCCTTCGGCGAAATTCTGCAGCACGGTCTGAGTCCGGCTTTGCTCGTTCTCGAGCATGTGCTTCTCTTGGCGCAGGGTCTTGGTGATCTCGTCGATGCGATGTTGTATATCCCTCTTGAGCAGGTCCATGACCTGCTGATAGATCGCGGACCTATCCTGCGGATCGGGCACCGCCTTGTCGATCAAGGCCTGTATGGTCTCGTCGAGCGTCTTGCCCTGAAACTCCGCCGCCGCGGCCGCCGAAACGGCCGCGGCGGGGGCCGGGCCAGTCGCCGCAGGAGGAGTGGTCGGCTTGGGGGCCGTGACGACCTTCGAATAGAGCGCCTCGTTGAGCACGACATGGGACACCCCT
This sequence comes from Elusimicrobiota bacterium, assembly GCA_016207665.1. GTDB lineage: Bacteria > Elusimicrobiota > Elusimicrobia > UBA1565 > UBA9628 > JACQPG01. Next base: position 11,923 of record JACQPG010000088.1, on the reverse strand, counting down.
CGGCCGCTCAAGAAAGCCTTGGGATCGGTCGCCTGCCCGTCGGGTCGGGAGGCGGCCAGCTCGCAAAAGGCGGCCAATTCCTCGCTCGAGAAACCGGCCTTGAAAGTGATGCTGTTGAGCTTGAATCTCGCGAACACGCCTGTCAGGGCGCTGGGCAGCTGCTGCATCTGTCCCACGATCCTTCCGTTAGCCACGAGCTGCTGCCCGTCGACGATGAAGGACACCTCGCCGCCGGGGGTTTGGGCGATCACCTCGTTGAGCTGATCCTCGGCGGACTTGAGCATAACCGCCACCGAGGGATGGCCTATCTTGTAAAGGCTCATCTGCCCCAGGGCTTTGCCCAGGAATTTGAAGGCCTCCAGGCAACGCCGGTCCACCAAGCTGATCTGAGGTTCTTCCATATCCAGCTAAAGCCTGAACACCTTGGCGGAAACTCCGATATCGGCGGTAGCGTTACGCGCGTCGAATACGCAGGAGGCCAAACGGATCACGCGGCGATAATCCAAGGACTTATGGGCCGTCATTATGGCCACGCAATCGGAAGAGCGCAATAGCCCATCAGACAGGGCGGCCCCCTTCCACCGCGCTCCGTCGATTCGGACTTCCGGCACGAAGGGATCGTGATAAGACACCCTGGCTCCCGCCTGGCGCAGCAGCTCCATCACGTCGAGGGCCGGCGAGTCCCTGTAATCCGTGGTGTCGGGCTTATACGCCACCCCCAAGACCAGGATCTTGCTCCCATTGAGGGCCCTGCGCCGCTTGTTGAGCACCTCGGCGATCCTCGCCACGGTATAACGCGGCATGGCGCCGTTGATCGAGCTGGCAAGCTCGATGAAACGCGGCTCGAAATCCAGGGTCTTCATCTTCCAAGTCAGGAGCTGGGGATCCTTGGGGATGCAATGCCCGCCGATGCCCGGGCCCGGGTAGAAAGGCATGAACCCGAACGGCTTGGTCGCCGCGGCCGATATGATCTCCCAGACGTCGAGCTCGAGACGATGGCAGATCTGCGCCATCTCATTGACCAGGGCTATGTTAACGGCCCGGAAGGAATTCTCCAAAAGCTTGACCACCTCGGCGGCCTTGGTGCTGGAAACGGGCACCACCTGATCGACGATGTGCCCGTAGAGCTCCGCCGCCAGCGCCGTCGAGTTAGGCTCCGCGCCTCCCACGACCTTGGGCGTGTTTGCGATATTCCAGCGGGAATTGCCCGGATCGACCCTCTCCGGCGAGAAGGCCAGGAAAAAGTCCTTGCCCAAACGGCGCCCTCCCGCCTCGAGCAGAGGGCGCACCACCTCATCGGTCGTGCCCGGGAAGGTGGTGCTTTCAAGCACCACCAGCTGGCCCGGGCGCATACGGCTGGCCGCCTCCTTGGTGGCCGCGAAGATATGGCTCAGGTCAGGGTCCCTTGTCTTGCGCAGGGGCGTCTGGACGCAGATGATGATTATGTCGCAGGCGGAAAGCCGGTCGAATTTATCGGTGGGCTCGAAGAGGCCCAGCCCGAGGGCTTCCTCGAGGCGATCGTCGGCGATATCGAGCACATAGGAACGGCCCCGCCTCAATCGCGCCAGCCGAGCCGGGCTGACCTCGAAGCCCAGGACGCGGAAGCCTTTCCGGCAAAACTCCAGGGCCAAGGGCAGCCCCACATAACCCAGGCCGAGAACCCCGACGCGAGCGGTCTTCTGTCGGATGCGCTGGCTGAGCGGGGCGAAGGCTTTCATGGCTGCTGGCAGGCCCAGTGTAGCCCCCAATCCATTGGAGCGCAAGTCTCCGCTTGTGAAAAAGTGATAATATTCCAACAATCATGGCCAAGCCTGTAAATGTATGCGTCGTTGGTTCGGGATATGTCGGGCTGGTGACCGGCGCTTGCCTGGCGGAGATCGGCGCGCGCGTGGTCTGCGTCGACTCGGACAAGGCCAAGATCAAGGCCCTCAAGGCCGGGCGCATCCCCATCTACGAGCCCGGGCTTTCCGAGCTCGCGGCCAAGAATCGCAAGCTGGGCCGCTTGAGCTTCGCGGGCTCCATACTCGAGGGAATGCGGCATCAGGGACGCCGGGCCGAGGTGATCTTCATCGCCGTGGGGACCCCTCCTCGCGCGGACGGCTCGGCGGACCTCTCGGCCGTGGAAAACGCGGCGGGCGAGATCGCGCGGCACATGAGCGACTACACCGTGGTGGTCGACAAATCCACCGTTCCGGTCGAGACCGGCGAGTGGGTGAGCCGGACCATAAAGCGCATCAATAAGAAGGGCGTGCCCTATGACGTCGTGTCCAATCCTGAATTCCTCAGCGAGGGCACGGCGGTCAAGGACTTCCTGCAGCCGGACCGAATCGTCCTGGGCGCGACCTCTCCCAGGGCGGAGAAACTGATGCGCGAGCTCTACTCGCCCATCGACGCTCCGGTGATCGTCACCGACGTCAAGAGCGCCGAGCTCATCAAGCACGCCTCGAACTCGTTTTTGGCCACCAAGATCTCCTTCATCAACGCCGTCTCCATACTCTGCGAGAAGGTGGGCGCGGACGTGACCCAGGTCTCCCATGGCATGGGCCTCGATAAACGCATCGGGCCTCTTTTTTTGAGGGCGGGCATCGGCTTCGGCGGGTTCTGCTTCCCCAAGGATCTCGAGGCTTTTTGTTGGATCTCCAAGCAGAAGGGCTATGACTTTTCCCTGCTCAAGGCCGTCAAGGAGGTCAACGAGCATCAGAAGGCCTGGGTCATGCGCAAGGTGGAGGAGAATCTCTGGAACCTGGAGGGCAAGACCATCGCCCTGCTGGGCCTGGCCTTCAAGCCCCACACCGACGACATGAGATTCGCCCCCAGCGTCGACATCATACGCATGCTCAAGGAGCGCAAGGTCAAGGTCCGAGCCACCGACCCGGTAGCCTTGGAGAGGGCGCGGGTTCTGCCCGAGCTCAAGGGCGTCGATTTCCAGAAGGACCCCTATTCCTGCGCCAAGGGCGCGGACGGCCTGGCCCTGCTCACGGAATGGCCCCAATACAAGACGCTCGATTTCAAGCGATTATCCAAGATCATGCGCAACCCCCTGATCATCGATGGACGGAATCTTTACGATCCCAAAGTCGTGCGAGCCGCCGGTTTCACCTATTTCGGGGTCGGTCGCCCATCCTAAAGGCTCGGCATGCGCATCCTGATCACCGGCGGAGCGGGCTTTCTGGGAAGCCATCTCGCCGATCATTTCCTCGCCCAAAAACACGAAGTGATCGCCATGGATAACCTGCTGACCGGGCGGCTCGAGAACATCGAAAAGCTCAAGGGCAACCCCCAGTTTTCCTTTATAAGGCACGACGTCACCCAATATATCGAGGTGGACGGCGCCTTGGACGCGGTGCTTCATTTCGCCAGTCCCGCCAGTCCCGTCGATTATTCGCAGTTCCCGATACCCACTCTCAAGGTGGGCGCTCTGGGCACGCATAAGGCCCTGGGCCTAGCCAAGGACAAGAAGGCCGTTTTCTTGCTGGCCTCGACCTCGGAGGTCTATGGGGACCCGGAGGTGAATCCCCAGCCGGAAAGCTATTGGGGCAATGTCAACCCGATCGGCCCCCGGGGAGTCTATGACGAGGCCAAGCGTTTCGCCGAGGCCATGACCATGGCCTATCACCGTTATCATAACATGCAGGTGCGGATAGTCCGGATATTCAACACCTACGGTCCGAGGATGCGCAAGAACGACGGGCGGGCCGTGCCGAATTTCATCACCCAGGCCTTGGCCGGCGAGCCCATCACGGTCTACGGGAAAGGCGGTCAGACTAGGAGCCTGTGCTTCGTTTCCGATCTCATTCGCGGCATAGACAAGCTTCTCCATTCCGATATCAACAGCCCGGTCAACATCGGCAATCCTCAGGAGCTCACCATCCTTGAGATCGCCGAGATGATACGCAAGTTGACCGGCTCCAAATCCCGCATAGACTTTCGGCCCCTGCCCGTTGATGACCCGAGGGTGCGCCGACCCGATATCGGCCTGGCCCAAGACAAGCTGGGGTGGCATCCAGAAGTGTCCCTGGAGGATGGGCTGAGCCAGACCATCGAGTATTTCCGCAAGTAACAATTCCGGTATTGAAAAAAGGCCCTCCCCGGTCTACACTTAGACCGAATGGAGAATCCGGCGCCCCTGCCCGACCCCAAATCCCAGGCTCATCAAATTCTGTCGCTGTTTCAAGCACTTCAGCAGACCCAGCTTCAGCTCAAGGAGGAACTCAAGGCGCTGGGGGAAGAGCGGAGTAGGACTAGGCGGCAGTTCGAGCAGCTGAGCGCCGAGATCGAGGGGCTTAAGCGGGGCAATCGGCCGGACCCGCTCTCTCCACCGGCCCCACCCCAGCCCTTGGGACCGGCGGCCATCGTGCGCAGCGAGCTGGAGATACTGCTCGAGCAGGCCCGCCGCCAGCTCGATGAGGAGCGCAAGCGCTTCGAAGAGGAGCGCCGAAAATTCGAGGAGGAGCGGCTTAAGCTCCATTCCCAGCATGAAGGCTTTTCAGCCAAACTGAGGTCACTGCAGGAGGCTCAACTCCAGCTTCGAGAGGAGCGGCAAAAGATAGACGCCGAGCGCCAAAAGCTCATCGCCCTTTCCGAGGAGATCTCCGCCCGGCAGAACGCCGTGATCAAGGCCGAGGACCAGATCCGCGAGGAAAGGCGCAGGCTCGAGGAAGAACGGCTCAAGCTGGCGCAGATACAATTACGCGATGAAAGGAACCGCCTGGAGGACGAGCGCCTGCGCATCGCCCAGGAGCAGCTCACCGAGGAACGCCATCGCCTCGAGGAAGAGCGCCTGCGATTGGCCGGACAATTTCCAGCTCCGTCGCCCTGGCCCGCTCCCCTGCCTTCCGCCCCGCCGCCGCCCGACCCGGCGCCGCAGAGGCCGCCGCCCACACCCGGGTCGATGCAGCCGTTGGGAGACGAGAAGGACGTGCCTCTCGTCTGGGGAGCCGCCCTCAAGAAGGCCTCCGAGGGAAAGGCCAAGCCGCCCAAAGGAAGCTAAGGACTTGCGCTCTTCCAGGCCTTCTGTTATATATGGGATGTCTAAAGGAGCCCCATGAGCCATCCAGCCCAAAAGCGCATACTGGTCATCGACGACTCGGCCTTGAGCCGAAGCGTGTTGCAGGAGGCCCTTGAGAAGAAGGGCTTCCGGGTCACCCTCGCCGAAAACGGAGAGAAAGGCGTGACCTTGGTGCTCCAAGACGCCCCTGATCTGATCCTGATGGACGTGGTCATGCCGGAGCTCAACGGCTGGGAGACCTGCTTGCGCATACGCAAGGCCGCTCTCTCCAAGGCCATTCCCATCGTGATCATGACCTCCAAAGATACGCCGCAGGACATGCTTCAATCCTTCGAGGTGGGCGCCGACGAGTTCATCAGCAAGCCTGTCGCCCTTGATGAACTCTTCAACACCATCAACCAGCTTCTCAGCTCGGAGAAATTTAGCAACAAAAGCTGATCTATGTCCGACCAAGAGGGGCAGACCCCCAGACCGCTCCAAGACAAGGCGGCGGGACCGGAGGGCCGCAAGCCCCTGGTGTTGGTGGTCGACGACATGCCGGACAACACCTATGTGCTTCGCCTCTTCTTGGAGGAGAACGGCTATGAGGTGATGGAGGCCACCGACGCCCACCAGGCCCTGACCCTGGCCCGGGAGCGCAAGCCCGATATAGCGATCTGTGACGTGATCATGCCCGTGATGCTGGGCTGGGAGCTATGCCAAAAACTCAAGCTCACCTGCGCCCCTAAATACCTGCCCGTGATCATGCTCACCAGCAAGTCCGCGGAGCTCGATGAGATCCGGTCCTACGAATCAAGCGCGGACGCCCATTTCACCAAACCGCCGAATATTCCGGCCCTCGTAGAGGCCATAGATCGCCTGCTGAGAGCCCATGCCAGAACCGCAGACTAGGCTTTCCCATCGCCAGGACATCGAGGAAATCCTGGCCAAGACGGGTTATCCCCAGGAGAGGATAGAGAAAGCCCGGCTCGCCTGCGAGGAAAACTCGCTGCCCCTGGCGCAAAACCTGCTGGCCCTGAGCCTCGCCACCCTGGACGAGCTTTGCGATTATTGCGGCAAATTCTACAAAACCACCTTCATTCCCATACCCGAGACGGCCAAGACCTATTTCCACATCGTTCCACGGAACATCATATTGCGCTATCAGGTCCTCCCCTTGGGGCTCGACGGACGCACCATGACGCTCGGCATGGTCAATCCCAAGGACGTCGAGGCCGCCGACGACGTCAGCTTCCTGACCGGCTACGACGTGAACCCGGTCGGAATACTGGAGATGCAATTCGACCAGTTCATCAAGGAGCAGGCATCGGTCAGCAGCGAGAACATCAATCTCAAGCAAGTGCTTCGGGACGTGGCCGAGACGAGGGCGGGCATGGTCTCGGAGAAGACGGGGGTCTCGATCGTCGGGACCTCGGACAGCGCGATACAGAAATTCATCAAGACCATGGTCAGCGACGCCATGCGCAATCGCGCCTCGGACATCCATATAGAACCGCAGGAGACCATACTTCTTCTGCGTTACCGCATCGATGGTTTTTTGAGGACGGCCTATCGCATTCCCTTGGGCAGCCACGCCCAGATCATCTCGGCGCTCAAGATCCTGGCCAACCTGGACATCACCGAGACCCGGCGGCCCCAGGACGGCCGCATCACCATAAAGGTGGACAACCGCAGCATAGACATGCGCATCGCCACCATACTCACCCATTATGGGGAAAACGTGGTCATCCGTATCCTCGACACCAAGAACATCAAAGTGGGAATGAATGATCTCGGCATCCCGGATTATGTCCAGGCTCGGCTCAAGGAGCTCGGGCTCCAAAATACCGGCATGTTGCTGGTCACCGGACCGACCGGCTCGGGCAAGACCACCACTCTTTACTCCTTCATCCAGACCATTCGCAGCCCGGCGCTCAAGATCATCACCCTCGAGGATCCCATCGAATATCCGATCCTGGAAGACGACAGGCAGCAGGAGGGCGGCATCACCCAGATTCAGGTCAATCCCAAGGTCAACTTGACCTTCAGCGCCGGGCTGCGCGCGGCCCTCCGCCTCGACCCGGATATCATCTTCGTCGGAGAGATCCGTGACCTTGAGACGGCGGAGATATCGTTCTCGGCCGCTCTCACCGGCCGGCTTGTCTTGAGCACGTTGCACACCAATGACGCCCCTTCGACGGTCACGCGCCTTCTGGACATGCAGATCGACCCCTTCCTGATCGCCGGCGCCTTGCGCGCCGTCATGAGCCAGCGCCTGGTCAGGAAGCTTTGCCAGGAGTGCCGCGTGCGTTACGAGCCGCCCGCCCGCACCATGGACCGCCTGGCGCAGAGCCTTCCCAAGGAGGTCGTACTGTCCATCGTGCCCACGCTCTATCGTCCTCATGGCTGCAAGACCTGCGGCGGCAGGGGTTATTCGGGCCGCATAGGCCTTTTCGAGCTGCTCGAGATCAACGATGAGCTGCGCGACCTGATACTCAACCGGGCGCCTATCTCGGAGATACTCCGGGCCGCGCAAAACACCGGCTTGCGCACCCTGCGCACCGCCGGCCTCATCGAAGTGCTCAAGGGCCGCACCACTTTGGCAGAAGTGTTCCGAGTCACTCCCGCCGAGAGCTAGCCTCTCGCTCGCTCAGTCTCGCAGCATTTGGTAAAATGGGAGAAATTTATGGATAAAATCGCTACGCCCCAACGCCCGCTCCGCATCGCCATCATCGGCTCCGGGCCCTCTGGTTTTTACGCGGCGGAGGCCCTTCTCAAGGAAAAGAATATCTCCGTCGCGGTCGACATGTTCGATCGCCTGCCCACGCCCTATGGCTTGGTCAGGGGCGGAGTGGCCCCTGACCACCAAAAGATCAAGAACGTCATCATGGTCTACGAGAAGGTGGCCGCCTCGCCGTCGTTCCGATTTTTCGGCAACGTCAAGCTGGGCCGGGACATCCAGGTCGAAGACTTGCGACAGCATTACGACCAGATTGTCTATGCCGTCGGCAACGAGAGCGACAGGAGACTGGGCATCCCGGGAGAGGATCTTTCCGGAAACCATTCGGCGACGGCCTTTGTCGGGTGGTACAACGGCCATCCGGACTATCGCGAGGAGAGCTTTGATCTTTCCGTCGAAAGCGTGGCCGTGGTTGGCATCGGCAACGTGGCCATGGATGTGACGCGCATTCTGGCCGAGCATCCCGACAAGCTGGCCTCCACCGATATTGCGGATTACGCCCTCCAAGCCCTGCGTCAGAGCCGGGTCAAGACGATCTATCTTCTGGGCCGCCGCGGGCCGGCCCAGGCCGCCTATTCCCCGGCCGAAATACAGGAGATTGGATCGCTGGAGTCGGCCGACCTGGTGATCGATCCGAAGGAGGCGCAACTCGACGAGCTCTCCGCCTCCCTGCTCAAGGAGCCCGAGGATAAGAAAAACGTCGACTATGTCCAGAACGTCGCCGCTCGCGGCGAGGGCTCACGAGCCCGCAAGGTGCGCCTGCGATTCTGCGCGTCCCCGGTCGAGGCCTTGGGTCAGGGCGGCCGTGTGACCGCCGTCAAGATCGAGAAGAACCGACTCGTCTCCGACGGCCGCGGAGGAGTCAAGGCCCAAGGAGCGGGAATTTTCGAGACACTCCCGGTGGGCTTGATCTTCCGGTCCGTCGGCTATCGCGGCATACCCATCCCCGGAGTCTCCTTCGATGAGCGCGCGGGAAAGATCCCGAACGCGGAGGGCCGGGTGCTTGGCGGCGACAACAAGCCCCTGCCGGGGCAATACGTGGTCGGCTGGGCTAAGCGCGGCCCGAGCGGCCTGATCGGCACCAACCGGGCCGACTCAGTGGCCACGGTCAAGGGCATGCTCGAGGATCTGGCGGCCGGCGCCCTCAAACCCGCTCCCGCCGATCCCCACCACGCCCTGCCGGCCTTGCTGGAGCGGCGCAAGGTCCGCTATGTGACCTTTCCCGATTGGAAACGGCTCGACGCCCTCGAGCGGGAGCGGGGCGCCCGATCCGGCAAGATCCGGGAAAAATTCACCTGCGTCGAGGATATGCTCTCGGCGCTGGAAAACGCCGCTCTCAAGACCCCTTGACGCTATTGGCGTAGGGCATGCTTATCCTTCTTTTCTACTACATCGCCGTCCCTTTTTTGCTGGCCTACCTGGTGCTGCGATTCATTCGCAAATACGGCGGCAGCCCCATACGCGAGGACATTCGCCTTTTCTATGCCCAAAATCCCATCGAGAAGGGCTATTTCCGGGTATTTCGCGAGGATGATCAGGGCAGGCAGTGGCTTGGCGATTTCGAGAACCAGGTCAAGGCCGTGGACCGAGCCTATCAGGGCAAGGAGCAGGCCCAGCGCGGAGGCCAAAAGGCCGCTTTCTTAGTGCTCAACGACAAGGGCGAGATTCTAGAAGAAACCGACGCCTAGACGAGCTCGCTTCCCGCGGGAATGGCCAACGGGGCGGGCCTAGGAGCGTAGAAACGCTCCATGTATTCCTTGACCATTCGATCACCGCAGAAACGCGGCGCCACGCTGCGTATGGATTCCTTCATGATCTTGACCCAGCCGTGGGGAATCCGGTCTTGCCCGCGATCGTAATAGAGCGGGACTATCTGTTTTTCGAGGGTCTCGTAGATGTCGTTGGCATCGGCGGCGTCCGCGGCCTCACCCGAGCCGCGGCCCCCGGCCTGCCCGATGGCCCAGCCGTTGGACCCGTTATAGCCCTCTTCCCACCAGCCGTCCAGAATGCTGAGATTAGGCACCCCATTGACCGCGGCCTTTTGACCGCTGGTTCCGCAGGCCTCCAAGGGAGCCAGCGGATTGTTGAGCCAGAGATCGCAGCCTTGCACCAGATAGCGGGCCAGATGCATGTCATAGTCCTCGACGAAGACTATCCTGCCTCCGAAGGCGGGGTCCTTGGCGAGGCGATAAACTTGTTGTATCAAGGATTTGCCTAGATCATCGGCAGGGTGGGCCTTGCCGGCGAATATGATCTGAAGCGGGGTCCATGGGTCTAGCAAGAGCCGCTTCAACCTTTCGATGTCCCTGAGTATAAGATTAGCCCGCTTATAGCCCGCAAAACGCCTGGCAAAACCGATGGTCAGGGCCGAGGCGTCCAGCAGGGAGCCCTGGGCCAGGACCTGGGAAGGATCGGTCTGTCCGGCCACCCAGCGATTGCGCACGCGGCTGCGGAAAAGCTGGAGCATCTCCTCCTTGTTCCTCTGGTGAATGGCCCACAATTCCTCATCCGGTATGGCCGCCACACGCGACCATACGGCCCCGTCATCCTGCCGCTCCCACCAATTCTCTCCAAGATACTTGTTGAAAATCCAACCCAACTCCTGCTGCACCCAGGTGGCGAGATGCACGCCATTGGTGACAGAGTCGATCGGCACCCCTTCCTCGGGACTTCCCGGCCACAACTTGCTCCACATCTTGCGCGAGACGAACCCGTGCCTGCGGCTGACGCCGTTGCGTCGCCCGGCCAGCTTCAAAGCCAGGGCCGTCATATTGAAACCCGGCTCGCCTGGGACCTTCCCGAACTCCAAAAAGCCCTCTTCAGTCATGCCGAGAGCCGGCCTATAATCCCGGAAATATTGGGTGACGAGCTGCTCGTCGAATATGTCATGTCCGGCTTCGACGGGCGTATGCGTGGTGAAAACGCCGCAGGAGGCCACTTCCTTGGCGGCCTCATCGTAAGAGAGGCCCGCCGCGATCTTCTCGCGCAGAAGCTCCATGAAGAGGAAAGCGCAGTGGCCCTCGTTGGAGTGAAACACCGACACCGGTATCCCAAGAGCGCGCAGGACGCGCACGCCCCCTATGCCGAGCACGATCTCCTGCCGCAGGCGCATGTTCTTGTCGCCGCCGTAGAGCCTGCCCGAGATCTCCCGATCGGCGACCGCATTGCCGTCGACATGGGTGTCCATCAGCACGAGCCGGACCCGTCCGATGTTGACCTCCCAAAGTGCCACATGCAGAGTCCACTGGCCCCATCCCACGTCCACGATCACGCGCTTGCCGTCCGGCCCCAGGATGGGACGAACGGGCGAGACCGACCAATCTATCTGCTCAAAGACATTCTGTTGCCACCCATCGGCGCTGATCCTCTGCTGCCCATAGCCCTGGGGATACATGAAACCCACGCCGACCAAGGGCAAGCCCAAATCCGAGGCCGTCTTGCAATGATCTCCGGCCAATATCCCCAAGCCGCCGGAGTATATTCTCAGGGAGTTATGCACCCCGAATTCGGCCGAAAAGTAGGCGATCGAGCCCTTGGACTCTGGATAAGCCTTTTTGAACCAGGTGTCTTGGCCGCTTTGATAACGCTCGAAGGACTCTATCAGCCGGTCATAGCGGGCCAAGAACTGGGGGTCTTGGGACAGCGCCTCGAGGCGGGTCTGGGAATTCTGGAGGAGGAAGACGGGATTGTGATGGCTTCTTGACCAAAGCGACAGATCTATCTCTTTAAATAGGGCCCGGGCCTCGGGATGCCAACTCCACCAGAGGTTGTAGGCGAGATCCTTGAGCCGGGACACGCGGGCCGGCACCTGCCATTGTATATAGGGGTCAGTCATCCAAACGATAGATTTTACCAATTCACCGCCTGTCGGGAAAGGCCCTCTCGATGCCTCAACATTTCCTGTTACGCCCGGATTTTCGATTTGCTCGAGGAGGGTTTTCGGACAGAGAGCCATTTTTCGGCCGATCGAATCAAAATAAACGCATTTTAACGCTGAAACAACCGGAAAACCCGTGGACTTGGCTTTGTCCGAAAACCCTTCTTCGGAAGCCGTAAACCATGCCGGTCGGCCCTGGCCAGCCCTGAAGAATAATCAGATTTTTCGCAACCTCCCACCGACGTAACCGCGTCCCCAGCCCCCATCCCCGCTTTTCGCAAGGTCACTTTTAGCTTGCAATACTACTACGCATAGTGTA
>JACQPG010000087.1 GCA_016207665.1 Elusimicrobiota bacterium | reverse complement strand
TTACCTCGGGACTGGACAGCGACTACAACGATTGGTTCTCATCTAACACCTACAATACGATCCAGTGGGGCGATCAGACCGCGCAATTCTCATCCGGTTGGCTCGGCAAGGACGCCATCTCGATCGCGGCCAATCCCTTCTGGGCCGATCCCTCGGCCGGCATCGAGGATTTCCATCCCATGAGCACGGCGGCCAACGGCCGCTATAACATGGCGACGGGCTCCTTCAACCTGAGCGATGGGCTGCGGTCCCAGACCATCGACGCCGGCGATCCGGCCGAGGATGTCGCGATCGATTCCGGCCTGGGCCTGGAGCCGGAAGATAATGGGGATAGGGCCAATCTGGGCTCCTACGGACTGACGGCCCAGGCCTCCAAGAGCTGCGGGGCGAGCCTGCTGCCGACGGTCACGCTTTCGGTGCTGTCCTCGACTATCACGGCCTCCTGGACCGCCATCTGCCCTCCGGATGGAGGCTTCGACCTCCAGGCCTCCACCGCCTCGAATTTCACCGGCGCCCTGCGCAGCTCGGCGACCGCCAACGGCCTAAGCACCTCCCTCTCGCTCTTCAATCTCTCCCCCAACACGACCTATTACGTTCGGCTCAACGCCATCAGGCAGGCGACGGATAATTTCTCCACCGTGATCGAGACCGTGACCTTGGCTGCCATACCCGGACGCCTAAGCTTCACCGGCATCGGCCTCAACCAATTTACGGTCAATTGGTCGACCAACGGCAATCCCGCAAACACCGTCTACGAGGCGAGCGTGTCTACGGACATCAATTTCGGCCGACTGGTCTCCTCCCAGACCGCGACCTCGCAAAGCCTTACTTTCACCTCGCTTAGCGCCAGCACCACGTTCTTCGTTCGAGTTCGAGCCTATAACTGGACGGGCTTGTTGAATTCCCCTTCTTTGGGAGCCGTCGTCACGGTCGCCGGGGTGGTCACGATCTCGGCCAATCGCCTGCCCGGCGTTTGGTACAACACCGCCGCAAGCCTCTTCTTCGCGCAGGGCGCTTCTAACTTCCACTACCGAATCAACGCCACCGCCAACGACACCCCGACCCTGGCCGACCCGATCTTCGATGGCTCGGGACTGTCCTTGCCCTTGTCCTCGGGAGCCAATTATTTCCACGTGCTCGGCACGGACGCTTCCGACACCGTGACCATCGGGGAAGCCCGCTTCGGCCCGATCCAGGTCGACGAGGGAATTCCCCTCATCGCCTCCATCATCGCCCGGGTCAGCGCGTCCGATCCCACGCTGATCCCCGATGGGGGGACCACGCTTTCGAAAAATCCGCGTTTTTCCTGGAGCGCGCCAGCCTCGATCAGCCCGATCGTCGGTTACAGCGTCTCCCTATCCGGCGACCCCTCGGTAGAGCCTGGATCGAGCATATCGACGACCTTGACCTTCCTCGACGGCTCTTTGTCGGACGCGGGGCTTTATCATGTCAAGGTGAGGGCCCTGAACCTGGCCGGAACCCTGGGGCCGTCTTCCGGCATGAGCCTGCGGCTGGCGAGGGTGCCGTCGGCCGAGGGGATGACCGTCCGAAACAACTATTTCAATCCCCTGCAGGGAGGCTGCCTGGCCCTGGAACTGCGCAATCCCGTCTCGGGACGGACCAAGATCGACATCTACACGCTGTTAGGACAGCGCGTGGCCACGCTGGCCGACGCCGATCTCCCCGCGGGCGTCTATAGCTATTCGTGGTGCGGCCGCAACAACGCCAACCGGGTCGTGGCCTCCGGCGTCTATTTGATGCACATACAGGCGCCGCAGCAAAAACGAGACGTGAAAATCATCATCGGCAAATGAGAACCCGCCCAATTCTCGCCTCGTTGGCTGTCGCGGGGCTCTCCTTGGCCGCTCCCCGACCCGCCTTTCCGGAAGCGGGCGAGACAGGGGCTGTACTCTTCCAGCAGGCCTTCGGCGCCAGGCCCTTGGCCATGGGACAAGCCTATGCGGCCATCGGTGATGACGCATTCGCCATGGTTTATAATCCCGCCACCTTGGCCCGGCTGCGCGACAGCCAAGCCGCCACGCAATTCACGCGCTCGATCGGCGACACCAGGCTGGGTTACCTGGCCTTGGCGACGCCGCTCAACGAAAGGCAAGCCCTCGGCCTGAATTTGGCTTACCTGGACGCGGGCAAAGCCGAGATATTCGATGATGCCGGGATCTCGGCCCGCACGGTCAGCGCCCAAAGGGATCTGCTGGTTCAATCGGGATATGCCCATGCTTTTGAAGGGACCCGGGGCAGGGTCAACTTCGGAGTCGCGGCGAAGGCGCTGCGCAGCGTGCTTGCGGAGGAAATGCACGGCACGGCCTACGCCGCCGACCTTGGCAGCGTGCTCGAGTGGCGCTGGCTCGGGGGCCTTTTCTGCGCCGGCGCTTCGATCTCGAATATCGGCCCGGCCGTCAGCTACTCCGGAGGAATCGCCGACGGCTCGCAATCGGACCCGTTGCCCCTGACCTCCCGTCTGGGCCTGGGATTTGTCAAGGACGTGCTCGGCTCCGACAAGATCAGCGCGGCAATCCAAATCGATCGAGTATTACACGATGACAGCCTCTTTAAAGCCTTCGGCCTTGAGTACAACTATCGAAACGTGGGCTCCCTGAGAGCCGGTTATCGGCTGGGCCAGGATCTGGGCAACCTGACCTTCGGGCTGGGCCTAGCCTTCAAGGGCGTGTCTTTCGATTACTCCATGGCTCTAGTCCAGACCTTTGAGAACATCCAGCATTTTTCGCTCGCCTACCGCTTCAATATCCCCGGAATCCGTTATGCCAAGCAGCCAGGGCCCGACGCGCTGGCCGCACTGGTGCGGGAGGCCGAGTCGGACATCCAGGAAGACCGATTCTTCGCCGCGGCCGAAAAGCTTGATCGCCTGCAGGCCGGCTTTCCCAACAGCAATGAGGCCTTGAGCTTAAGTCAAAGAATCAACGGCGAAATAGACTCGATATTGCTTGCCGGCTCGGGGGGACGGGATTTTAATTATGCCCAAGCTTTCCGGCACTATCAGCAAGGGCGCTGGACAGACGCATTGGAGGCGCTGGAAAGCGACCCCACGCCTCATCCTGAAGCCGGCAGATACGCCGATAAGATCAGGGCCAAACTGCGTGACCAGGAAAGACAGGAGCGGCTCCAGCAGCAAGCGCGCAATGGCAAGCTTTTCGAGTTGGCCACCCAAGCCTATGAGTCCGGCGATGTCCAAAGGGCCCTGAAAATCGTCGAAGAAATCCTGCGCGTGGGACCTTATCACCCGGCCCAAAGCCTCAAGCGCCGAATCCGCTCCGAGGCTCACCGTCCCATGGTCCCAGCGCCAGCCCCGCGCCAAGCTCCGGCCCAGGCCCCCGTCTCGAGCCGCAACGCTGCCCTGGCGGAACGCTACTATTATGAGGCGCTCAGGAATTACGCCAAGAACAACATCAAAACAGCCATCCAGAATCTCCAGGAGGGCCTGCGGCTTAATCCCGACAGCGAGATGTTGAAAAATACGCTCAGGCACCTGGAAAAGGAAATCAAATCTGAACCTCAGCGTTAGGCCCTCCTTGCCGATTCCTTACCCGCCTGTTTCCGTTTCCGGGTCTATCACGGCTACCCTCCGAATAGGATAAGGAGGTGGTCATGGACATGGGGGAAAGACAACCGGCCGCACTCAGCGACCTTCCCATTCTGAGAGAGATCCAGATGGTTTCGGTTGAGCGAGCAAGCAAGATCTATGGAGAAGCCCCGGGTTTTGCCGCTCTGGACGGGGTTGACCTGGCGGTTTACAAGGGGGATTTCCTCGCCATCGTAGGCCCTTCCGGCAGCGGCAAGTCGACGCTTCTCAATGTCATCGGCTGCATTGAAAAGCTCAGCTCGGGCACACTGCGAATCGAGGGCTTTGCGGTGAACTCCTTGTCGCCGGACGCCCTGGCGGAGCTGCGCTCGGCCAAGCTTGGGTTCATCTACCAGACCTTCAACCTCATCCCGGTGCTCACGGCGCTCGAAAACGTCGAGTTGCCGCTTTACCGCAGAAACGTTCCGGCCCGGGAACGGCGGCAGCGCGCGATTCAACTGCTGCGCGACGTGGGGCTGGAGCGCTTCGCTTCCCACACCCCACGCATGCTCAGCGGCGGCCAACGGCAAAGAGTGGCCATAGCGAGGGCCCTCATCAATCGGCCGTCCTTGATTCTGGCCGACGAGCCCACGGCCAACCTCGACCGCAAGACGGGCCTTGAGATCATCCAGCTTCTCGGAAATCTGAACCGGCGCACCGGGGTGACCATAATTTTTTCGACCCATGATCCTCATATTATGCGCCAGGCCACCCGGGTCATCGAGATCCAAGACGGCCGCATGCCGGCACCGGGGCGATAGATGTACTATATCAAGCTCGGCATCCGAAATATCTTCAGGAATAAGGGCAGAAGCCTGGTGACACTAGCGGCTATCTCCTTCGGATGCATGGCGCTGATCATCTCGGGAGGCTTCATCGAAGACGCGATCACTCAGCTGCGGGAAGCCTATATACGGGCTATCCTTGGCCATGTTCAGATACACCGCAAGGGTTACTATCAAAAAGGGGGCTCCAAGCCCTTTCAATACATGATCCCTTCCTCGCAGGCCGTGCTCCAAGAGCTCGCCCGATTCCCTCAAGTCAAGAACCTCGCTCCCCGCCTCGAGTTCTCGGGATTGCTGAGCACGGGGGAGACATCCATCGCCGTGATCGGCCAGGGAGTCGACCCCGAGCGCGAGAGACATATCAGCACGCTCTTCGTGATGACGGAGGGATCGAACCTGGAGGTCGACGACGAGTTCATGGTAATAGTGGGCACGGGATTGGCCTCGGCCGTGGGGCTTAAGGCCGGCAGCCCCGCGGTGCTCCTAGCTAATACCAAGGCGGGGGCCATCAATGGCCTCGACGCCCAAGTCAAGGGCGTGTTCCATACCGTGCATAAAGCCTATGACGACCGGGCCGTCCGCGTGCCGTTAAAGATGGCCCAAAAGTTGCTGGAGACCCAGAACGTCCAAACCATCACAATCATCGCCCATGACACCTCTCAAACCGACGAGCTGCGATCGGCTTTAGAGCTTCATTTCAAAGGGCGCGGGTTAGATCTCGAGGCCGTGGCCTGGCACCAGATGCCCGATGCGGATTACCTTCTAAAAACCATCGCCTACAACAGGAGGCTCTTTCTCATTCTTAACATCATCATCATAATCTCCGTGGTGTTAAGCATAATCAACACGATGAACATGGCCGTCATCGAGCGCATCGGCGAGATCGGCACATTCATGGCTATCGGCTATCGCCCCAGGGAGGTCGCGCGCTTGTTCCTCGTAGAGGGAGCGGTGATGGGCTTGCTCGGCGGCGTTCTGGGCATGGCTGGCGGATACGTCTCGGCGCGACTGATCTCCTGGATCGGCATACCGATGCCCACCCCGCCGGGAACCACCGTGGAATGGATCGCCCGCATCGAGATCGTGCCGGAGGTCTTCGGCTTGGCTCTGGCCGCGGCCATCGCCACCGCGCTGGCCGCCTCGGTCATGCCCGCCATGAAGATCACGCGATTGGAAATAGGCGAAGCTCTCAGGCGCAATGTCTAAGCTCTTCGTGTTATGGCTCTGGGTGATTTCTGGCAGCGCGGCGCTTACCCCATCCCCTGAGGAGATCATCGCCAAGGCCGACGAGGTTCGCATGCCCCAGAGCGACTATGAGGTGCGGGTCACGGTCACCTCTTATGATTCGGGACAGGTTCAGAAGAGCGCCAAATACAGGGTGATGGTTCGTGGCCGGGAAAAGGCCATAGTCCAAGCGACTGATCCCGAGACCGACCGCGGGCGCACTTTGCTCATGATTGGAAGAGACATGTGGCTGTTTCTTCCCCATGTCTCTCAACCCGTCAGGGTCTCTCTTCGAGAGAGGCTGCTGGGTGAGGTGGCCAACGGAGATGTGGCCCGCACCAATTTCGCTGATGATTACCAAGCCCGTCTCCTGTCCCAAAAATCGGACGCCGAACATTACGCTCTGGAGCTCCTAGCCAAAAGCGACACGGCCACTTATCGCAGAATCATCTATTGGGTGAGGAAGGATAATTTTCACCCGCACAAGGCCGAATATTACGCGGTTTCGGGCCGGTTGCTTAAGCGCGGGATGTATCAGGGTTACGCGCCGCTCGGAGGGCGCCTGCGCCCTCTGAGGTTGATCCTGGAGGATAATTTCGTTCGTTCGCGACGATCAATCATAGAGTACGACAACGACATCAAGATTAGGGAAATCCCTGAAAAATACTTCACCAAACACTTTCTCAAGCGCCTGAAATAGGGGGATAGACTTGCGTTGCTGGCGGGCATTCGTCACGATTGGCGCGACGATCTTATGCCAGGCTCCTGCTGCAGCGGCCCCATCGCGACTGCGGCCCAGGACAAATTCCCTGGCCGCCATCACGGCCCGCAGCTCCGCAGAAAGAACATCGATCGTGCTGAAGGCAGCGAATCCCTCCTGCCTGCGCCTTAAGGCCCACTCCCGGCTTGAAAAGAACTATTCTGGAACCTGGCTGATCGTCACGCTGGCGCAAGTCGGGCTGGCCCCTAAAGCTAAGGATTCTCTCCGCATCGACGATGGCCGGGTTCTCGCGGTCCGTGCGCTTGAAATTTCAGGAGGAATCAGGATCCTCGTCCAACTGGATGCCGGCAAGCACCAAATCAACATCGTTTCCACCGCTGACTGCCTGGATCCACCTTATGTGACCATCCGTATCGGACCTCCCAAGGCAGATCTCAAACCCCAACCAGCAAGGAACGCACAAGGAATCAACCGCCCCCCCTGGGCGCGCTGGCCCGGCATTAGCGGGGAGATCAGGAATGAAACGGCGGCGCGCACCATCAGGCCTCGCGCTTTGAGCAAGATGAAGACCCGCATCTTGACCTCCGCGACGGGAAGCATCGGCGAGGCCTTGTCCTATAAGATAAGCCAAAGATCCTACTACGACGCGGTTTTCGACCTCAACCGGCGTTACCCCGGCCATGCTCGGAGAGACCTGCGCCTGGAGGGTGAGCTTCGTGACGCATTCGTCGATATCTCGGCTGGTCCCGCGGACCTCCGCCTGGGGAAACAGCAGATAGTATGGGGGGAATCGGTCGGGCTATTCTTTGCGGACACGGTCAACGCCAAGGATTTTAGGGAATATATACTGCCAGATACCGAACAGATAAGGATTCCCCAATGGGGCGCAGACCTGGAGTACTCCAAGGAAGGCTCCCATTTGGAACTGATTTGGCTGGCCCCAAAATTCAATCGTTTGGCTCCGGTAGGTTCGGAGTTCTCCCCGCCCTTTCCATTGCCGCCCGGGCGCCTTGCGACGGGCTCGTTCGACGCCGAACAGCCATCATTGAAGATCAAGAACACCGAGCTTGGGGCAAGGCTATCCCGTTTGACTTATGGGTGGGACATCTCCGCCTTTTATCTTTACACATGGGACAAATCGCCCGTCTTTTATCGAAAATTCCAGCCATTTCCCCTGCCGACGTATCACTTCCAAGCCCGTTACGAACGGCAGAACATCGTTGGAACGACCTTGGCTAAGGACCTGGATCCCGTCGTGCTGCGGGCCGAGACAGTTCATCATTTCGGCAGACGACTCTCCATTATCGATGAGGCAGACGACGACGGCGTGGCCAGTCTGGACTCACTTGACTATCTGCTTGGCGTTGACTACACATGGCAGGGCCGTTGGCGGATGAACGTCCAGTTCATGCAACGGGTGCTCTGGCGCTATCGAACAGGCCTTTTCCAGGAGGAGGCGCTACGCTCTACGGGCTCTGTGTGGCTGCGCGGCTCCTTCGCGCAGGATCGGCTTGAACCGGAATTGCTCGTCTTGTCTAGCCTCGAACGCACGGATGCGCTTCTGCGTCCCAAGATCAGCTATCACTGGGGGCGCCGCTGGCGCCTGGCGGTCGGAGCCGATCTCTTCGAGGGCGGGCGCGATGGCCTCTTCGGCTTTTACGATCGCAATGACAGGATTTTCACTGACTTGACCCTCTATTTCTAATATCGGGCCATCCCACCTGGAATTGATATAATTCGGGCGGTGGCGGATCCCATCCCTTTCTCTGAAATCGAGTCGAAATGGCAAGCTCGCTGGGAGCGCGAGCGGCTGTTCAAAGCCCCCTCCAAGCCCCGGCCGGGCAAGAAGTTCTACTGCCTGGACATGTTCCCCTACCCCTCGGCGGACGGGCTTCATGTGGGGCATCCCGAGGGTTACACCGCCACGGACATACTGTGCCGCTACAAGAGGATGCGCGGATTCGACGTGCTTCACCCCATGGGCTGGGACGCCTTCGGCCTGCCCGCCGAGAATTTCGCGATCAAGACGGGCCAGCATCCCCGCGTGGTCACGGAGCGCAATATCGCCAATTTCCGCAGGCAGATCAAGTCCTTGGGCTTCTCTTATGACTGGCAACGGGAAGTCGACACCACCGATCCGGCCTATTATCGATGGACTCAATGGATATTCCTACAGCTTTATAAGAAGGGTTTGGCTTACGAGACCACGGCCCCCATCAATTGGTGCCCTTCCTGCCAGACCGGCCTGGCCAACGAGGAGGTCTTCGGTGGGGCTTGCGAGCGCTGCGGGACCGCCGTGGAGCGCAAGCCCATCCGGCAGTGGATACTCAAGATCACCGCCTATGCCGAGGCATTGGAAGCAGGGCTCGAGGAGCTCGATTGGCCCGCCTCGACCCTCGCGATGCAGAGGAATTGGATCGGCCGCTCCGAGGGCGCCGAGATACGATTCCGGCTGGAGAGCGGCCCGGAATTGACGGTTTTCACCACCCGCCCGGACACGATCTATGGCGCGACCTACATGGTGCTGGCGCCCGAGCACCCCCTGATCGACCGAATCACCGCCCCGCAGAATAGGCCCTCCGTCGCGGAGTACAAGAGACAGGCGCAACTCAAGTCCGATCTCGAGCGGACCGAGCTGCAGAAAGAGAAGACCGGCGTATTCACTGGCGCTTATGCCCTTAACCCGGTCAACAATAAGAATATCCCCGTCTGGATCGCGGACTATGTCTTGGCGGGCTACGGCACGGGCGCCATCATGGCCGTGCCGGCCCACGACGAGCGGGACTGGGAATTCGCCCATAAGCACGGCCTGCCCATCGTCAACGTGGTCAAACCCAAGGATGGCTCGGCGCCCGCGCCGGACAAGCCCTTCACCGAGGATGGGATCGCCGTCAACTCCCCTCTCTTCGAGGGCTTGGGAACGGCCGAGGCGAAACGCAAGCTCGTTTTCTATTTGAACGAAAAGGGCCTGGGACGCGGAAGGGTCCAATACCGCCTGCGCGACTGGATATTTTCGCGTCAACGGTATTGGGGAGAGCCCATACCGATCATCCACTGCCCGAAATGCCGCCATGTGCCCGTCCCGGAGGAGGATCTGCCCGTGCTCCTGCCGGATGTCAAGGATTACAAGCCGACCGGCACCGGGGAATCTCCCTTGGCGGCCATCACGGATTGGGTCGACACCCGATGCCCGCGATGCGGGGGGCCCGCCAAACGCGAGACCAACACCATGCCGCAATGGGCCGGCTCCTGCTGGTATTACCTGAGATTCATCGATCCCAAAAACGGCAAGGCCGGCTGGGCCGAGGATCTGGAGAAAGCCTGGATGCCGGTCGATACCTACGTGGGAGGCTCGGAGCACGCGGTATTGCACCTGCTCTATGCCCGATTTTGGCACAAGGCACTTCACGACCTGGGCTTCGTATCGACGCCAGAGCCCTTCAAGAAGCTCAGGCATCAGGGCATGATACTCTCCTACTCGCACAGGGACGGACGCGGGGTCTATCACGGATACGATGAGATCGAATACGACGACAGTGGCACGGCCAAACTGAAAGCCGGCGGTGAAGCCTTGGACTCCCAGGTCGAAAAGATGTCCAAGTCCAAGAAGAACGTGGTCAACCCGGACATGATACTCCAGGAATACGGGGCCGATTCCTTCAGGCTCTATGAGATGTTCATGGGTCCTTTCGAGCAATCCAAGCCTTGGGACATGCGCAATATCGAAGGCGTGGCGCGATTCCTGCGCCGGGTCTGGACGCTGACGCTCGGGGCGGAAGGAATCCGAGACGACGACGGCCTGCTCGCCCTGAGGCACCGCTCGATCAAGAAGGTGGGCGACGACATCGAATCCTTCGGTTTCAACACGGCGATCTCATCGCTCATGATCTACGCCAACGAGATACAGGGACAGGACAGGCCCGCTCGATCGGACCTCGAGACGCTTCTCACCCTGCTGCATCCCTTCGCGCCGCACTTGACCGAGGAGCTCTGGGAGCGGCTGGGACATGCGGATTGCCTGGCTCGCCAGCCCTGGCCCTCTTATGACGAGGGCCAGCTCAGGGACAATCGCGTCGAATACGCGGTGCAGATCAACGGCAAGGTGCGGGCCACCTTTGAATTCGACGTCGACGCTCCGGAACCCAAGGTTTCCGATGCGGCCATGGCGCTCGAAAAGATCCGTTCCGCCCTTGCCGGCAAGAAATTGGTCAAGACCATCGTCGTTCCCAACCGACTCGTCAATATCGTGGTGAAATGAACATGAAAAGAACGATCCTTCTGTCTGTCGCCCTATTATCGCTCGGTTGCGGCCACGACGTGGCCTATCGCCCGGCTCCGCAGATATTGCCCAGCCATATCCGGACTCTCTCGATCCGCCTGGTGGTCAACAAGACCCAGCAATTCGGCCTGGAAGACAAGCTGGCGTTGCGCATGCGCGACGAATTCCTGCGCGACGGCCGCTACCCGGTCGTCCCGGAGGCCAACTCCGACGGAGCGGTCTCGGTGACGATCAGCCGTTATATATTGACTCCCATCCAGTACGACGCTCGCCTCATCCCCACGGCCTACAAGCTGCGCGTCATGATCGATCTCCAATTCATCGAGAGAGCCACCAACACGATTCTTTGGGAAGAGCGCAACATGGAGGCAAGCCTCACCTATCCCGCCTCCACCCTGCCGGGCGGCAAGACCGAGGAGCAGGCCCGGGAGGTGCTCTGGGATACCTTGGCCCGCGACGTGGTCAAACGGGTGGTGGAAGGTTTCGGCTCGGTCACCGGGACGTCGGAGCGGCGCATATCCTCCGACGCGCCGTCGACGCCGCCCGCCTCGGCGCCCACCGCGCCCTTGCCGCCGGTCAACCCCAATCCTTATTGATGGAACTCAAGCCTTCCGAGCTTTTCGCCGAATGGAAGGCCGGTCGCTTCCGGCCCGTCTATCTGCTTATCGGAGAGGAATCCTGGGCTCGTCAGGAAGCCTTGAGCGCGATCAAGGCGGCCTTCAAGGCGGATGATTTCAATTTCCGCGAGTTCTCGGAGGATATTAGCGAGGATTCCGCCAGAGCCATCGTTTCGGAGGCGATGACACTGCCCGTTTTCGCGGACAGGCGCCTGGTCCTGGTCAGGAGCGCGCGCTGGACCGCCGCGGCTCGCGAGCTGCTGGCCGAATATCTTAAGGAAGCTCTCGCCAGCAGCACGGTGATCCTGGTCTCCGATGAGAAAAAGGCCGATCCCAAGGATATCCTGGTCAAGGCGGCTGGGGCTGCCGGCGCGATATGCGTGTTTTCGCCCCTCAAAGAGGACGAGGCCCGGCAAAGACTGCAGGAGTTGGCCAAAGGCGCCGGCAAACGATTGGCCGCCGAGGCCGCCTCGGTCCTGATCGGGGAAGTAGGGTCCGACTGGGGGCTGCTGAGACAGGAATTGGAAAAGGCGCTGCTTTTCGCCGGACCGGAGCCGGCCATCTCCGTGGAACACGTCTGGGCTTGCCTGGGGTATCAAAAGGCGGCCGATCCTTTCGCCCTCAGCCGCTTGATACAGAGCCGCCAGCTCAAGCCCTGCATGGCGCAACTGCGCCGTCAGTTGCTGGAAGGAAAAGCCGACGAGCAGGCCTTCAGAGCGCTCTCGCAGTTGAGTTCGGCCGTATCGCGTCAATTGCGGGCCAAGAGGATGCTCAAGACGGGCGGCGACGCGCCGACCATTTTCCGCGCCCTGCGCCTGCACCCCTATTGGGACCGCGACTATCTCCAGACGTTGTCGCGGCTGAGCGAGCCCGCTCTGATCCGCGACCTAAAGGCCTGCCTCGAGACCGAGGTCTCGCTCAAGTCGCGGTCCTGGCTGGATCCCAAGATAGAGCTCGAACGTCTCGTCGCAAGTATATGCGAAAGGTGAGCTTAAGCGGAGGCGCCGGCGAGCTGGGTGACGCGTTGGGCTAGGCGGGACTTCTTGCGAGCCGCGGTCTTCCAGTGTATGGCGCCCTTCTGAGCCGCTTTGTCCAAGGCCGCGGCGGCGGCCGACATCAAATCGGCGACCTTGTTGGCGTCCTTGGCCTTGGCTGCATCGCTGACCGCGCGCATAGCGAGACGGACGCTCTTCTTGATCGCCCGGTTGCGGGAATAGCGCCTCTCGGCCTGACGCTGGGCTTTGATGGCCGAGGCGTGCCTCTTAGGCTTCTTTGCTTGTGCCATGGAGATATATTGAATCAGTTTTCGACGGAAAACTCAAGGAGACAAGCGCTTCCGGCGAGAACTAGATAAAATAAAGAGGTGGAAAGAATAGATCGCAGCCACATCCCTGAGGCTTGCGGCGTCTATCTGATGAGGGACGCCGGCGGAGAGATCATCTACATCGGCAAGGCGAACAATCTGGCCAAGAGGGTCGCCCATTATTTCAACCCCTCGCGAGGGCCCGCGGCCATGAAGACCTCGATACTCGCGCCTCTGATCCGTAAAATTGATTATATTCCCTGCGCTTCCGAGCGTGAGGCGCTACTGCTCGAGCGCAAGCTGGTGCGCCAATATAGGCCGTTCTTCAACGTGTCGCTCAAGGATGACAAGTCCTATCCCTATGTAAAGGTCAGCCTGGGCGAGGATTTCCCTCGTGTCTTCCTGACCCGCAGCAAGACCGCTGATGGCGGCTATTCTTTCGGCCCGTTTCCCAAGGTGGCGCCGGTACGGGCCTTGCTCACCTATTTATGGCGGCATCGTTACTTCCCGCTGCGTCCCTGCCGTTGGGATTTCGGCCTGGAAAGGCCTCTCGACCCCAAGAAGATCAACTCCTGCATCTATTATCACACGGGAGAATGTCCCGCCCCCTGCGCCGGCCTCATCACGCTCGAGGACTATCGCGCCTATGCGCAGCGCATGGTTCTGTTCTTCCAGGGCCGTTATGTGGAGCTCCAGGAAACCTTCCAAGCGGAGATGAAATCCGCTTCCGCGCGGCTCGATTACGAGCGCGCGGCCCAGCTGCGCGACAATATCCAGGCCCTATCCCAGATGGGCCAGCGGGTGCGCGTGCAGGCGATCCGGATGGAGGACCTCTCGGGGGCTCTGGCGGGCTCCCAATCGGTCACGGACCTGCAGCAGGCCCTCGCCCTTTCAACACCCCCCTTCCACATCGAATGCTTCGACATCTCCCACTTCCAAGGGAGGCAGACCGTCGGATCCATGGTCTGCTTCCAGGGCGGCCAGCCCCATAAGCAGCATTATCGCAAGTTCAAGGTCCGCGAGGTCGCGGGAATCGATGATTTCAAGGCCATGCGCGAGGTCGTCGGGCGACGCTATCGCAGGCTGAAGCAGGACAACGAAGCTTTGCCGGATCTGGTGCTGATCGATGGCGGCAAGGGACAGTTGGGCGCGGCCTTGGACGCGCTTCGGGAGATCAAGGTCAAAATCCCGCTGGCCGCCCTGGCCAAACGCGTGGAGGAGGTCTTTCTCCCGGGCCGGGCCGAGTCCATCCTCCTTGAACCCTCTCGACCCGCTTTGCGCCTGCTGCAGCATCTGCGGAACGAAGCCCATCGTTTCGGGGTGAGCTATCACCGCCTACTGCGCGACAAGGAATTGCTTTCGTCCCGGTCCGCCGATTCTCCCCCATAAGTCGCCAGGCCCTTGGTTCTATAGCGCTCTGGGTCCAAGGACACTCCCGCGCTCCGAGACAATCCACCATACTGAGGCCGGGGCCTATGGCATTCCTCTTTTTTCTACTGCCGTTCCTTTCTCCGGCATGGACCGCGCCGCATGCCCGCTCTCGCGAGATGGTTATGACCCTTCGCGCAGGGGTGATGGGCGCTTTTAGTCGCTTGGGCCAGGAGAGACTCGTTTCCGCAGGCTCTCCCATATTATCCAAGCTAGCCTTGATCGACCATTCCAAGTTCGGCCAAGGGGCTCAACTGGATCTCCTGATCGAGTATCTGCCGGAGTCGCTGGAAGGCCGGGCCTTGACGACCGAGGCTTTGGAAGCCTTGGCGCCGGAGGCTCTCCACGCTCTCGCCGGACAGCTGGTCTCCAGCGCCGATGAGGCTGGCCTTGACGCGCAGGCTAGGGCGCAGCGGCTCATAGAAGCCTTGGGACGCGGCCAAGCCACCTCCTTCGACTATCAAGAGGCCCAGGATCTAATACTCACCCAAGCGCTGTATTTGAGACCCGAGACGCTGTCGGCCGTGGTCGAGAAGCTAAACACCCTCCGTTTCGCCTTAGGCCCATGGACCGCGTCGGCTAAGATACCCCGTTCGCTTCAGATAGGTCTTAGGCTGCCGCGGTCGGCCGATTCCGAGCCCTGGGCAGAGGAGCCGCTGCCGGGCGAGACGCCGAGGGGCCCCCCGGCCATCTATTCCGGGCTGGAGCCCGGACAGGGGCCAAGAAGACCCGGCGCCTGGCGCGAACCGCCCGCCGAGAGGCTATTGGAACCCCTGGCCATCGCCGCCAAGCGCCGGGACCTGAAGACGGTCCATCACGTGATCGTCCAGATCAACTCAAGGCTGCTGGGCGAGATCCGGGAAGCGATCGAGCTGATCTCGGCTGAAGGCCGCGCCACGGACGCCTCGGGGCGGTTAAAGCAGGAGCGCCGCCGGGTGGAAGCTCTCTATCGCCAGGCGATCAAAATCATCGGAAGACACGGCTTGGGCGCGCAGTCCCTTCAAAAAAATCGGGCTCTCATTTTAGGCGAAATCGAGCTCCTCCAGCAGGCGCTTTCTCGGAGACGCAATCTCTCCGCGCCCGCCCTCCTATGGGTCGGCGCCGTCCTAGGCGCGGCTTTGCTGGCCGAGGCGGCCGCCCGGCATTGGCCCGAGGTGGGCGCCTACTGGCTGCTGCCGCTCGCACTGCTCTTCGGGCTGACAGCCGCCATACTTTTGGTCCGGCGCCGGCGCTAGGCCCTCACTTGTCCATGCTGCCGGCCAGCTCGCCCAAGCCGAACATCGGAAGGAACATGGCGACGACGATGGTCCCGATCACTATGCCCATGATCACGATGACGATGGGCTCGATAAGCGAGGTCAAGCCCTTGACCGCCGCGTCGACCTCCATGTCGTAGAAGTCGGCGATCTTGTTGAGCATGACGTCCAAGGCGCCCGTCTCCTCGCCGACCGAGATCATCGAGGTGACCATGTTGGGGAATATGCCGGACTTGCGAAGCGGATCGGCGAGATGTCCGCCCTCTCGGATGGACTCGCGCGTGCTCAATACGGCCTCGGCCACGATCACGTTCCCGGCGGTCTGCGCCACTGTCTCCAAGGCCTGCATGATGGGCACGCCGGACTTGATCAAGGTGCCCAGAGTCCGGGTGAACTTGGCGATGGCCACCTTGCGCAGGATCACGCCAAAAAGAGGCGCCTTCAACGAATAGGCGTCGATCGTGCGCTGACCGTAGGGCGTCTTGTAAAAGCGCTTGATTCCTTGGAACAAAGCGACGGGGAAGGCCAGCACGAGGAGGAAATATTTCTTAAGAATGTCGGAGAGGTCGATCAGGACCTGGGTCGGCAAAGGAAGCTCCGCCCCGAAGCTCGAGAAAATAGTCTTGAACGTCGGGATCACGAACACCAGCAGGAAGACCGTGACGGCCGCGCAGATGGTCAGCACTATAGCGGGATACATCATCGCGGATTTCACCTTGGCCCGGAGGGCCTCCGCGTTCTCGAGATAGCCGGTCAGACGCTCGAGTATGGTGTCCAGTATGCCGCCCAACTCGCCGGCCTTGATCATCGAGCAATAGAGGTCCGGGAAGGCCTCCGGATGCTTCTTGAGCGCGTCGGAAATCGACAGTCCGCCCTCGATGTCGCCGCGCACCGCGGCCAAGACTTCCTTGAAGGCCGGGTTTTCCGCCTGCGCCTCGAGGATGGCCAAGCCCTGAACGATCGGCACGCCCGCGCTGACCAGGGTGGAGAGCTGCCGGGAAAAAAGCACGAGATCCTTGTTGGTGACCTTGCCCTTGCCTTGGAGCATCTTGTTGAGGAATTCCAAGGGATTGGCGGCCTTCTCGCTGATCTCCAGAATGACCAGCTTTTGCGCGCGCAATCTCTCGACGGCGGAGCGCTGCTCTTGCGCGTCCACGGTGCCCTGGAGAAGCGCCCCGTCCGGGCCCTTGGCTTTATAGGCGAATACTGGCATGGTTCAGTCCTTTTTACACCGGTGCGGCGTATTTCTGCAACAGCCTTCTGAGATCCTCGGGATCCAGCGAGCGTTGCATCACCTCTTGATAGGTGGCCCGGCCCTGGCGATAGAGATCGGCCAAGGACTGGTTCATGGTCTGCATCCCGGCCTTGCCGCCGGTCTGGATAGCCAGCTGTATCTGCTCGACCTTCTGTTCCCGGATCAGATTACGTATCGCGGGAGTGACCGTGAGAACCTCGCAGGCCAACACCCGGCCCGTGCCGGAGGCATGGGGACAGAGCTGTTGCGAGAAGACGGCCTGCAACACAAAGGAAAGCTGCACCCGGACCTGCTCGATCTGGTTCTCCGGGAACACGTCGATGATGCGGTTGATGGTCTGCGCGCAGTCGGTGGTATGGAGCGTGGCGAACACCAAATGCCCCGTCTCCGCAATGGTCAAGGCCGCGCTGACCGTGTCGAGGTCGCGCAGCTCACCGATCAGGATCACGTTAGGGTCCTGCCTGAGCACGTGCTTGAGGGCCACGGCGAAGGTCTCCGTGTCCTGCCCCACTTCCCGCTGGTTGACGATCGATTTCTTATGGCTATGCACGTACTCGATGGGATCCTCGACGGTCACGATGTGGCAGCTACGTTGCTCGTTGATGTAATCGATCATGCTGGCCAGCGTCGTGGATTTGCCGCTGCCCGTGGGCCCGGTCACGAGCACCAGCCCCTTGGGGATCTTGAGTATATCGTAGACCACATTGGGAAGACCTATTTCCTCGAAGGTCTTGAAGGTCGAGGGGATGGCGCGGACGGCGGCGCCCACGGCTCCTCTCTGCCGGAAGATGTTCATGCGCAAGCGGCCTATGCCCTTGAGGCCGAAGGCCAGATCCAGCTCGTTGTTAGCCTCGAAGCGCTGCCTCTGCTGCTCCGTCAGGAGCGAAAAGATCAGGGACTGGGACGTCTCATGGGTCAATTTCTCGAAAGGCGTGGGCACCAACTGGCCATCGATGCGAAGCACGGGCGGAGCCCCGACCGTCAAATGGAGGTCGGAGGCGCCTCTTTCGTGCATCAGCAGGAACAATTCGCTCATTGAGACCATAAATCCATTATCCTCCCTCGGAATCCGATGCTGTCACGCGAATCATCTCCTCAACGGTGGTGTTTCCCGACAGGAGCTTACGGATGGCGCAGTTTCTCAACGTCAGCATGCCCTGCTTGACGGCGAGAGTCTTGATCTCCTTCGTGGAGGCCTTATTGACGATCAGCTCCCGGACGGGATCGGTGACCTCCAGGATCTCGTAGAGTCCCTGCCGGCCCCGATAGCCGGTCCCCGCGCAATTCTCGCAGCCCTTTCCCTTGGTCAAAGTGACCTTCCCGGCCTTGGGCTGCAGCAGATTCTTGGGCACTCCCAATTTCACCAGCCAATCCACCTCGACCTCGTAGCTCTCCCTGCACTTGGGACAGACTCCCCGCACCAGCCTCTGGGCGACCACCATCAAGAAGGCGGAGCTCACCAGGAAGGGCTCGACGCCCATCATCCCGAGCCTCGTGATGGATCCCGCCGCGTCGTTGGTATGCAGCGTAGAGAACACCAAGTGGCCCGTCAGCGCCGCGTTGATGGCGATCTGGGCGGTCTCCAGGTCGCGTATCTCGCCGACCATGATCACGTCCGGGTCCTGCCTGAGGAAGGATCTTAATCCGGCGGCGAAGGTCAGTCCCACCTGAGCGTTGACCTGGACCTGGTTGATGCCGTGAAGCTGATACTCCACCGGGTCCTCGCAGGTCATGATATTGGTCTCGGGGGTATTGAGATTGGCCAAGGCCGAATAGAGCGTCGTCGACTTTCCGCTTCCAGTAGGTCCCGTGATCAAGTTGATCCCATAGGGAGCGTTCATGCACTTGGCAAATACGGCCAAAGCCTCGGGCTCGAGGCCAAGCTGGGAGAGCTGTACCCTCAGCCCCGACGAGTCGAGGATGCGCATGACGATCTTCTCGCCGGTCGCGCAGGGAAGTATGGACACCCGCATGTCCACCTCCTTGCTCTCTATCTTGAGCTTGAGCCGGCCGTCCTGGGGGATGCGCCGCTCGGCGATGTTCAGGTTCGCCATGATCTTGATGCGCGTGGATATGGCGCTGTGGAACTTCCTGGGAGGGGCCGGTTGCTCATGAAGCACGCCATCGATGCGATAGCGCACCCGGATGTCCTTTTGGAACGGCTCGATATGGATGTCGGAGGCCCTCGCCTTGATGGCGCTGGCCATCATCAGGTTCACCATCTTGATGACGGGCGCGTCCTCGGCCGATTTTTCAAGGGAGACCGAGTCTTCCTCCTCGGTCGTCTCCTCGACGGCCTGAATCCCCTCGGCTTCCTCGGCCGATACCGAGGTCTGCTTGACGATCTCGTCCAAGGCCGCCTGGGAGCTTACCGGCTTGTAATATTTGTCCAGGGCGGCATGGATCTCGGCCTCGGAGGCCAGCACCGCCTTGGTATCGCAGCCGGTCATCATCTTGAGGTCGTCGAGGATCAAGACATTGAGCGGATCGGCCAAGGCGATGATGATCCTGTCCTTGGTCTTATTGCAGGGGATGAGGGTGTGCTGGCGGGCGATGGACTCCGGGACCAGGGCGATGACGTCCTCGGGGATCTCCATGCTCGCCAAGCTGACATAGGAAATGCCGCACTGCTTGCTCATGAATTCGAGAAGGGCTTCCTCGGTGATAAACCCCTTCTCGACGAGAATGCCCCCGAGTTTCTCGTTTCCCTGGCGCTGGACCTCAAGGGCCTTCTTGAGCTGCTCCGCCGTGATCAGCTTCTGAGCCACCATCAGGTCGGCCAAGCGCTTGGGCAGTCCTATGGACAGGGCATGTTGCGCGTTACCCATAAATCATTTTAGGGTAACGGCACAAAGAGAATTTGTCAATGGCGACCGCGCGGGGCCCTGAGCTCGGCGTCGCTGGGCAAGGGCAGCAGGGGCAGCTCTCCCGGACGGGAACGCCGAACGCTGGAGGGCTTGGTCGATCGAGAGGAAGGGGACTGCGTCGATTTCTTCTTGGCCGTGGGCGCGGAAAAACCGCCCGTCATCAGCTCTCGGGCCGGGGCGTTGATTCCTCGTATGATCCTTCTGGCGATATCCGCCTCGAACACGTAAATCGCCGGCTTGATCCCGTTGCTCCGGCCTTTGGGGCTGAAGCGATATTCCACGGTGTAGGTCTCCGCGTCGAATCCCCCGCCACAGGTCCACTCCTCCTCATCGGGGCGGGGCATATAGGAATATTGGAGCCAACGCTCGACCGTCCCTCTCTGGCCGAGAGGAAAATTCTTGACCAGGGCCAATGCCGCGGCGCCGCCTTCAGCGGCCGCGCCGCGCTGCTCGCCGGGGGAAGCCGTTACGCTCGCGACTTCTCCGGCGTTCTCGCTGCTGGCCTGGGCATCGACATTGGTGGCGACCATTTCCTTCATCTCCTTTTTCTCGCCGCCGAAGAACAACAAGCCCGCCACCAGGAGCAATAGAAGAAGGGCCACTCCCGCCATCAGAAATTTGGGGGCCCTGGGAGCGGGTCTGGCTGTCGGCCGGGAAGCGGCCGCGGGCCTGGCGAGCCTGGCGATCACCTCTTGGGTGGCCGTGCCGGGAGCCGGCACGCTTTCCGGGGAAGGCAAATCGGAATCCAGGTCGTCGATCGGCGGTTCCGGGGCCATTGTTCCAGGAAATTCGCCGGGAGCCTGAGATGAAAAGGCCAATGTCGCGGGAGCCGCCGTTGGAAGGGGGGCCTGGGATTCTGGCGAGGGCTCGGCGGCCGGCTCGCTCTGCTCGCTGGGCGAGCCGCTTTCCAACTCCGATGAGCGCCTCTCGGGGAGGGAAAAACTAAGCCCGGGCATGATTCCGGGATTGAGCTCGCCGGACTCGAGGGTTGGCGGCGACTCAGCGGCGGCTTGGGGCCGAGCCTCCTGCTCCAGCGGTTCCGACTCGCCCTTGTCGATAGCCGCCTCTTCCATGCCAGGATCGGCCGAGTCCCGCGGCGCGTCGGGGCTTGATTCCTGGGCCGCGCTCTCGGGCATGAAGGGAGAAGGGATAGGAGAAAACGTGATTCCCTCTTCGCTGGACGGGGAGGGCTCGGCCGTCACCTCCTGGGTCAGCGGAGGATCCTCGGTTCCAGGCCAAGCCTGCGACTCCGCCGCTGGCGGCGGAGCGAGCTCCAAGCTAATCTTCTGTTCTCCCCCCAAGGGAACCGCGGGGGAAAGCTGTACCCTGGATCTGGTGATCGGGGGATCCAGTCGGATCTGCGCCGGCGGCGGCTCTGGAGAGCGGAATTCCTGGGCGCTGGCGCTTTCAGGCTCGACTGGAAGCGGCGGGGTCGCGGGGGCGGCGGGGATGACGTTGGGAGGCGGCGCCGCGGGTTCGATCGGCCTCGACTCGACCTTGCGCTGCGAGAACTCCTGCCTGAGCGTCTGGAGCTGTCCTCCCAACTCCTGGATCTTGAGCATCACCTCCATGGGAAACAACGGCGAGATCAGCGCGGGCTGCTCGGAAGGACGAAGCGGCTGTGGCGCCTGCTTTTGGTCGATGACCTTGCGCAGCGACTCGATCTCCCGCGTCAGCTCATGCATCTTCAGGATCATCTCGAAGGAGGCGCGCGGAGTCATCTCCGCGCTCGTCCCGCCTGCCAGCTGGCTAGCCGGCGGCTCATCCTTCTCCGAGATCTCGCGCCTGAGCGAGTCCAGACCGCTGGTGAGATGCTGCATGTGGGCGGCCAAGGCCATGATGGAAAGGGCGTTGTCTTGAGGAGGCTCCAGCAAGGACGGCGGAGGAGGAGCCGGAGGCTCGAGCATGGGAGGAGGCGTCGGGGGCACGCTCGGAGGGGCCGGAGGTTCCCATCGGCGTTCCGATATCTCGCGCCGGAGCTCCTCGACCTGGCTCGTCAGCTCCTTGATCTTGAGTTGAGAGCTGAGAAGCTCCTCGTGATAAACCGGCGCCGCCACGATCTCCGCCTCGCGGGGAGGGACGGCCTGAGGAGGCGGCGCGGAGAGGCGCTCGGACATCTCCCTTCGGAATGCCTCAAACTGGCTGGCGAGTTCCTTGATCTGGAGCTGAGTCGTTTCGAACTCCTTGGGCGGCTCGATAACGACCGGCGCCGGAGCAGGGGCGGCCAGGCGCTGCGAAATCTCCTTTCGAAACGCCTCGAGCTCGTTGGCCAGCTCCTTGACCTGAAGACCCACGGTATCGTCCTGCCTGGACGGCTCGGCCGCCTGACTGCGTCGCTGTTCGGCAAGCTCCTGGCGCAAGGCCTCGAATTGACCGGCCAACTCGTTGATCTTGGATTGGGTGTTGAGAAGCTGCTCTTGATGCGCCGGCGCCACGGCCGGCGGGGATTCCCGGATGATCATGACCGGCTGCTGCTCTCGGCCCGAGAGGCTATCCCAGGCCTGGCGGAAATCGGCGTCCTTGAAAAAGCCGCTGACCCGGTCGGAATCCCCCTCGCTGGCTGATTCGACCTCCAGCGAGCCAAGCTCGGATTCCTCTGAGATCGGAGGATCGGCCACGGACACGGTCGGCGCGACTCGTCCCGCCAGCTCCGCGATCTGGTCGACGCTCTTCCAATCGGCGTCCCGTGGATCGCTCTGCCCTTCCTCGCAAATGAGCGTGCCCGGGCCCAGCGCCAGCCGGTCCAATTCCTCGATGGTATAGGGACCCTGGATTTCCGAATCCCTATAAATAAAATATCTCATCCTGACCCTAAGAAGCTTAGCCTCGACTTGTTACGTTTTCAATACATTAATGGTTAAAAATGAGTAAGCCGGCCAAGAGGAATTGGCCGGCCGCGAGCCTTCTGGCTTGGGGGGGAGACGGCGCTCAGCGTTCCGTGGTTTCTCGGGGCGCTTCCTCGCCCAAAATCCGATATTCCGCCGGCCCTTCGCTCATCTCGGGAGATTGGCTTTCGGAAGAGCTTTGGCAAGAGATGCAATACCGGGCGAAAGGCAAGGCCTTGAGCCGGGCCGCTCCGATGGGTTTTTGGCAAGACTCGCATAAACCGTATTGGGCCTTGTCTATCTTGCGAAGCGCGGCCTCGATCTGGTCCAGGGTGGTCCGTTCGTTATCGGACAGTTCGAAAAGAAGCTCGCGCTCGATAGACTGGCTGGCATCGTCGACAGGATCGCCGACATCGCGAAGGCCGGATTCCGACAGTTCCTGGCGGCGAACCGTCTTGGTCAGGTCATCGCGCATCTCGAGCAGTTGCTTGCGGATCGGGCCCAGCTTCAGCTTGAGCTTGGGCCGCGACGATGCTCCGGAAGCCCTTCTTGCGCCTCCGGGCACGATCTTCCGTCTTGAGCCTCTTTTCTTCATGATATTCTTCGAATCCTTTGCTCTATTATACTAGGCGCGTCCCGCCCCAGAGCCTAGCTCAGGCCGCTTGCCGCCGATTTGAGGCGGGAGACTACCATTTCGCGGCCCATGATCTCAAGCATCAGGAACAGCGTCGGGCCCTCCGTGCGTCCGGTGCAGGCCGCGCGGAGGGGATGGAAAACCTGGCCGGTCTTTAGCCCCCTGATGGAACAAAACTGCCTAACCCGCTGCTCCAAGGCCTTATCCGTGAACGGCTCGGCCTGATCCAGATCCACGGCCAGCTCAAGCAGCACCTGCTTGACGCCTGGCTGGGAGAGCACCTTCTCCTTGGCCTTGGTCGTGAATTCGACGGGCTTATAAAAGAACTCGATGAGGCCCGGGATCTCGGTGAGGGTCTTGTACTTCTCGTGCTCGAGGGCTATGGCCTTATCGAGGCTGGGACCGCCGTTAGGCTCGATCCCGGCCCTGCGCAAGAAAGGATCGGCCAAGCGGACCAGCTCCGGCAGGGGGGTCTTGCGGATGTATTCGCCGTTCATCCAGTTCAACTTCACGGGATCGAAGGTCGCGGGGCTCTTCTGGCAGCCGGAAAGGTCGAAGCGGTCGACGAGCTCATGCCCGCCGAAGAGCTGCTGCGAATCAGGCGTGGACCAGCCGAGCAAGGCCAGATAATTGCGCAGGGCCGGGGCTAGATAGCCTTGGTCGCGGTATTCCAGGA
Organism: Elusimicrobiota bacterium; assembly: GCA_016207665.1. Taxonomy (GTDB): domain Bacteria; phylum Elusimicrobiota; class Elusimicrobia; order UBA1565; family UBA9628; genus JACQPG01. Next base: position 7,629 of record JACQPG010000087.1, on the reverse strand, counting down.
CCGAGGTGGCGCCATGGCGCTTCGATAGCTTGGCGCCATCCGGACCCAGGATCATCGAAAGGTGGGCGAAGCGCGGCGGCTTCCAGCCCAAGGCGAGATAAAGTTGAAGCTGAGACGGGGTGTTGGAGAGATGCTCGTCTCCCCGGATCACATGAGTGATCTCCATGAGATGATCGTCGATCACCACCGCGAAATTATAGGTGGGCACCCCGCTGGTCTTGACGATGACGAAGTCCTGTTGGAGCTTGTTCTCGAAGCTGACCTGCCCCCGGATGAGGTCGTCTACGAGAGTGTTCCCCTCCTCCGGCATCTTGAAGCGCAGGGAGGGCTTTCGCCCCTCGGCTTCCAAGCGTTTCCTTTGGGCTTCGCTCAAGGCTCGGCAACGGCCGTCGTACCGGGGCGGCCTCTTCTCGAGTTGAGCCTGCCGCCTCATGACGTCAAGCTCCTCCTTGGTGCAATAGCAGGAGTAGGCGGCCCCATTCTCGACCAGCTGCCGGGAATATTTCCGATAATGCTCCAGGCGCTTCATCTGATAATAGGGAGCGTACGGGCCGAAATCCGAGGCCAAATCCCTGGGGCCCTCGTCCCATTCCAGCCCGAGCCAGCGCATCGAATCCAAGATCGCCGTGACCGAGTCCTCCGTGGAACGGACTTCGTCGGTATCCTCGATCCTGAGAACGAATTGGCCCTTGTTCTTGCGCGCATAGAGCCAGTTGAACAGGGCGGTCCTCACCCCTCCTATGTGCAGAAAGCCCGTGGGAGACGGGGCGAATCGGGTCCTGATCCGGCCATTTTCTGTCATGAGATCCTCACGCGACGGACTCCTCGAGCAACTCCTGGGCGTGCTTGAGCCCCGCGGCGCTCGAGTCGCGGCCTCCCAGCATCCGGGCAATGGCCTGGAGCCTGCGTTCCCCCTCGAGCCTTTCCACGGCCACCTTGGTCCTGCCGCCGGAAACCGCCTTGGATACGTGAAAATGGGACTGCGCGAAGCAAGCCACCTGCGCCAGGTGAGTGACGCAAAGAACCTGCCGGCCCCGGCCTAATCTGGCCAGCTTTTGGCCGACGGCCCGAGCCACCGCCCCGCCGATGCCCGCGTCCACCTCGTCGAAAACCAGGATGGACACGGAATCGGCGCTGGAGAGCACGGTCTTGAGCGCCAGCATCACCCGCGAAAGCTCGCCTCCCGAGGCGATCTCCCGCACCGGCCGCAGCGGCTCACCGGGATTGGAAGCGATCATGAATTCCACGGCGTCGGCGCCTTGGGGGCCGTAACGCCCCTCCTCCAGCTCCACGGAGACGGAAAATCTGGACTCCGGCAAGCCGAGCAGCTTCAGCTCCTTGAGCAGGCCCCTCTCCAGTTGTACGGCCGCCTTAAGCCGGGCCTTGTGCAAGCGGTCGCAATCCTCTTCCAAACGAGCGAAGACCTGCGCGAGCTCCCCCTCTATCTTCTCCCGTCTCGATTCGAAATTCTCGAGCCGGTCGAGCTCTTCGGACAGTTTCTTTTGGCTCCCCAAGACTTCGTCGAGGGATGGCCCGTATTTTTTCTTGAGCCTCGATATCTCCTCCATCCGCGACAGCGCCTTGTCCAGCTCCTCGGGCTCGACATTGAGCCTCTCCCGGTATTGGGCCACGCAATGAGCGGCCTCCTCGAGAGACAGACGCGCCGATTCCACGGTCTCATGGGTCGAGGCCAGGGCCGCATCGACCCGGCAAAGCTCGGAAAGAGCCCGTTCGGCCTTGAGCAACTGGGACAGGATGGAGCTTTCTTGCTCGTAGAGGAGCTGATAGGCCCCGTCTGCGAAGGTCTTGAGCCGTTCCCCGTTCTTGAGCCTGGGCAGCGCGGACTCGAGCTCTTCCTCCTCCCCCGGCTTGAGAGCGGCCTGCTGTATCTCCCCGAGTTGAAACCGGTAAAGATCTATCAACCTTCGTCTCTCGTCATCCGACATATGCGCCTGCTCGCTTTCGGATTTCAGGGCCGCCCAGGCCTGATACGAGAGAGCGACCTTGCCGCGCTCCTCGAGCAGCTCGCCGAAACGATCCAAGACCTCGAGCTGGAAGGCGGGCTTGAGCAAGGACTGGTGCTGGTGTTGTCCGTGGAAATCGACGATCCTTTCGCCTAAGGAAGCCAAGGCCGATACGGGGGCGGCGATCCCGTTGACCGTAGCCCTGGTCCGTCCCGAGGCATCGAGCTCGCGCTTGAGCAAGGCCGTCGTATCGGAAAGTTTATAGAGGCTTCTCCACTCCTTAGGAAGATCGTCCCGGTCGAAGACGCCCGAGACCTCCAGGCGCTCGGCGCCGGCACGCAGCCAAGAGGAACTGCCCCTGGCTCCGAGAAGGAATCCCAAGGCCTCGACCAAGATGGACTTGCCCGCTCCGGTCTCGCCGGTAAGGGCGTTGAACCCGCCGCCCAGCTCGATGGACTGCTCTGCGATGATGGCGAAATTCTTGACGCTCAGCTTGCGCAACATATCATCGCTCGCCCCATTTGAGCTTGCGGCGCAACACCTCGAAATAGGAACGCTTGGGATTTTGGAGCAATTTGAACGGCCTTTCGTAACGTCCGATGCGGACCACGTCTCCCACCTTGAGGGCGCAACCCAGTTGGCCGTCGAGCGAAAGCAGGGTCCGCGGCACTTCATCCCGCCGGCGGCTGAGTCGGATCGAAAGCGGGTCCAAGGCGGGTATGATCAGGGGCCTTTGGGTCAGGGTATGCGGGCAGATCGGGGCCAGCAGAACGACGTCCAGACGGGGGTCGACGATGGGGCCGGAGGCGGCCAAGGCATAGGCGGTGGAACCGGTGGGCGTGGAAATGATCAGCCCATCGCCGAAATAATCCGCCACGAACTGCTCCCCGGAGCGCGCGGTCAGAAGGATGGCTCGAGCCTGGTCGCCGCAACGGATCACGCAGTCATTGAGGGCGATGTTGGGTCCGAAGACGCGGCGAGACCCGCGATAGGCCTCGACCGTCAGCATGCGGCGCTCCTCCAAGACGAAGCGGCCCTCAAGTATGGCGTCGCAGTACTTCTGGAATTCCGAGGCGTCGGTCCCCGAGAGGAAGCCCAGGCCTCCCGAATTGATGCCGAGCAAAGGGATGGAATGAGGCGCCAATATCCTGGCGGCCCTCAGCATGGTGCCGTCGCCGCCCAAGGCCACGGCGATGTCGGCCATCCGCAGCTTCTCTCGGACCTGTCCGTCATGGGCGATCCAGACCTTGACGCCTTTCTTCTTGAGAGCCGGCAAGACCACCTTGACCATCTTTATGGCCTCGGGCTTGGACTCGTTGAAAAAGATGACCGCGGACCGGATCGTGCGCTCTTCAGCCGGGGTATCGGATTTGGACTTGGGAGCCATCAGTTGTGACCTCGAGGCCGGATTTCTTCAAATAAGATGGGATTATACTAAATTCGGCATTCCCCCTTCGGACTCTAACGGGGCCGAACTCGAAACGCACGCGGCCCATCTCGACGGCGAATCCCGTCCGGACCCGAGGTTCGATCCGATGCACCGGCATGCACCGGGTCAAGGAGGCCAGCCCCCTTTGGAGCCCGCGCCCCTCTTCGGTCAATATCACCCGGTCGAGACGCGCTACGCCCAGAAAGCGCAGGGTCCGCGACAGCGCGGGGCCGGGCAACCTCGCGTCGACCAGCCAGTTCTCTCCCGTCGAGAAACGGACCAGGGCCGCGCGTGATTCGCGACTATTGAAATAATAGACTCTGAGCGGCCAGGCGCGACCGTGATCCAAGAGAGCGGCTCCCAAACCTAAAGAGAGAGCGAGCGCGGCGAGCGCGGCCGAGGCTCTCCAACGGGGCATCACCAGGACCGACGCGGCGATCAGATAGAAGACGATGATCCCGCTTCGGCTCATGGGCGCCAGCTCGACGGCCGCCGCGGGCATTGAGGCGAAGAAGAAGCACGCCCGGCAAAAACCCTCGAGCAGCAGCCGCAGCCCCTGGGCCGCCAGCCAGATGAGCGGCTCCGGCGATACTAGGCTCAAGGCCCAGAATCCGAAACCCGCCCCCATCAGAAAGCCCGAGGCGGGGACGAGCACGAGGTTGCCCGCCGCGCCGGCCAGCGCCGCCCTCCAAAAAACCTCCGCGAAAATCGGCCAAAGCGCGACCTGGACGATGACGGTGGCCGCCGCCACGCCTATGAGCCGCCGCGATGCGCGGGGCCAGGAGCGAGGCACGGCTTCGTCGAGGCTGGGCATGGCCAGAAGCAGGCCCAGGGAAGCTAAATAGCTCATTTGAAAGCCGACCGAAAAGAGCTCCAGGGGATGAACCAGCAATATCAGCCAAGCCGCGATCACCAGGGCCTGGAAGGCCCCGGACTCGCGGCCGGACACGACCCCGGCTCCCAACGCCAGCGCCGTCCAATAGGCCCTCGCATACGGAGCGTCGCCGCCCACCAGCAAGGTGTAAAATCCGCCCGCGGCCGCGGCCAAGGCCATCCGGCCCCAGGGCCAGAGGCCCAACCAGGAAGCGAAGGCATAGACGCCCAACAGCACGAAGGCCACCTTCGCCCCTGAGGGAACCAAAAGGTGCATGACCCCGGCGTCTTGTATCGCGCGATTGAGCTGGTGAGGGAGCAAACCCTTGTAACCCATCATCAGACCGCTCATCAGGCGCCAATGCGGATCGCCCAGGCCCTCGCGCAGGCGGCGCTCGATCGAGCGCCGCAGCGACTCCGCGGCCTGACGCAAGCGCCAGGATCCGGCGGGCGGCGCCAGCACCCTCCATCTCTCGGCCTTGAACACCAGGCCGACTCCTTGATCCGCCAGCCATGAGCGCTCATGAAATTCGCCGGGATTGCGCGCGGGCCGAGGCAGGCGCAGCCGGCCTTCCAGGAGCAGCCTTTGCCCGGGCCGCAGCCGCTCGGCCTCCGGGTGCAGACGCGGGAAATAAACCGCGACCCTTTGGGCGCAAGGCACGCCGCCTATGCGGCTGGCCTTGACCATGAAGCGATCGCCGCGATTGTCTTCGCGCTTGGGCGAAACCATCAGCCCTTCGAGCTCCACTCGCGCCCTAAATCGCTGGCGCGACAATTCCGGCGGCACCCGAGGCTCGAAATGGCCCCTGGCCCGAAGGGCGGCCAACAGAGACATATAGGCGAGCAGGGCCAGAAACAAGGGTCGGCGGAAATAGCTTAGGGGCACGCTGTAGATACGAAATACTTCTCGCAAAGTTCCAGCGACGGCCATATCTTCTATAATCGCTCGATGGGAACGGATCTTGCCCTAGGACTCATGTCCGGCACTTCGGCCGACGGGGTCACCGCCGTTCTCGTCCGATCCGCGCGAACCTCGCTCAAGGTGTTGAGCCTCAGAAACTACCCGTATCCCAAGGGTCTGAGGGATAGAGTATTGGAAGCGCGATTTCTGACCGCCGCCCGGCTATCCGAGCTCAATTTCGAACTGGGGGAGTTTTTCGCGCGCTGCGCCGTGAAAACTCTCGGGCGCCGCAGGGTCCGAGTCATCGGTTCGCATGGCCAGACCGTCTGGCACGGGCCGGAGGGCCGATTCCCCAATACCCTGCAGCTCGGCGAGCCTTGCGTGATCGCCGAGCGCACGGGAGCCGCGGTGGTCGCGGACTTCAGGACGCGCGAGATGGCAGCCGGAGGCCAGGGCGCTCCTCTCGTGCCCGCCTTCGACGAGTTCATATTCGCCCGGGGACCGCTGCGGGCCGTGATCAATATCGGAGGCATCGCCAACGCGTCGCTGGTGGGGCGAGGCCGGCTTTGGAACGCCTTCGACACGGGGCCCGGCAACGGGCCGCTGGATCTGGCGGTGCGCCAAGCCACGCGAGGCCGACTCGCCTTCGACCGAAACGGCGGCCTGGCCCTGAAGGGAAGGGCGGATGATCGACTCGTCCGGCGCCTGCTCTCCGACCCCTTCCTGAGGAGGAGGCCGCCCAAGTCCCTCGACAAGTCTTATTTCGGGGAGCTCTTCCTACGCCGGCATTTCGGCAAGCCGAGCCTCGCCCGACTTCCCGATGTCCTGGCCACGCTCAGCCGATTCGTCGCGCGCTCGATAGCCGATTCATGCCGCCGCTTCGCTCCCGGGACGGTTCACGAGGCCGTGATCAGCGGCGGCGGGGCTTTCAATCGAGCCCTGAGGCGCGAGCTGGAATCGGCGTTCAGTCCCATCCCGCTGTCGAGCTCGGATCGTTTCGGCCTTCCGGTCATGGCCAAGGAGGCGGCCTGCTTCGCTTGGCTCGCGCTGCGAGCGATACAAGGCCGGCCCAACAACTGCCCGGCCGCCACGGGCTCGCGCGGCCGAAGGGTGCTGGGAAAGATAGCGCCGGGCGAAGCGTAGCCACCGATAGACTGTACCCGGGTACAGTTCCGCATTTTGCGTTTGCTATAATATTTTGGAATTAGAGCCTCCGATGAAGAATTTGCCCGAAAAACTCCTGGCCAGGATGCGCGGCTATCCCCCTTTCTATCAAGCGGTCTGGAAGGCTTGCGCGGAGATCCCCGAGGGCGAAGTCCGCAGCTACGGCTGGATCGCCCGGCGCATCGGCAAGCCCGGCGCGGCCCGAGCCGTGGGCCAGGCTCTGGCGAAGAATCCCTTCGCCCCTCTCGTGCCCTGCCATCGCGTCGTTGGCGCGGACGGCAAGCTCCACGGATTCTCCGCCCCCGGCGGCGTCAAGGCCAAGCGACGACTGCTCATCGCTGAAGGGGCCCTGGCCGGCTGAGCCGTCCCTGGCGGTCCTAGCGCCGGTCGGAATATTTTACAATTGAGCGTCATGCTGCTCTTGTGGACCGGCCTGTCATTGGCGGGACTAGGCCAGGCGCTGGCGCCGGTCAAGCCCATACCGGCGCTGTACTGGGATAGTCGCCGGCCGCAAACGGCCCCGGAAGGGCGTTTCGACCTGCTCGCCGTGCGCGGTCCCAAGACGGAGCTTGGGGCCGAGCTCGAGCATGAGGCCTCCCGTCCTAAGGCGGAGCTCATCCTTCGCAGCCGATTTCCCATACAGGAAACGGTTTTCCGGGAGTTCACTTGCCGAGTCGGCCTGACACTGCGAGGCCGCGCCCGCCCTCAAGGAGTCTTGATGGCCCGGGTCGAGACCCCACAAGGAAGCGTGGACGTCTATCATGCCGCCCTGGTCTCGGATACGCCGGCGGCGACCTACAAGACCCTGCGGTCGGCGCAGGTCTTCGAGCTGGCGGAGATGATACGCGACTTGTCCGCAGGCAGGCGTTGGGTGCTTTTCGCCGCAAACGAGCCCTCCCAACAAGCCGAATACCGCATGCTCGGCCGGCTTTTGGGCGCCTCGTTGAACGGGCTGCCGAGTTGGTCTACGAATAGGGAGCAGGCTTTGACTCCCATGAGAACCGCCGACCAAATCCCGGAGCGGCTCAAGGCCTTGGAGGAGATAGAGCAACGTCTCGGCGTCATGATGGGCCGGCTCTGGCGGGACATGCATGGAAAATCCTGGATCCCGGCCTACGGCTTGCTCGTATCCCTGCGCTACAAGAGCCTCTACGTCTGGCTGGATCTGATTCGCGAACGGGTGCGGACCGAGATGGTACGAGCCCAGGGTTTGAACTCATGATCGAGGAACTGGCCCGCCAGTCCCTGGCCGCATTGCGCGAGTACGGACCTTGGGCCGTGTTCATGGGCGTGCTGGT
>JACQPG010000003.1 GCA_016207665.1 Elusimicrobiota bacterium | reverse complement strand
GCCCTGGTGACGGCCACGCTGGGCACGCCGGCCGACATGCAGATCATGGACGTCCTCGAGGGGGAATACAAGGAGCGCTTCCTGCTTCACTACAACTTTCCCGGGTTCTCGGTAGGAGAGGCCCGACCTGAGAGAGGACCGGGCCGCCGCGAGATCGGCCACGGCGCTTTGGCTCGCCGTTCCTTGGCCGTGCTTCTTCCTGGGGAGGAGGAATTCCCGTATACCATCCGCCTGGTCTCGGACATATTGGAGTCGAACGGCTCCTCATCGATGGCCTCGGTTTGCGGAGGGTCGCTGGCCCTTTTCGACGCCGGAGTCCCGATGAAGGCGGCCTGCGCCGGGATTGCGATGGGCCTGGTGATGGAAGGCGACAAGTACGCCGTCCTGACCGACATCGCGGGCATCGAGGATCACAACGGAGACATGGACTTCAAGGTGGCGGGTACCGCCAAGGGCATCACGGGCTTCCAGATGGACATGAAGATCGAGGGCCTTTCCATCAAGATCCTTAAGGAAGCCCTGGAGCAGGCCCGCCGTGGCCGTCTCTTCATCCTGGAGAAAATGAGCGAGGCTCTGCCTTCACCCAGGAAGGAGTTGTCCAGGCACGCCCCGAGGCTCTATCGCCTCCAGATACCGATCGACAAGATAGGCGCGCTCATCGGCCCGGGCGGCAAGAATATCCGCAGGCTCATCGAGACCTACGGAGTCACCGTGGACGTCGAGGACGACGGCTCGGTGTTCGTGGCAGGCACCGATCCCCTGGGCTGCGAACAAGCCAAGGCCGAGATCGAGGCCTTGACCATGGAAGCCGAGGTCGGCAAGATATACAAGGGACATGTGGTGTCCATCAAGGAGTTCGGGGCGTTCGTCGAGATATTCCCGGGCCGCGAGGGGCTTCTTCATATATCCCAGATGGACGTCAACCGCGTCCATCGCGTCTCCGACCTTTTCAAGGAAGGAGATGAGGTGGAGGTGAAGGTTCTCGAGATCGATAACGAGGGCAAGATCCGTTTGTCGCGCAAGGCGGTGCTCGCCCCCGGTTCCGAGACTAACGGGCCGCAGCCGGGCGAGGGAAATCCTCGCCGCCGGCCCGAGGGGGGACGACCTCATCGCCATTCCGGACGCAATCGCTGAACGCCGGCAAGAGGCCGCGGAAGCATCCCTTCCGCGGCAAGGAGCTGACATGACTAAAAAAGCCAAGCCTCATGTGGGCGGTAGCGAAGTCAACGGCGTACTCCCGAGGCTCAAGGCCATTTACGAGTTCATGACGCAACATGATCTCGAGAGCCTCGAGTTGGACGAGTCCGATACTCACTTGCGCATGGTGCGCCGGAAAGCGGCCAGCTCCATGCCCGTGCCGGTGCCGCTGCCGCAGGCGGGCCTGCCTCAGGGAGCGCCCGCATCGCCAACTGCGGCCCCGGCGCGACCGGCGTCGAACGAGGCCCTACCTCCCGGCTCGATCGCCATCAAATCCAACATGATGGGGATTTTCTATCGCGCCCCTTCTCCTTCGAGCCCCCCGTTCGTCAAGGAAGGAGACATGGTCAAGATCGGCCAGGTGCTCTGCATGATCGAGGCCATGAAGGTTTTCAACGAGATCAAGGCCGAGTTTCCTTGCACGGTGCTCAAGGTCCTGCTCGAGAACGGCAAGCCGGTCAAGTCGGGGCAGGAGCTGTTCGTGGTCTCGCGCGCCTGATCGCCATCCAGCGATGCGCCGCAACTACGCCAAGGGTTCTCGAAGCAAGACCGCAAGGCAAGCCTTCTCGGCCCTGCGCAGCTTGCTCTTTCTTTCCTTAGTCCTCTATGTCTCCTGGGCCGTATTATTCCCATCCCCGGATTGGTCCGGCCGGATCGGCGCCGAACTCCACGCCGCGCTACGGTCGAGCATAGGACTGGCCATCTATGGCCTGCCCTTGTTCTTGGTCCATCTCTGGCTGCGCTGGCTCCGCTCGCCCAAGGCGGGCGGTTGGATCACCACCGCGGCCGCAGAGACGGTCGCGTTGTTCGCCACCTGCTCGGTCTTGGCCTTCGTCGAGGCGGGGGGAAGCTGGGGCGCCGCCATCGAGAGGCGGATATCAGCGGCCTTGGGTCCCGTGGGCGCGCTGGGACTCTCCTCCGCCGCGCTTCTTTTGGCCCTCCAATTATTGTTCGGCATACAATGGTCCAAGCTCGCCAGCCGGCTGATCCGGCTTCTCGTCGAGGATTTCCAAAGCTGGCGTCGCTCTCGCAAGGAGCTCGAGGCGCGCTGGGAGGCCATTAGCGCCTCCACTTCCTTCCCGGTGGCCAAGCCTCCCGCCGTTTCCGCCTCTTCCGCGGAGAATCGCCCGGCGGTCCCGCCCGTCCCGGCCCCGACCCCGCCCGCGGCTCCGGCCCGCCGCATCCAGGCCAACGGCCGCCAGGAGGCGAGAGCCTCGGCGCCGGCCGGCTCCGCTTTCGCCCATTATAAGCATGCGCCCCTCTCGCTGCTGCGGGAGCCTCCGCCGGCCAAGGACCGGGGCAAACCCTCGGAAGCCGAGATCCAATCCTCCATCGAGGCTTTGGAGCGCACCCTCAAGAGCTTCGGGGTCGAGGCCGCCGTCACGGGCTATGCTCCCGGTCCGGTGATCACGCGTTTCGAGCTCGCCCCGGCGCCGGGAGTCAAGGTCAGCTCCATCGTGGCGCTCGAGAATGATATCGCCTTGGCGCTCAAGGCTAAGGGCATCAGGATCATCGCGCCGATCCCGGGAAAAGCCGCGGTCGGCATCGAGATACCCAACGCCCGTCCCGCCCTCGTGGTCTTGCGCGACATCCTCGAGAGCCCCGCCATGCCCTTGGAAGCGCCTCTTCTGAGCTTCGCGTTGGGCCTATCGGCCGCCGGAGAGCCTATGTCGGCCGATCTCCAGAAAATGCCGCACTTGCTAGTGGCGGGCGCCACCAACAGCGGCAAGTCGGTCTGTCTTCACGCCTTGATCCTGTCCATGCTTTTCCGCGCGCGCCCGGATGAGGTCAAGTTCATGATGATCGATCCCAAAAGGCTCGAGCTGACCTTTTATGACGGCATCCCTCATCTCTTCGACCCGACCTCGCCGGCCGACAAGGTATCGGTGATCACTAATCCCAAGGAGGCCGCCAAGTCCTTAGGCGCGCTGGTCAAGCTCATGGAAAGACGCTATGAAAAATTCCAGCTTTTCGGCGTGCGCAACATCGACTCCTATAACAGGGAAGCGGATAAGCGGGGACATCCGCGCGAATTCTTCATCGTCGTCGTGATCGACGAGTTGGCCGATCTGATGCTCGTGGCGCAAGACAAGGTGGAAGATTCGATCCAACGCCTCACCCAGATGGCGCGGGCCGTGGGAATACATCTGGTGCTAGCCACGCAGAGGCCTTCGGTAGACGTGATCACGGGTGTGATCAAGGCTAATCTGCCCTGCCGCATCGCCCTGCAAGTCATCTCTAAGGTGGACTCCAAAGTGATCTTGGACGGAGTCGGAGCGGAATCCTTGCAGGGCCGCGGCGACATGCTTTATCTTGCCGCGGGAGCCCAAAAACCGGAGCGTTGCCAAGGCGCCTATGTCAGCGAGGAGGAGACCACGCGGATCGCGGAATACCTGAGATCCCAAGGCAAGCCTGATTACCCGATGCTCGAGACCATGGCCAAAGCGGCCGAGACGGATCTTTCCTCGTATGGAGTCGAGCCGCTCGAGTTCTCTCAAGCCTTGAAGCTGGTTTTGGAGCGCCGCCGGGTCTCTCAAGACCTGCTCAAGGCTCAATTCGGCTCCTCGGCCAGGGCGACCAATCTTCTCAGCCTCCTCGAGATCAAGGAGATGATCCACAAGCCGGAGGGCTCAAACCGCTGGGAGATCCATTTCGACGCGATCGAGGATTATTTAAGGAAAAACTTCCCGCAGGTCCCTATCGATGGGAAATAAATCGTATTTCTTAGCCCTCCTTATGGCGGCCGGAGGCGCGGCTCCGGCGCTCGCCGGCGAGCCCTCGAAGCGGGATCGCCGGCCGGGCGTCTCCGCGAAGACCCAGGCCTATTCCCTGCCCCTGCTCAGCGCTCCCACACAAGCGTTGACCGTCGCCATGGTCACCGAGCGGCTCGAGCGGCTGAGTGATCAATTGACGACCTTGAGCGCGGATTTTGGCCAGTCCGTCCGACTCGCGGATCAGAGCCGGGCTCAGGCCTCCGAGGGCTCGCTGGAGTACCGCAAGCCCGATCTCCTGCGGGTCGAGCACCGTCTGCCCCAGGCGCAGGAGGAGGGAGAGAAGTTCTCCGATAGCCAACTCGTCATCTCGGACGGATCATGGCTCTGGATCCATAGACGGTCGACCAACCAGGTGATCAAGACCCGGGTCGAACATTGGCGCAAGGCCGATCCCTCGGTCGCAGGCCTATTGGACTTCGGTAATTACTCGGGATTGCTCAAGGATTACAAGGCAAGGATATCCACGACCACCCCGATCGGGGAGGGCCATAGCCTCGTCACCCTGGAATTATCGCCCAAGGAGCGACCAGCGGGCTCGGACTTCACCCTGACCATGACGATGTCGACTCGCGACTTCTTTCCCACCGAAACCACGCTGCGCAGCGGGGGAGTGGAGATACTCACCCGCATGAAGAATATCCGCTTTAATCCGTCCCTCGATCCGAAGCGCTTCCAATTCGAGCCTCCCCAGGGGGCCGAGATCTTCGAGGATATCAAGCCCCAAGGACGCAATGACGGGGAGGAGCGCAAAAACGGCCAAGGCAAGAAGGATTATCAGCTATGAACGACCTCTATGGTGGCAGCGAAGCCCTCCGCAAGATCCCGACCACTCACGTGCCGGAAACCAAGGCCGATATCGGCTCAACCCTTAAGGCCACGCGGCTCAAGAAAGGCATCACGCTCGAGGCGGTGACCCAGCACACCCGCATACCGAAGCGTTTCCTCGAGGCCATCGAGGCCAACCGCCTCGATGAGATACCGGCTCTGGCCTATCTTCGTGGTTTCATGAAGAGCTATTGCGATTATCTTGAGGTCGATTTCGAGCCCCTTTGGAAAGAAGTCATGCCCGAGAGAGTCGAGGAGAAGACGGCGGCCCCGGCGGCGCCACCGCCTCCCGCCGCTCCCCAACCGAGCTCTCTTCCCCTGCCCACGGCCATTTTGGCGGGCCTTGTCGTGACGGCGGCGCTGGCTTTGATCGCCATCGCTCTGCGCTCCCGCAAAGACCCGCGCGCCGACACAAGCCACTCTCCCGCCGCGGTGAGCGCTCCTCAAGCCCTGGCGCCGGTGCGCTCGGCCGCCGAGCCGAATCTCGTCATCGAGTTCCAAGAGGACGCCTGGATCAGCCTCAAGGCCGATGGCTCGCGGCTTTTCGAGGGCAGAGTTCCCAAGGGCTCCAGGCAGGAATGGAGAGCCAAAAAGGTTTTGACCCTTCTCACTCCCACTCCCGAGCGGCTCAAGCTCATGCTCAACGGCGTCCCGTACAATCTTCCGCCCGCCGACCTGACGGGGCATTATCACATCGAAACTCCGTGACACTGGCCAATCAGCTCACGGTACTGAGATTCGTGCTAGCGCTGGCGATGTTCATGGCGCTGCTCAGACCCGAGCCCGGCTTCCATCTCCTGGCCTTGTTTCTCTTTTTGGCCGCCGTCATCACGGATTGGATCGACGGGACGATCGCGCGCATGACCAATTCGATCAGCCCTTTTGGGAAGGTCGCCGATCCGATCGCCGATAAGATACTGGTCGTAGGAGCCCTGATCGCGCTCACCCGGGCGAAGCTGGGGATCCCGTTGTGGGGGATTTTCCTCATTATCATTCGCGAGCTCCTCATCGGAGGCCTGCGCATGATCGAAAGCGCCCACGGGAAGATTCCCGCGGCCCAGCCTTGGGGCAAATGGAAGATGGGCCTGCAAAGCGTCTCGGTGCTGGCCATGCTGGCGATCCTGGTGGCCCGGGGCTATCTTTCATGGACCCCGCCATGGGCTTTTCAGCTGCCCTACTACCTTACGGTGCTGTGCGTCATAGTCGCCTGGAACTCCGCGTACCAGTATTTCAAGCATTCCCGCAAGACTCTCGAGAAATCGTGGGGATGAGCGCGGCGGACCGAGTCACCGTCGCGCTTGCCACCGGATTCCATTTAAGCTATATTCCCGTCAGACTTGCGAGCCGTTTAACGGCTCTGCGCCAAAGCACCGGCGCCGGATTCGTGGGCAGCCTGGAGGGATTGGCCTTATGGCTGCTGTGGCCCGAAAATCCGGCAGGCGTGGCGCTAGGATTAGCTATCGTTTCACTGGGAGCTTGCTTCATCTGTGATCGGGCCGAGCGCGTCTTAGGCAGCCATGACGATCCGCGCATCGTGCTTGACGAGGTGGTGGGATTCTGGGCCGCTGCGGCATTCCTTCCCAGGACTCTCCCGCACTTGGCCGCGGCCTTCGTCATCTTCCGGATATTCGACGCGACCAAACTCCCTCCCATACGCTGGCTCGAGCGATTGCCGGGAGGCTGGGGGGTGGTGGCCGACGACTTGGGAGCCGGGGTATGCGCCAATCTGCTCGTGAGATTATGGCTCGGCTGATATCCGTTCTCTTGGCGGCGACCGCGCTCGGCGGCTTTTGCTCTTCCGTCAAAGCCCAGTCGCCCTCCACCTCCACCGCTCAGGCCCATCTCGGCGCTCCCTTAGCCCTTGATCGCGGCCCATGGATTCTGGGCGAGATCCTTTTCTTCTCAGCCGGCCAGCCCGCCAACAACCCGACCTGGCGCGAGCGGGTCAGGGGCTCTCGAGGCTCTCTCTATACCCGCGCCGATATCTTTGCCGACACCGAGAACCTGATGAGCCTTGGCCAGTTCGAGTCAGTCAACCCGGCGCTTTACGAGATCCCGTCCACGCCGGTCCCATCGGAGTTCTCCTCCATCTCGGCCTCGACCAATCAAGTAAGGCTCGTCTTCCATGTGACGGAAAAGCCGGTGACCGGCTCGACCGTCACCGCCAGGCCGGCCACACCGCCCTCGGCCATCTCCGGCGTCATATTCACGCCCACGGCCTATCGAGGCGCCGGTCGCTACACCACCCCGGGCTTAGGCCTCGATTTCAACGGCGTCTATGTCATCGGCCGGCTCTACGGGAAGAACTCTTTCGAGAACGCTCCCCGCAAGACCAATTATATAGACCGCGTGGGGGTCTGGCTGTTGACCGCCGACGGCAAGATGCAGCTTCAGTCCGAGAGCTGGCTCAGGCCCGCCGTCTCGGTCGGGGCCCAGGGCAGCTTCCTGTTCCGGGATTCGCCGCAGCCCAAGGTGGACGACCCCAACCCTTCGGTCACCGTCAATGCGAGCCAGAAAAAGACCAAGCTCTTAAGCAATGCCTACGCGGTCGGCAGCAAGAAATTCGGGCCCGTGCGCGCCAGCATCGGCTTCATGCAGGGCCAGCAGGGCGACATGGTGGCCCAATTCTCCGAGTTCCTCACCCCGGATGCCCTGGGCTTCTTCGCGGGCCGGCGGGGCCAAAGGGTTCGCAGCCGCAGCGTCCCCTTCGCCAGCCTCCTGCTCCTGCCCAAGCCCGCCTATCCCTTGGCCGTGGAGTTCATGAAGTTCAACGGCGCCGCCTTGAACCCCTACATGATCAATTTCAAGATCGGCTATTTCCTCAAGTTGAACTTCGACGTGGCCCTGCTCAAGTTCGATGGGGGCTATGACGTGATCGGCCTTCTGCAGTTCCGCTACAATCATTTCCCGCGACGTTGAGCTATTTGCGGTTTTGAATGAGGGCGAGATACCTACGGGCCTCGGCATGGTGTGGGTCCAGCCTGAGGGCCTCGCGCAAGTGACGCTCCGCGGCTCCGATATCTTTCTTCCAAAATAGCACCGCGAGATTGTAATGGGTCTGCGCCAAGGGGAAGCGGGACAGGGCTTTCTCATAATGGGAGCGAGCCGCCTCCAGCTCGCCCATTTTCTCGCAGATCACGCCCTGGTGGGTGATGGTCTCGGCGTTTGAGCGGGCGATCTGCTCGCTGACTCCGGGCAGGGCGCGATAGCGGCGCGCGAGCTCGAGAAGCTCCTCGTAGAAACGGCTCGCCATCCCATAATACAAACGGGCTGAGGGATAATCCTTAAGCTGGTAGGCTTGGAATCCGAGGAACAGGGGGGGCTCCGGAAACAGCCAGTGCATGGCCCAGGCAGAGCGCAAGGCGGTCGCGGCCGTATCCTTGAGCCCGGCCGCCACGGCCTCGCTGCCCTGCCTCAGGCGGGCTTGGGCATAGGACTCGACCAGGTCGGAGGTAAAGAAATCAGGCTGTCCCTCGTACTCGTAGCGGCCTCGCCGAACCATCAGCTCCCACAGGGCTTCCGAGTCGGCGGGGGCGGTCGGGGCCCAGGACATGAGAAGCCCCCGAGAGCGGCTGCGCGAAGATATCTCAAGCGGCAATTCCGCGTCGAAGGTCGCGCTCACCGCCGGATTGGCGGCCAAGAAACGTTCCCAGGTCTGCGCGTCACGCAGGGGCATCAGCCGCAGCTCCGGCGAGCGCTTTCTCCAGCCGGACTGGTACCAGGGTGAGCCGGCCAATCCTTGGGCCACGACCTTCACGTCCGGACGCCAGCCGTGCGCGGTCTGATAATACCAGAGATTGTAGAGCTGCACGTCCTTTCGGGCCACCAACACCGAATCCCGCGGAGCCGAAAGCAGCGCGTTGCGGGCGAAATCATAAGCGAAGAGATGATCACGACGGTCCATGCGGCTCCAAAGCCCTCGGGCGAAGGGAAAGCCGATGAAAAAGCCGGCCAGCACCGTAGCCGGCGCGCTCCCGATCCCCGAGAGAAGGCCGAGCCCCTCAGCCGCCCAGAAAGCCAGCACCACGTCCGAGAGCAGATAATGAGGCTCGACGATCGCGGCCGCATGCGGATTGGGGGGCATATTGGCCAGGAAAAGGAACACGGGACCGCTCCACCAGTAGGCGCAGGCCTGGCCCAGAAAGCGATCCTTGTCCCGCTTGAACGCGCTTCCAGCCCCAGCGAAGACCACTACGAGGCCCAGGGGCCCCAACCAGTCCCAGAGATGCCTGGCGTAAAGCGCCGCATTCTCGCCGAAGAGCTCGCCCTTGGCGTAGCTCTTCGAGAGGAGATCCAAGGTGCCGCCGTATTTGCTGCGCAAAACCGAGCCCATGAAATTAGAGAGGTCGGCCGGGTGGCTCCAATCAAGCCATGGCTCTCGCGCCGAGCGCAAAGGCAGATAGAGGTAGAGGGCCAGGCCTAGCGCGGCGAACGCCGCCGTTCTCCAGAGCCAAGCGGCACGGTTTGCCCCGCGATAGCGCCAGAGCACGGTTCCTAAAATGAGCGGAACAATCAAGGAATTGGCGTCGAATGCCGCGATAAGGAAGGGCGTCAGGCCGAACGCCGCCAGAGCCCACCAAGCTCCTCCTGGAGTCGGCCGGACCGCAAGGGCCAGGAAAAGCAGCCCCGGAGCCCATAGGAGAATATCCAGCCGGTTGCTCAGCATCAACCCGTAAAAGAGGGCGAAAGCCAGCCACTCGTGGAAGCGATAATTCTCCTTAAGACGTAATGACCAGGCCATGAGAGCCACGGCTCCGAGCACCGATAAGCTGTACATTTCCTGCACCTGCGCCACGGACCAGAGAACGGGATTGAGCGCGAGCAAGGCGGCGGCGCCTATGGCCGCCCAAAGGCCCCAGCGCGCCCGGGCGAACAGGAAGAGCGCGGCGGAAGCCGCCGCGGCGCAAAGCGCCGATAAAAGGCCCAAGCGATAGGCCGGATCCCCCAGGCCTAAGGTCAGGGAGGCGCGCGCCAAGAGCAGATAGAGCGGATAGCCAGGGGGGTGGGAAACCCCGAGCGTATAGGCGCTGGCCGCGAACTCGCCGGCGTCGCGATAAGCCGCCAAGCTCGCCGGCATGGTATAGAGATAAAGGCAGAAGGCGCCGGCGCCGAGCAATAAGGCCTCACGCATGGCCCCTCCACCGGCGAAGGCCCCACTCAAGCGCCAGCAAACCCGCGCTCAGGAACAACCAGAACGGCGAGGCCCAAGGGTAATAGCGCTGTCGCACCTGCGCCTCCTCACGGACGGGAGGCAATTTTTCGAGAAGCGCGGCGGGATCCCGGCGAGCGATGTCCATGAACTCGCCTCCGGAGGCCTCGGAGAGCCGCGACAACCACTTCGCGTCCATGGGAGACTCGGCCGGAGGGCCTTCCCAGGGAAACTGCACCTGATCCTCGCCCCAGGCGCGGCCGCGCAATCGCGCCGAAGCGCGCAATCTATGCTGACCGACGGTCAGCCCGGTCAACTCGATCGAGAATATCCCCGCCTCCACCTCCTGGGGTTGGACCTCGCGGGTTTTTCCGTCGGGCGAGCTCCAAAGCACCGAGACATCGGCCGTTCCCTTGGCCGCGGGCCTGAAGCCTTCGTCAAAAACGCGCAGGGAAAAGGCGGCGGGCTCCCGTCCTGGAAGCCGGTCTGGAACCGGAGCGAAGCGGACCTTGGATACGTCCAGATTGCCGGTGAGATATTCGACGGCGCGCGACCAAAATCGGCCGTAGAAACCTCCGATCTTCCAGTCGGAAGCCGCGCCCAGCTTCCAGCGCCAGGTCGAATCCGAGCTCACCAGCATCACCTTGCCCCGTCCGAACTCGCGCAGGGCCACCACGGGAAGCGGCTCGCCCTTGGACGTCCGCCTCTCGGGATGGACCACAAGCACGGTCGCCTGCGGATGCACCGCGGAAAAGCGCGCCCAGCCATCCATGCCGGGAAGCGCGGCCCAAGCGGCCAGAGACGCCTCGGAAGTGTCGTAAAGTTTGACCATGGGATGGGAGGCCGCTACGGGCTTGGCCTTGAAAACCCCGGTCTCAAAATCCGGAGAGGATGTCTCGAGCGCTACGGGAAGCATTTCCTCCAGAGCGCTGCCCTTGTAGCCCCCGAGACCGAAGGCGTTCTCTCCGCCTATGACCAGAAGGGCGCCTCCCGAAGCCACGAAGCTCTTGAGCGAGACGAGATGGGCCGGCGGCAGGCGGAAGCGGCTATAAGAGAAGTTCTCCAAGATGAACAGGTCGAACTGGTTAAGGTTCTGCACGAATATCTCGTCGGCAGGAAACGGGATCAGCGACAGCTCATGATCGGCGAAAAAGGCGGGGTTCTCGGGGTTACGAAGGATAACGAAGGAGACCAGCTCGTGATTGGGATCGGCCTTGAGAAAATCGCGCAGTTGCGCGTATTCCGCGCTGGGCCGCCCCGATAGATACATGATCCGGTACTTCTGCCGGATCACCTCGACATGAAAAGGACGAGAGTGGGAGACGCCAGCCGCGGAGGCCTCGAGCCTGTAGCGCTCTCGGCCCAGGGATTGGGCCACGGCGGTGAGGCTGGCCGTGAGCGTCTCGTAATCCGAGCCGATGCGCCGGACGCTCTCCGAGACGGTTTCCCAACGACCCGAGCGATCCTCGCGCAGAAGGCGAAGCCTCAGCTCCGCTCCGGCCGCGGCCGAGGCCTCCACCGTCGAGTGCACGGCGATGCGCCCATGAAGGAAGGCGAAGTCAGGCGCCTTGAGCTTGACGAAGCTGAGCCTTTTGCCTCTGCGGGAGGGACCGACTCCCAGGGAATCGATCGGGCAACCGAGGGAGGAGGCCGCGGCGGCCCAGTCGGAGGCGGGATCGGCGTTGCCATCCGAAAGGAGCCAGGCTCGGGCGCAAGGCCCCGAGGCGAGCGCGTCCGCGGCATCCCGAAGCGCGACTCCGGGATCAAACGGCGAATTGGAGGTCTTGAGTGAGTCGAGCTCCTCCCAGCTGACCCGCCGCCCCAGGCCAGAGAGCGCCACGATCACCGGATCCGCCCTCGCCTCGATCTTCTTACGATGATCCTTGAGCCACGCCACGGCCGCCTCGAGCCGGTTGCCCCGCTCAGCCTTGCCTTGCATCGAATGGCCATGATCCAACATCACCAACAGACGGGGCCTTGCCAACACGGCCTCCTTGCGGACGATGGAGGGCCTAAGAAGGGCCAGGATCAGGGCCAAAGCGCCCAAGGCCCTGAGGGCCAAAAGCGGCAAGCCCGCCTTGCTGCGCCGTGCGTGCCATACGAAAGCCAGCGCCAGCGCCGCTGCCGCGGCCCAGGCCCAAGGGCCGGCGGACAATTCGACGGAAAATCGCATCACGGTCCGGTCGAGCGCATTTTTTGCAGGATGTAAGGTTGATGTACGGCGTCCGCCTTGTAATTGCCGGTCAGGGCGTACATCACGATGTTGAGAACGAGCTTCTTCCCGTTCTGCCTTTGGACCTCGCCTCCAGGAACGCAGGGAAAGAGCGGGTTGCCGAGCGCGTCCTTAAGCCATATTCCCAGAAGATCGTTGCGCGAATAGAGAACGGCGGTGCGCCCGCCGAAATGAGCTCCCTCGATGGTGCTGCGCACCGACACCCGGCCTCCGACGCCGCGCAGCAGGAAAAAGGTGCGGAAAACCACGTGTTCCGGATCCAGCGGCTGAAGAGGGGATTCGGGCAGCACCTGGGAAAGAGTCCGGCGCACCCAGGCGTCGAACGAGCTGGCCCCGCTTCCAGAGGCGTCCTCGATCCACAGCAGACCTCCGGCCGAGAGATAATTCCGAAGCTGCCTGACCTCCTCTTCCTCCAAGGAGGGCGGAGCCGAACGCCCGGAAAGCACCAAGATGGGCGAGAAGAATAGCGACTTGTCCTTGAGAGAAACCACCCGCCTTTCCGGCGCGGTCAGGACGCTGGTGACCGTCGACATCATCCCCAATGCTTCCTGATGGGCGTCCGGGTAGGGATCCCACTGAGCTCCGTGGCGGATCTGCGTCCATATGAACCTGTCGCCTTGCTGAGCCAGGGCCGGAACGCCCGGGAGCATGAGCAGCATCAGGACGGCCAACGCCTTGGGCATGGCCAGGAACATCTCCAGGACCAGGACCAAAGCCGCCAGAGCGAGAGCCGCCGAGCGGGCGTCGCGCCCATAGACCTTGAGATGGAAATCAGAGGCCAGGCTTTCGACGGCCACGGTCCGCCAAGGCGGATCCTCCAGTTCCTTGAGCTCGCCCTCGCCCGAGGATCGATCCAGGTTGACGGCATAGGCTCGGCGCTTGCCCGGAGCTTCTCCCAAGAGGGCATAAAGGCCGGGGGACTGGGTTTGGAGATATTCGATGGAACGATCCTTGACCCATAGCGTGGTGCTGTGGCCGTCCGGAGCGCGGATCACCACGCTGGCCGGCGCCGGCTCCTTCGGCCCCCAGACTCGGCGCAAGGGCTCGCCCGTCTTGAGATCGAAGCTCTGGGAGGTCTCGGCGCCTCGTCCCGAAAGGCGATCGAGCCCGCTTTGCAGCCATGCGGCGAAGGCCGGCTTGAGGGCGAGGTTGGAGGAACCAGCGTCCAGAGGGGAAGCCCACACGGCGATCTGTCCCTCTCCGCGCCGCCCCTGAACCAACAACGGGTAGCCTCCGGCCGACTTGAACACGACCTCGGAGGAGGGCCGGACCTGGAGAAGGAAATACTTCGCGACGACCACCTTGCCCAGCTCGAACTCGCTCCAAAGTCTCGCGTCCGCGGCCGGTCCCGGCTTTATTCCCTGCTCTCCGGAGACGGGAGGACCCACCTGGGCTGGGAGCCCCTGCAACTCATCGAAACTCTCGGGCGTCGTCTGCGAACCGGGCAAGAGCCAGAGACTGCCTCCTCTCTTGACGAAGCGATCCAGCTCCGCCGCGGCAGCGGGAGGGACCTGCTTGAAATCGGCCAGGATTATCACCCGGTAGTCCGAAGATCTTATCTCGTCGAACCTCGCCAGATCCATGAACTCGAAGTCGTAGTCGAGCAAACTCTCTCCCGACCCTCCCAGGATTTCCTTGAGAAAATAGCCGGCCTGCGGGGCTCGGAAAAAATCAGGGTTGGCGTAGAGACAAAGGGCCCGGGGCCGCGTCGGGTGGCGGAAAGAAAAGTAATAAACGTCATCGACGCTCAAGAAGTCGGCCCGGAGGGCCACATGACCCTCCCATGAGGCCTGGGAAGTATCCCGAGAAGAAGGCAGCGGCAACACCGCGCTCCGCTCGGCGGCCTTGAAACCCAGGGCGTCGCCGAGGCGCGAGCCTCCGGCGAGATTCCCACTTTGAGCCTTGCGTCCCTCGACCCATAAGTCCACCGTGGAGTTCCCGGTCCCCACGCCGCCGCGGACCAAGAGCTCGGCGGCCTTGGCGCGGCTTTGCCGGGATGGCCCGGCCATGATGAGGTAGGAGTTCTCGGCCTTCGGCCAGGTCAGCCCCAACCAGATCACGCCGGGCTCGAGAGCGGGCGGCTCTCGTCGCAAGCCGTGGGCTGCGCCGTCCGTGAGGAGAAGCACGGCCCTGCGGCGAGCGGGCTCCCGCGACAGGAGCTCGGATGAGGCCCGCAAAGCCGGCTCGTAATCCGTAGTCTGGAACCCCAGCCGGGATCGCCCCAGAGCCTCCAAGGCCTGCTGCGGCGTGAGCCAACTCAGCTTCCCGTCGGCCGTCTCGAGCCGGTTGGAGAACGAGCCGAACGCGATCCTGTCGGCGGCATTGAGGGAGCGGATCAAGGGCTCGGCCGCGTTCTTGGCGACCTCGAATCGGGTCTTTCCGCGCTCCCGATAGCCCATGGAATACGACGAGTCCAGAAGCAACACCAGGTCGAGTCCCTGCGGAGCGGCGGCGGAAGGGGATCCATCCCGAGCGGTGAGCACCGGCCCGGCGTAAGCCAGTATGAGGAGAAGCAGCGCCAAGCAGCGCGCGGCGATCAGCAGCCATTGCTGCAGCCGGCTGAGCGGTTTGGCGCACGATTGTATCTGGCGAAGCAGGCGCAGGTCGGAGAAGAGCACTCTCGTCGCTTGCCTTCGGGAAAGAAGATGCAGCAGGAGGGGAGAGGCGGCCAAGGGCAGAGCCCAAAGCAGGGCGGGGAAGGTGAATGTCATCAGCGCCATCGCGTGAGAAACTGCGCAAGGACGCTATCCCACGGCCTGTCCGTCATGAACAGGGCGTAGCCGATATTCGAGCGGTGAAAACTCGCCTCATAGAGCCTGAGGCCCTTCTCGAACTGCTGCACGTACGCTCGGCGCAAAGCGGTCGGATCGCAATAAAGCGCGGGACCACCCTCCAGCCCGTCAAAAAGGGAATAACCTTCGAAACGGAAGTCCTTCTCCTGAGGATCGAGGACCTGAAGCACCAGCAATTCGTGCCTGCGCGCCCTCAGGGCCTTGACCACTTGGATCACATGCCGGGGCTTGGAGAGCAGATCCGAGATCAGTATCACAAGGGAGCGGCGACGCACGCGAGCCCCAGCCCGCTCCAAAACTTTCCCCAGATCGGTCTCACCCTCGGGCCGTCGCTTGGCCAACGCGCTGTCGATGGCCTCGAGTTGGCTGAAGGAGGCCCGCGGGGGCAGGCCATCGAGGGGCTCGACATTGAACGGGATCAGGCCCACCGCATCGCCCTTGGCCAGGATCAGATAGGCCAACGCCATGGCCAGACGGCAGGCATGGTCCCATTTGGGACTGCGCCCATCCGCGCAATAGCCCATGGAACCGGAGCAGTCAAGGAGCAGATAGGTGGTGAGTATGTTCTCGGCTTTATACTGCCGCACATAAAACCGATCCTTGCGAGCGTAGACTTTCCAGTCGAGGGTCTTGAGCTCGTCCCCGGGAGCATAAGGCCTATGCTCGGCGAAGTCATGGGAGAAGCCCTTCCAAAGGCTTTGATGCCGGCCGGACATCGAGCCCTCGACCGCGAGGCTGCGCAGCTCCAGGCTGAGGTTCTTGAGCTTGGCGAGGGCTACCGAATCAAGATAGACCATCCGATCGGCAGGGGCCATCCAGCAATCGGCCTATCACGTCGTCGGCTTTAATTCCCTCGGCTTCCGCCTGGAAATTGAGCACCAAGCGATGCCTGAGCACGGGCTTGGCAATAGCCACCACGTCGGCGGCCGAAGCGGCAAGCCGGCCCGCCAGAAGGGCTCGCGCCTTGGCGCCCACAACCAATGCTTGACTGGCGCGCGGCCCGGCGCCCCAAGACACCCAGCGCTTCACGTAATTAGGAGCGGCCGGCTCCTGGGGTCGGCTCGATCGGGCGAGTCTCACCGCCAACTCCAAGGCGGACTCCGCGACGGGAACGCGTCGCACGAGATATTGGAGCTCGAGAACCTCGGCCCCGCCGAGCACCTTCTGGAGCTTGACGTCCTTCGATCCCGTGGTCTCCACCACGATGCGCAGCTCATCTTCGGCGCTCGGATAATCCATAGCGATCTGCAGGAAAAAGCGATCCAACTGGGCCTCGGGAAGGGGATAGGTTCCTTCCTGCTCGATGGGATTCTCGGTCGCCATCACGAAAAACGGAAGAGGAAGCGGCCGAGTCTCGCCCGCCGACGTCACGTGATACTCCTGCATGGCCTGCAGGAGGGCGGACTGCGTCTTGGGAGGCGTCCTGTTGATCTCATCGGCCAACACCATGTTGGCGAAGACCGGCCCCGGCATGAAGCGGAAAGAGCGCTGGCGCGTCTGGGGGTCCTCCTGAAGTATCTCCGATCCCGTCACGTCCGATGGCATGAGATCCGGGGTGAACTGTATGCGCGAGAACTCGAGATCCAATATCCTCGAGAGGCTGGAGACCAGCAGGGTCTTGGCCAGGCCGGGGACTCCCAACAACAGGCAATGCCCGCGCGAAAATAGCGCGATCAGGAGCTGCTCGATCACGGCGTCCTGGCCCACTATGACCGAGCGCAGCTGGGACAGGATGTTGTTCTTGGCGGCTTCGAGCCGCCGAGCCATCTCGACGTCGTCCTTCGTCGCCTCCATCATTGGCTTGCTCATGCCCTGTTTATACCATTTTCGGTCGACGCCTCCATGCGATGGCAGAGTTAGACGGATATGAGAAGACAACCAGCCCTCCGTTCGAGACCGCTATGATTATGTCTTCCCATTCATTTCCTGACTCTCCAGTGAGACTGGAAATGTACGAGACGACATCTTAAGCGGAACGATGAGCATTCGATAACCCAACGCACGGTAGAGCCGCTGCATCGTACTCAACCGCACGTCCCTGCCCCTTTCCACTCTCGCGACAAAGGACTGATGGATTCCGGCCTTGGAAGCCAATTGCGCTTGGGTTAGCCGAGCGAGCTTGCGCGCCAGCCATATATGGAAATGCGCGGGCCGTTGACGCCACGCAGCCGGCACTTTCTCGATGAGGTCGAGAAACCGACTTCCTGCCGCGACCTCATCGAAATCCCGTTTAAGTGTCTCAAGCCTTTCTAGATCATCCATGTTCCTAATTACGAATGAGGCCGCGATAAAGTTCCCTGCCTCAAACCCTGGACGCTTGGGCCACCGGCGCCGATGGGGAACCGACCATTCTAAGAGCCACACGCGCCGATCCTTGTAACGAGCACGCACGGCCTGACGCGCTCTTTATGGAAATAAGACCCGATGCCTGAGTTATCCAACCGGACTGCACTCCGGCTCGGAATTTGACATAATCGAGAAATGGGATTCAACGTAAGCATCAAGGACATCATCATCGCGGGCGGGCCCACCTTGGCTTTGCTGGGCCTTCTTTCCGTCTACTCGATCGGCCTCATCTGGGAGCGATGGCGCTATTTCAAGCGATGCACGGCCGGGGTCAAGGCCTTCCTCGATAAGATCCGCCATCTCCGCCAAGGCGGAGATCTCGGCAGCGCCGTGACGTTGTGCCGCTCGCACAAGGGCTTGGCCTCGCAGATCGTCATGGCGAGCCTGACCGGGCCGACTAATCGCGACGATCGCAAGCGCTCTGCCCAGAGGGAGATCGACCGGGCCGTGTCCTCGCTTCAAAAGGGCATGCCGATGCTGGCCACCATCGCCAGCGTAGCTCCCTTTATCGGGCTTTTCGGGACCGTGATCGGAGTGATGCGGGCCTTCAAGGACTTGGCCACCGCCGCCGGAGCGGGGCCGGGAGTGGTCGCCATCGGCATCTCCGAGGCCCTGGTCTGCACGGCTGCTGGCCTTTTCGTCGCCATCCCGGCCGTAGCCGCCTACAACTATTTCAATCACCGCAGCGCCCGCTTCGCCGAGGAGATGAACTGGGTCTGCGAGGAGATCCTCGAGAGCCTTTCGGAAAAGAGCCGCGCATGAAGAATCTGGCCGAAAGGCGCACGATCGCGGAGCTCAACATGATCCCGCTCATCGACGTGGCATTGATCCTGGTGATCATATTCATGGTGCTCACCCCGATACTCGTCCAGTCTCAATTGACGGTCAAACTGCCCAAAGCGGGCTCGGCGACCCCGTCCCAGGGTGAAGGCACGGTCAACGTCCAGATCAGCCGCGCCGGCACCGTGACGATCGACGGCTCGCCTGCCCGCTGGGAGACGCTCGAGCGCGAGCTGACCTTGCGTCTTCCCAAGGCCTCGCAAAAAAGCCTTCTGGTCCAGGCCGATCGCACGGTCGCGGTCGAGAAGGTCGTTGCGGTATTGGACGTGGCCAAGAAGCTGGGGGTGGGCAAATTGGGCATAGGGGTGGAGCCTCTGCCGGCCCAGTGACGCATGGTCGTGGAGCTAGCGCCGTCGACTCTTAAGCCCTATCTTCTCGGCTCATTCGGCGCTCACGCCGCGCTTTTGGCCGCGGCCCTAGGCGCGCTGCCGTCTGCGAACCAATCGCGATCCCAGATCTATACCATCGATTTCGTCGGGCCGACGGCCTCCATCATCAATACGCAGGGCTCGGCGCCTGCCTCCTCGGCCGCCCCGACGCTCGCCAATCCCCGTCAGGCCCCGCAGACCGATGTCGATGAGTTCGGCCGGCGCAGGCGCAAGCCCTTCGTGCTTCCCCGGCCCAGCTTGCTGCGAGGCTTCCGGGAAAAACCCGCTCCTCAGCCGTCCGTCAACGACGCCGCCCCGGCGCCGGTCCCCGGCGCGAGCCCGGGCGGGGAGGCCGGTGCGGGCGGCGCCGATGTGGCGACGGACATGCCTAATTTCCCGTATCCCTGGTACATCAGCCAGGTCAGGGCCAACCTCTGGAATCAATGGTCGGCCAGGATGCCCAGGCTCCAAGGGGAATCGGTGGTGGTGTTCACCGTGTTGCCCAACGGCGCTCTCGTCGATCTCAGGATCGAGACGAGCTCGGGCGACTCGGCGTTCGATCTAGCCGCGCTTTCGGCCGTCCAGGATGCCGCGCCCTTCCCGCCTTTGCCGCGAGGCTTTCAGGAGCCCTTCCTCAAGATACACGTCACTCTCAAGGCTCTGTAGGCTCGGGGCTTCGCGCCAGAGCGCCCGACCACGCCGCCATGGCGGCGCCGGCGAGCAGTATCATCCCGGCCGTGATTCTGACCCACTGGGGGCCTTGGAATTTCAGGAGCGCCCAGCCTCCCCAGAAGAGAAGATTGGCTCCAACCAGGACGCTCAATATCCATTCCAAGTATCGAAATCCGTCGCACGCCGGCTTCCAGGGCTCGGCTTGCGCCTTCTTCTTGTTCGGCTTGACTGGGAGCGGCTCGGGGACAGCGGAGCGCGTCAACAGGCAAAGCGCCATCCAGGCGATCAACGCCAGGCCGGTCAAGGCCAGGGCGGCATAAGCGACCAGAGGGCGGTAGAGGAATTCCACGGTGTGTCTTCCCGCGGAGATCGGCACGGACCAGAAAGTGACCCAGCTCCTCAGGGCCCTGACTCTCTGGCCATCGATCCGGGCCTTCCAACCCGGGAAGTGATTGGAGCTGAAGAACAAGAATCCCGGCGACGAGGCGTCCACCGACACCACCACCCGGGAAGGCTCGGAGCTTCGCACGGACATGGTCGCCCTAGCGCCCTCCCCGGACTGCGGCCAGCCCTGGGGCGGACGATCGTGCAGCAGCAGGTCCTTTCGCGGATCGAGCGTCCCTGAAACGATGGATTGATAGATCGCGCCGAGCAACTGGCGGGCCTGACGCCAATCGTCCAGTCCAGAACCGTCCAGATATTTCCAGTCGCCGAAGAATCGGAGCTTGGAGCCGAAGTTCTTGTTCTCGTAGACGTTCATGTCGGGCCCCTGCTGAACCGGAGACAACCAAGGCTGGCTCATCTTGTCCTTGGGCCTGGACAGCAGATACTTGACATTGCCCAGCCCCAACCAGGACCCGGCCCAATCCTGGTTGGCTTGCCGCTCCGCCTGCGCCAACGCCTGGGCCATGTTCAGGAAATGTATGCTGCCCACCACGTCGATATTGTCCGTGCCGGCTCTCAGATCCGAGACTCCGTGGATCGTGGAAAGGGCCGCGGGAAACAGGTATTGGTCGAAGGAATAGATGCGAAAATCGCCCTCCTGCCGCTTGATCGTCTTGATAGCCGGCCATTCTTGCGTGAGATTATCCCTCTCTTCGATGGTAAACACAGCGTGCGAGCCCCAGGACCAGACGCAACCGGCTATCAAGGCCTGTCCTACGCCCAAGACCAACGCTGCGGGAGCCCCGAGCGCCAGGGCGGGCCAAGGCCATAGCGCGGCTGCGGCGGAGGCGCCTACGGAGGACCAAGAGGGTCTCTCGACGCGGGAGATCTCCGAGCCCCGTATCACACGGGTGCCGCCCTGCCGGTCTGCGATAAGGGCCACCGGGATGCTGGTGCCGGGAGGGAGCTCCAAGGCCTTCTCGAAATAAATCCGGTCACCTGTCACCCATGTGCGCGCCTGGGATAGCTGGGGCTGCGATTGTCCTTGTTGCAGGCCCACGGCCACTGACTCGGCTCCTAAAGAGGACGGCACCCAGCCGCGCACGGTGTGCTTCTTGCCCAGACGGCTGACCTTGCCGGCGTCGGTGATGCCTCCGGCCGGGACCTGGGACTGCGCCTTGAGCTCGCTATTGACGGCCTGTCCGAGAAAGCGAGCCACGGGATCCTGCAGCGGCTCGGCCAGGAGGCACCCGGCTACAACGGCGACGGTCAAGGCGCAAGCCGAAAATACGGAGGCCAGGCGCTTGGGGCGCGGCTCCTGCGAGAGAAGAGCGACACCATGGAGGCCCCAACCGGCCAGCATCGAAAGTCCGAGATGCATACCGGTGTTGTAGTTATAAAGGTAGATATACTTGAAGGCGGGCAACTCGTAGAGCGAATTGATCAGACCCGGCATCTTGATATAAAGAGCCGCGCCCACCAAGGTGAATCCCGCCAATATCTTGAGTCCGAGCGGCATGGGGGGAGCGGCCCAGGCGGCGAGCGAAAAGCCGAATACGACGCAGCCGATCAGGTTGGCCGTCGGGGAGTCGAAAAGATGGGCGAACGAATAGCGAGGCAAGAGCAGGAGCGGATTGAGCATGCCCGCGTTCATAAGGCAGGCAACCGCCACCGCCAGGGCGAGCACCGACAGGACCGATCCCAGTACCCTCCGGGAAGCCGTCCAAGGGGCTTGCGGCCTAAGGCTCTTGATAGACCAAACGAACAAGGCCCCGGAGGCGAGCGCGCCGATCAACAAACCCGCGTCCGCCGCCGCCAAGGGGCGGGAGATGCGATAGCTGGCCCAAGAGAACTCCGGAAGGCTGCGCCAAACCTTGGTGTAACTATGGCCGATGTATTCCAGACTGGTCAAGAGCGGCACCGACCCGAGAGCGATGCCGATGATTGAAAGCGCCGAGAACCAGAGCAGCACGGGAACGGCGGCCAAGCGCTTGAATCCCCAGGCTCCGGCCAATAATTGCACCCCGGCCGTGATCAAGGAAAACATGGTGACATGGCCATGGCCCACCAAGGCGGGAAGGGCGATCAACCAAGGAAGCCATCGCCGCGCTCCGAGGCGCCCATGCAAGAGAGCCTCGGCCCCCAGCACGAGAGCCGGGGTGTAGATCGAATTCTGACTGGGCAGCTCGAGATTGAAATGCGAGACGGGCTGGGAAACCGCGTAGCAGCCCGCCGCGAACGCCGAGACCGCGGGACTCAAGCCATACCAACGGCCCAAGAGATAGGTCGCCATCCAGGCGAAATAAAAGCAGCCCGCGAATATCCAAAGCCAGAAGGACTGGAACAGCCTTTCGGGGATCAGATGGAAAGGAAGATGAAAGGGGGAAAAGACCCCGTTCTGCTGGTTGCCGACGAAGGGGGAGCCCCCGCCCGTATGCGGGATCCATAAAGGAAGCCGCCCGGCCCTCAGCTCGCCTCGAGCATAAAAATAGGGCGGATAGCTCTGATACACCGGCTCAGGGATGTTGGTCAGACCCAGTTCCGAGTCGATGCGGACCGGACCGACCTGGGCGATGCGCCATCCGAAAATGGGCTTATTGAGATAGAGGACGAGGAAGAGGATGGCGAGCACGCTCGCCCGCAAGAACTCGCGGGCATCCATGGAATTCCGGGCGGAATCAGGAGCGGCGGCCATGATGGACGCAGGGATGATACAAAAGCTTTGCCGCTTCTATATAGGCAGGTCGCCCGTTCACCGATAAAATGAGCGCCTTCCATGGTCACGGGCGACTCGGTCTTGCACCGGATGCCGTGGGCGAAGGACAGCCCCTTTGAGCTTTCGAAGTTGCTCAAACGATAGTGGCTCTGCGCCAACGGCTTGGGGGGCTACGCCTCGGGGACGGTCTCAGGCGCGTGCACCCGGCGCTTCCACGGCCTTCTCATCGCCTCCTTGCCTCCGCCGCTGGGTAGGATCATGATGCTCAATCAAGTGCGGGAGGAACTGCGCCTTCCTGATCGAAGCCTGGTGAGCCTGGCCTTGGTCACGGGTCGCTACGATGAGGCGGGCTATATACTGCGGATGTTCGCGCGCCATGTCAGGGATGGACTGATCCCAAACCTATTCCCCGAGGGAGGGCAAGAGGGGCTTTATCACACGGCTGACGCCACTCTTTGGTTTTTCCACGCGCTCGACCGTTATCTTCAATATACCGATGACCGCGCGACGTTATTGGGCCTGCTTCCCGCGCTCCAATCCATCATCGATCAGCATCGCCAGGGCACCCGTTTCGGCATCGGGATGGATCCCAAGGACGGCCTTCTGCGGCAAGGCGACCCCGCGCTGCCCCTGACCTGGATGGACGCGAAGGTGGAGGACTGGATCGTCACTCCGCGGAGGGGCAAGGCCGTGGAGATCAACGCCCTATGGTACAACGCACTCAAGCTGATGGATATCTGGGCCGGAAAGGAGCTAAGGAACTGTTAAATAATAACTGACACATTATGATTGAAAACGAGTAGACTGCCATGAGTGGACGCCCTCAGGCGGAAGTTCACAGCCTTGCTGCCCGCGTTAAACGAGCGTGGGCGACG
>JACQPG010000101.1 GCA_016207665.1 Elusimicrobiota bacterium | reverse complement strand
TTGCGCGCGGCCTTGACCGCCCGATCTATATCAGTAGCATCAGCCTCCGAGACCTGGCCGATGATCTCGCCCGTAGCGGGGTTGTAGGTCTGGAAAACCGCTCCGGAGGCCGACTCCACCCATTGCCCAGCAATCAACAATTTATGTGTTTTTTTCGCCAGAAACTCGCGAAGCGCCGGATTGATCTCAAGGCTCAAGGTCGTCGACATTCTGCCTCCCAAATTAAGGGCATTACGATATCATGTAGTCGCCGAGAGTGTCAAACTTATCCACACCCCGGCTCGCCTGGACTGGGCTTTGATAATATGGGAAAATACGCATTATGGAGACTTTTCAACGCCTTCGGCCTTATTTGAGGCCGCATCGAGTCCGATTGGCTCAGGCCTGCCTGGCCATGTTAGGGGTGGCGGGACTCAATGGCGCCATGGTTTTCTTGGTCAAACCGGCCATAGACATCATGTTCCAGCAGAAGGATGCCGCCATGCTGATGGACGTGGTCCTGGCCATCCCGATAGTGCTCGGCTTGAAGATGGTAGTCACCTATATCCAGAGCTATCTGATGAGTTATCTGGGACAAAAGATCACCCAAAAAATACGCGAAGACCTGTTCCAGCATCTGCACCGGCTATCCATGGATTTCTATTGGAAGAGCAAGAGCGGGGAAGTGCTCTCCCGGCTGACCAATGACCTGACCCGGCTTCAAGACGGCCTCCATTTCGTTCCGCTCTACCTGGTTCGGGATACCTTCACCGTGCTCGTGGTGCTTGGGGCGATGTTCTACATCCACTGGCGATTCGCCCTGACCGCGCTCATCGCCGTGCCCCTGTCGGGCATCGTGCTCGCGGTGCTGGGCCGCAAACTCCGGGCCGCCAGCCGGCGCAGCCAGGAGATCATGGGCGAGATCTACCACCGTTTCCAGGAGAGCCTCCAGGGCATGCTCGTGGTCAAGGCCTTCAATTACGAGCATGGCGCCATCGCTCGATTCCAGGAGGAGAACGACTCCCTTTCCCAGCAAATGATGCGCTATTTCAGGGCCACCGCGCTCTCGGGGCCTCTGATGGAGTTCCTGGGAAGCCTGATCATGGCCGCGATCGTTTATCAAGGGGGAAAGGAAGTGGTGGGAGGACGCATGACCCCCGGCGATTTTTTCGCCTTCCTGACCGCCTTCTTCGCGGCTTACGCCCCGATCAAGAACCTTTCCCAGCTCAACGCGACGCTCCAGATGGCCTTGTCCGCGGCCGATCGCATATTCGCCATTCTCGATGAGAAGCCGACCGTGCAGGAAAAACCGGGGGCGGCGCTCTTCGGCGGGTTGAAGAAGGGGATCGTCTTTGAAAACGTCTCTTTCCGCTATCCGGGACGAGAAGCCCTTGCTCTCAAGAACGTCAGTTTCGAGATCCGCCCGGGCGAGGTCTTCGCTTTCGCGGGCCCCAGCGGCTCAGGCAAGACCACATTGGCCCACCTTTTGTTGCGCTTGTTCGACCCGAGCGAAGGCCGCATCCTGGTGGATGGACGAGACTTGCGCGAATACTCCATGGCCTCGCTGCGCCAAGGCATAGGGCTGGTGACCCAGGATACCGTTCTCTTCAATGACACCGTGAAGGGCAACATCATCCTCGGCAAGCCCGACGCCGGCCAGGATGAGCTCGTGGCGGCCTTGCGAGTCGCCGACGCCGAATCCTTCGTGAGCCGCATGCCCCAGGGCCTTTTCACTCCTTTAGGGGATCGCGGGCTCCAGCTTTCCGGCGGACAGCGCCAAAGACTGGCGATCGCTCGCGCCGTCTTGAAGAATCCCACGGTGATGATATTGGATGAGGCCACCTCGAACCTGGATTCGGCCAGCGAGCGCAGCGTGCAGGAGGCGCTCGAGCGAATTTTCCCCGGACGCACGGTGCTCATGATAGCCCACCGGCTTTCCACCCTGAAAAGCGCCGACCGCGTCTTCGTCCTCCATCAGGGGGAAATCAAGGAGTCCGGATCCCATCAGGAGCTTCTCCGCCTGGGCGGCCTCTATGCGGCGCTTTATCAGTTCCAAGAACTGCAACCCTCAGCCGAGGCCGCCGCCCCCGGGCCCCGATGAGCGGGAGCGGGCTCAAAGCCGTCGTATTCGACATGGACGGCGTGATCATCGACAGCGAATTGCAATGGCGATTGGCCACCCCGGAGCTACTGGGCGAGATCGCGCGGCGTTGGGATCCCGAGCATGATGGCCACGTGGTGGGTTTCGGCGTGGTCGATCTGTATGAATGGCTCGTAGAAACCTACGGGCTCAAAGAGACCAAGGAAAGCTTCCTCTCACGCAGCGATGCGATGGCCCGCGACATCTATGGAAGCCGGGTGACTCTTTCCGATGGTTTCTTGGAGTTCGCGACGCATCTCAAGACGCGAGGCCTTGGCCTGGCCATCGCCTCCTCCTCGCCGCGACATTGGATCGAGATGGTGCTGCGGCGTTTTTCCTTATCCTCCCTCCTGGGCACGGTGGTCAGCGCGGACGATGTGGGAGGGAAGACCAAGCCAGAACCGGACACCTATCTCATGGCCGCGAGAAAATTGGGGATCGCGCCCGATCTCTGCCTGGCTATCGAGGATTCCTCGCGAGGAGTGGCCGCGGCCAAGCGGGCCGGGATGCTGTGCGCGGGATTTAGGAGCGGCAACAATCCGGAGCAGAATCTCTCCGAAGCCGACATCGAGATCAGGGGCTTTAAGGATCTCGACTACGAAAGCTTGACTTCCCGGCTGAGCTTGGCCTGAGCCGCGACGAAACGGGACCAGGCCTGAAGCAACCCCTCTCGCGCCTGGCGCGACATGGCGGGTTTAAAGAGCGAATCCACCTTAGGCTTTTGCAAGACATCGGCCCAATCGGCGCCGGCGGCGCGGGCGGCCAGGAAGGCCGCTCCCATGGCCGTCGCCTCGGGAAGCGAGCAACGCGAAAGGGTCAAGCCCAGCATATCGGCCTGGAACTGCATAAGATACCCGATGCGCGAAAGCCCTCCTGAGACGCGCACTTCTCCGAGGTCGAGACCTCCCGACCTCATAGCCGCCACGATATCGGCGATCAAGAAAGCGATGCCTTCCGCTACTCCACGTACGAGATCCGCCGGCGTTGTCTTGGAATTGAGCCCGAAGAAGGCGGTCTGGGTCACATAATCCCATCGGGGCGCTCCCAGACCTCCGATCGCCGGGAGGGCGAGCACTCTCTGCCTCGATCGGCGGCAGAGGCGGTCGATATGCGAGCTCCCATCCAGTATGCCTATCTGCGAGCGAAGCCAGTCGAAGGAAGCGGCCGCGGCGTGCACCGTCCCCTCTTGGAAAAAACAGGGCTGGCCCCGAGCTTCAGTCCACCCGACGGAGCTCAGCAATCCTGGGATGCGGTGCAGGCGGGATCCGGTATTGTGGAGGAAAAAAGCTCCAGTCCCATAGTTGGCGACGGACGAGCCGAGTCGCGCTCCCCCCAGCCCTATGGCCGCGGCCTGCTGATCGCCCAGGCAGGCCAAGAGCTTGAGCCGGCGGCTCCCTGCACGGCAGAAGCCCCACTCGGCCACCGAGGGCAAAAGCGCCGGGAGCCAGGCCGGGTCTAGGCCGAACATCTCCAGCATCGACCGGTCCCAATCCAGGGATTCGAGATTAAGCAGCATCATACGCTGCGCCAGGGTGGGATCGACCGCGAATACCTCGCCCCGGCTCATTCTCCAAGCCAGGAAGGTGCCGACCGGCCCGATCATCAGACGCTTCGAGCGCGCCAGCCGCCTCGCCGCCGCAGAGTGCTCTAAGAACCAGCGCATCTTCGGCGCGGAGTAATAGGGGGTCAAATAGAGCCCCGTGGTCTTATGGGCCTCGGCCTGCCTTGACTGGAGCGATGCCACGAGCTGGGCCGCTCGCCCATCCTGCCAACTGGGAGCCCGGCTGATCGGGCGGCCGCTGTCCTTATCCCACAAGATCACCGTGGACCTTTGGCAGGCCAAACCCAAGCCCAACACCTCGCAGCCACGGGGCAACCGGGAAAGCACGGCGCCCAAGGCTCTTTCCTGGCTCAGCGCCAACTCCAACGCATCGTGCTCCGCCCAGCCGGGGCGGGGGTAATGAATGCGCACCGGTATCTGGCTCTTGGATATGATCCTGCCGCGCGAATCGACCGCCAAAGCGCGGGAACTCGAGCTGCCTTGGTCGAGAGCTATGACGACGGAGGAACTCAAAGCCGCCTGACCCTCAGATCCACGGCCTCGGTCTTGGAGCCCAGCTCTTCCAATCGAGCCCTCAGATCCGCATCCAACGACGCATCGGCCATGAGCTGTTCGACCTTGGGAGCGGAGGGCGCCAACACGCTCTCGTAAAGACCGGACGCCCGCAGGAGTTCAAGCACCTTCTTCTTGTCGGAGAACTCCCAGCGGGAGCGGCCCTCGCGTATCGCCTCATAGCGCTGCCCGAAAGCCCTGACATAGCCTTGTCGATCCAGGCGCTCCAGTATCCGCCCGCGCAAAAGCTCCAGCTCCTCGCCCAGGGTCTCGATCCTATCGGCCAGCGCCCCATACTCGTCTATGAGCCCGGCCAGATCCGCGTCGAGCTTGGCCGCGGAGGGAGCCGGAGCCTGGGCCAGGAGAAGGTCTTGCTGCTGCGGATGGTATTGATGCTTGAAGACAGGGCAGAGCGGCTTGTAGTCGCACCACCGGCATTTGGACTCATCGGGCTTGGGCTCGAACATCCCTTGTGTGATCGCCTCGGCGGTGGACACGATGCGGCCGCGCAAACCGCTGACCTGGGCTTGAGCATGGCGTTGCGAGACCTGCTCCTTGAGCGACGGCACATGATAGAACGAGAGCCGGCCCACCTCGGCGCCGAGCAGCGTTTCGCAAGCCAACTGGTACATAGTGAGCTGGGCGTCGGCCTGAGCGCGATCGGCCGCAAGGGCCTTGCCGGTCTTGTAGTCGAGTATCGAAAGGCACCCGTCCCCCAGCCTGTCGATTCGGTCGATCTTTCCGGTGACCGGGACTCCTTCCACTACGATGTCGAATTGATATTCGACGAAAAAGGGCACGTGGAAATCGGCGACATGTTTGCGATAGAAACGCGAGAGCAGCGCCCGGCCCTCCTCGAAATATTCCGCTTCTTGAGCCTCGTCCTTGTAGCCGGCCGAGATCCAATGCTCCCGGTAATGGGCCAAGACCTCCTCCAACGACGGAGGCGGGGGTGCCTTCACTCCGTAAAAGAACTCCAGGGCCTGATGCACTGAGCTGCCGAAGGAGAAAAAATGCCTGGGCCTTTCGGGTATCTTGTCGATGTACTTGAACTTATACTTCTGCGGGCAATCCGCGTAAAGCGTCAGGGATGAATGGGAAAGCGGGCGCGGAATGGAAAACCTCGAGGAGGACCCGGCGCTCTCGGGGGATGATTTGGCGCCGGTCATGGTGTCCGGCTATTTTAGCGAGTTAGGAGCTTCAGGGCAACTTCGGACTAAGCGCCCTTATACTCCGGCTTCTTCGGCGCGGGGGCTTCATCATCATCGTTATCCTCGCCT
>JACQPG010000084.1 GCA_016207665.1 Elusimicrobiota bacterium | reverse complement strand
TGTTGGGGGGGGGGGGGGGGGGGGGCGGCCGGGGCCGCGGGAGCCGGAGCCGAGACTATGGGAGCGGTGCTCACGCCGGGGATATTGACCGCCAGATTCTCCGCTCCGGGGGCGGGCCCGGTCGAGGAGGTCTGGGAGAAACCGGG
This sequence comes from Elusimicrobiota bacterium, assembly GCA_016207665.1. Taxonomy (GTDB): domain Bacteria; phylum Elusimicrobiota; class Elusimicrobia; order UBA1565; family UBA9628; genus JACQPG01. Next base: position 2,923 of record JACQPG010000084.1, on the reverse strand, counting down.
CAGCCCGATCACGGGCGACCGGGGTTCCTGCCGGGTCTCCTGCTTGCGAGGAGGCTCGACGGGCTTGGGCGGCACGGCGGCCGGGGCGCTGGAGATGTGCATGGGGGTCTTGGCCATGAAATCACGCTCGATCTTGAGCTGCGACAGCTCGTTGCGCAGGCGCAACAGCTCGACCCGCTTGACGTTGAGCTGCTCCTCGGCCTGGCGCACCACTTCCTCGAAGTTCTCCTTGGTCCTGACGGTTTCTGGGAAGGACTTGAACAGCTTCTTGATGTCCACATACCCTATGCTGCCGTGCTCGGCCCGATTCTCCTCCAGCGAGAGCTCGATGCCGTGGACCGGCCCGCCGCCGAGCAAAAGCAAGGAAAGCAAGAATGTCGTATTCATCATCAGAATAAAGGTCCTAGACCGAAGTTGATCTGGTACTGTTTTTCGCCGGGCCTGTGGTTGAAGCCATAGGCCCAGTCAAGGCGGATCGGAAAGGCGGGAGTGGTGAAGCGGATGCCGATGCCGACATCCGTCTTGAGATCCCTCTCGCCCGAGCCGATCCGCAGATGCGCGGAGCGCATGTTATCCCAGGCGGTTCCCATGTCGAAGAAGCCGACGAGCTTGACGATGGTGCGCCGGCGTTCCCGAGCCAAGGGGAAGCCGAGCTCCGCCGTGAAGACCTCCATCACCTTGCCTCCGGAAGGATACCCGACTTCTCCGGTCGGAGCATAGCCCCGGAGCGTGTCCTGGCCGCCCACGAAAAAACGGTTGAAGACCGGCACCACCCTGGTCTCGTTGAATTGGGTGATATAGGCGGCCCGGTTGGCGAGGCTGAGCACCAGCGGCCACTCCGCCACGGAAAAGAGCTTGTAGTGCACGGAATTGGTCAGGGACGGCTTGAAGAAGTGGATATCGCCTTGGAAGGGCCCGCCGGAGAGCTCCATCGCGAGTCCGTTGCGGCTTCCGTGCGAGGGGTCCCATATATTGTCGCGCGTGTCGCGCGCGAACTCGACGGTGGCGGCCGAGAATATGCTCGTGCCCTCGCTTAAGGTTCCCTTGAATTGATCTTGGACGTTGCCCACACGTATCTGTGAGAAGGTGTAGGACAGATTGAGCTGATATTTGTCCTCTTCGAATCGGGGGCCCACCCGCACCGTGCCGCCGCGATTGCGCTGCACATAGGCGTTGATCGAGCTCTGGAAGGGGCTGATGCGGCGGGTGTTGAAAAGATCGAAGCCCAGGCTCACCGGCCGGTTGGCCACCCAAGGAGTGGTCCAGCTGATGGAATAATCCTGGACCCTCTTTCCGAAGGACCATTGCACCGAGGCTCTTTGGGCGCGGCCGAAGAGATTGAGGTGGGACAGCGACAGCGTCCCGATCAGCCCGTCGAGCGAGGAGAAAGCGGCGCCCAGGGTCAGCATCCCGGGCTTGCCTTCGACGACGTCGAAGGTGAGGTCGACCTTGTCCTGGTCGGTCGGCGAGGGTTGTATGTCCAGCTCCACGTCGTCGATGAACCCGAGGTTGATGATCCGCTCGCGGCTCTTTCGCACCCGCGAGGCTTGGAATATTTGGCCTTGCTTGACCACGATCTCCCGGCGCAGCACATGGGTCTTGGTGGCCTTGTTGCCCTCCACGTCCACGTGATCGATGTAGACGATGTCCCCTTCCATGACGCCGAAATGCACGTCCATGAGATCGGTTTCCTGGTTGAAGGTCTTGACCGGCGAGACGCGGGCGTGCAGCCGGCCTTTCTCGGCGTAAAGCTCTTGTATGCCCCGGATGGTCTCGTCGAAGCGTTCCTGGTTGAATATTTTCCCCTTGCGGTACTCGATGGCCTTGGCCAGCTCGCTGGAGACATAGACCATGTGTCCGGAGAAGCTGGTGTCGCCGAATCGATAAGACCGACCCTCGTTGAGGGTGATGTCGATGGTGACCTTGGTCTTATCCTCGCTGAAAGCCACCGTAGGGCTGCTGACTTGTATGTCCAAATAGCCCCGATTGAGATAGAAGTTCTTGATCTTGTCGAGATCTTCCTTGAGCTCCCGTTCGGCGAAGGGCTTCTTGCGCCGGTTTTTCATCTGCTTGAGCACTTTTTTGGGCTTGAAGGCGGAAACCCCGTGAAGATTGACCATCCCGATGGTGGATTTGGGACCTTCCTGGATCTTGAAAGTGATGTTCGCCTGGAGCGTGCTCGTGTCCTTGTCGATCACGGGGTCGATCTTGGTGTTGAGATAGCCCTTTTCCTCGTACTTGGCGAGCATTTTGTCTCGGTCCTCGCTGAGCTTGAGGGGATCGAAGGGGTCCTTGGCCTTGAGGCTCAGGAGATCGGTCAGCGTGCCTTTGGATATCTTTTTCTGGCCCTCGAACTTTATCTTCTTGATCACCGGCTTCTCTGAGACCAAGAAGGTCAATTTGATGGTGTTGCTCGAGCCCGAGACCTTGCGCAGATGTTCGGGGACCGGCTGGCCCGTGGAGCTGATGTCGGCCGCGACCCTTTCGAAATTGCCCAGGCCCAGCAGGGCCTGTATATCCCGATCGAGATCCGGCCGATCGTAGAGATCGCCCTTCCTGACCTTGCTTTGCCCCCGGATCACGCTTGCCTTGACGTTTTTGTTCCCGGAGACCGAGATCTCTCCGATCACCCATGGCGGAGCGGGAGATGGGGATTCGGCCGGCGCGAGCGGGCTCACCATGGGCGTGGAAGAGGAGACCGAGCCTGTGGATAACCCTATCGGTTCGGCCGTCGGCGTTGAGATCGCCACCCTGGATACGGAAATGGAGGAAATCTCCGTTTCCGTCTGGGCCAGGGCGGGCGAACTCAATGTCGCGGCCAATAAAGCGCCCATAAAAAGACGGTTCACGTCGGGAGAAAGTATACCAAATCAGGAATCTGCCCGGCTACCGGGCCTAATATTAATAATAAATACTTATAGGG
>JACQPG010000082.1 GCA_016207665.1 Elusimicrobiota bacterium | reverse complement strand
GCGCGCTGGTCATCCTGGCGCTGCCCAAGGATAAAGAGAAGCCCATCCAATGGGTAGCGCTGGTCTCATCCGGGCTTTCTTTCGTCCTGTCCATGTATCTTTATTTCGTGTTCGACAGGAGCACGCCAGCCATGCAGTTCGTCGAGCGCCTTCCTTGGATACCGTCCATGGACATCAACTACACGCTTGGGGTAGATGGACTGTCCTATCCCCTGCTCCTGCTGACCACTTTCATGACCCTTGTCGCCTTGATCGGCTCCCTGGGAGTCAAGGAACGGATCAAGGAGTATTTCTTCTGGTTCCTCATTCTCGAGACGGGCATGCTGGGAGTGTTCGAGGCTTTGGACATGGTCTTGTTCTACGTCTTCTGGGAGCTGACGCTGGTGCCGATGTACTTCTTGATAGGCATCTGGGGCGGCCCCAAGAAGGAGTTCGCCGCGATCAAGTTCTTCCTTTACACGTTGGCCGGGTCGGTATTCATGTTGCTGGCCATCCTGGCCGTCTATTTCAACACGACTCCCCATACCTTCGATATGCTGGCGCTCATGAAGGCCCACCCCAATTGGAGCCTGCGTTTCCAGATATTGGTGTTCCTGGGCTTCTATCTGGGCTTCGCCATCAAGATCCCCGCCTTCCCGTTCCACACCTGGCTGCCACTGGCCCATGTGGAGGCTCCCACGGCCGTGAGCGTCATCCTGGCCGCCGTGCTGCTCAAAATGGGGGTTTACGGGCTCTTGCGCGTCTCTTACAGCATGCTGCCCCAGGGCTTCGAGTGGTTCCTGCCCTTGCTCATCATCATCGCCGCCGTCAACATCGTCTATGGGGCGCTCTGCGCGATGGCGCAAACCGACATGAAGAAGATGGTCGCTTATTCGTCGGTCAATCATATGGGTTACTGCCTGCTCGGCATTGCCGGCTTGACCGCGACGGGATTCTCTGGCGCCGTTCTCCAGATGATCAACCATGGCATCATCACTGGCTCCCTGTTCTTGCTCGTCGGCGTCATCTATGACCGAGCCCATACGCGCGACATCTCGGCCTTCGGCGGCCTGGCCCTGCGCGTCCCCGTTTATGCCGGGCTCATGTCCCTGGCTTGTTTCGCCTCGCTGGGCTTGCCCGGATTGGCCGGTTTCGTGAGCGAATTTTTCTGCTTCCTGGGCGCATTCCCCAGATGGAAGATCTACACGGCGGTCTCGGTGCTCGGGATATTGGCCACCGCGGCGTTCTTCCTGCGGATGCTCGAGAAGGTCTTCTTGGGCCCGCTTAACGCGCGATGGGCCGAACTCCCCGACATGAACACGCGCGAGCTGGTCGCCATACTGCCCCTCTCGGCGCTAACCGTGGCGCTCGGGATCTGGCCGCGCTGGGCGCTCGATCTCATGAACACGACCATGATACACATGGCTGGCCTCTTCAAATAACCGCGATGCTCAATCTCCAGCTCATCTATCCCGAGATCGCCATCAGCATTCTGGCGCTAGGCCTATTGATCGTGGAACTTTTCGTGGCGGCCAAACATAGCCGGCTGCTTTATCATCTGGCCTGCGTGACCTCCATCATAGGCTTATGCCTGGTCGGCCTCACTCTCTCAGACGCGCCTCACTACCAGGGATTGGGAACGCTATGGGCCGTCGATCCAATGAGCCAGTTCTTCAAGATGCTGATACTCCTGACCACGGTCCTATGCCTGTTGCTAGGCTTGGAATACCGCTCCTTGCCTCCCAAGCATTCCGGCGTCTTCGTCTGCCTCCTTCTCTTGTCGTCGATGGGGATGATGCTCCTGGTCTCCTCGGTTGACCTGCTTCTGACCTTCCTGTCCATCGAATTGATCTCGATCACCTCCTTTATCCTAACCGGATTCGAACGCGCCAATCCCAAATCCAACGAGGGCTCGGTCAAATATTTTCTTTTCGGCACTTTTTCCGCCGCCATCATGGCTTACGGAATATCCCTCTTCTACGGCTTCGCGGGCACGACCAAGCTCATCGGAATATCCCAGACCGGCGGTCCGTTGCTGGTGCTTTCCGTGCTCCTGATCTTGCTGGGGCTGGGCTTCAAGGCCTCGCTGGTGCCCATGCATTTCTGGGTGCCTGACGCTTACGAGGGCGCTCCCACGCCCGTCACCGCCTATCTATCGCTGGCACCCAAGATCGCGACGCTCGGCGCCATGGTCAGGCTTTTCAGCGTTCTACTTCCCGCCTCTTTGCTCAACGTGGCCCTCGATATCAAGCTGACGGCGCTTTTGGCGATGATCGCGGGACTCACCATGACCGTAGGCAATTTCACGGCCTTTTTCCAGAATAACGTCAAAAGACTGCTGGCCTATTCATCCATCGCCCAGGCCGGCTATATCTTGATCGGCATAGTCTCCGGGAGCACTCTCGGCATCGAGGGCGTGATGCTCTACTCCTTCATCTACGTCACGATGAACCTCGGCGCCTTCGCGGTGGCCCAGGTTTTGGCTGACGGAAACGCCAAGGCCGGACGCGATCCCTATTCGCTCGATTCCTTCAACGGCCTGTCCCAACGCTCTTTTGGACTGTCCCTGGCCATGGCCTTCTTCCTGCTCTCGCTATCGGGCATTCCGCCCTTGGCCGGATTCTTGGGCAAGTTCTACATCTTCTCCGCGGCCGTGCAATCAGGTCATTACGGCCTCGCCGCTCTGGGGGTGATCAACAGCGTGGTCTCGGTCTACTATTACATGCGCATCGTCTATCACATGTTCTTCATGCCAGCCGAGGAGGGCGCGAGGCTCTCGATCGGGCCCTATATCTACGGGAGCCTGGCCGTAGCCGTAGTCTCCGTGCTGCTCTTCGGGATATATCCAGAGCCCCTGGTCTCCAGCGTCCAGGCCTCGGCGCATTATCTGCCTTAACTCCGGCAGTTTAGAGCCCTTGACGTGAACCAGACCCGGGGCTAAGCTTCAAGAGCCATGCGTGGAGGCCCTAGACGCTATGGACTGATGGGACTTCTCATGTCCCTGGCGCTGCCGTCCGCCCCCCAAAGCTTCGATGATCAACTTCGTCTCTGTCAGCGCGGGCTTTGGGAGGCGCTGATCAAGGATCAGAATCCCGCCGGACCGCTGGCGGCGCTCGCCTCCGCCATGCCTTCGCCGCCCAAACCCATGCACATCGAGATGTTCCGCCAATCCGTCGAGTCGGCCTATAAAATTGCCATAGTCCAGGAGGGCCCGGATGAAAGTCCTCATGGCCCCCGACTCGTTCGGCAAGCCTTCCAACGAGCGATCAACCATTTGAGCTCTCGAGAAAGGCCTTCCTTCGACCCCGAGAAAGTCCTGGAAATTTACCTCAAGAAAGGGCATTCTCGTCCGCAGGAGCGTGGATCCCCAGAGTCTCTCAAAGCGGATTATGAGCTGGTTCTAAGAGGATACAATGAGCCGAGCCTCACTCATGAGGATTATCAGCGCATCAGAGACACCCTTAAACGGCTCGGCAGCGTCAAAATATTCTCGCAGACCGAACCTTCAGGCCCATCAGGCGTGCCTGCCCGCCCGGGCAAGGCGGGGGGCGGCGAGGCGATAGACCAGCGCATAGCCTCGGCTAAGTCTCTTCCGGGAGCCCAGCCTAGGCCCCTTTCGATCGACAAGACGGATGTGCCGGTTCCCGGGAATTCCGGCGACCCAATAGGCCTGGAGCTTCAAATCGAACGTTTGTCCGCGCAGGCTGAGATGAGACATGAACGCATGGAGTTGCTCTGCGCCCGTTTCGGCGTAGGCAGCGCCGTCTGCCAGGAGGCCGAAAGAGAGGTGCGGGCCAATAATGCCCACCGAGCGGCGCTACGATTGGCCAGCTATTGCGGCGCCCACCCTACGGACTGCGTGCTGCAAACCTGCGAAGTCGGCAGCTCTGTTTGTTCCGCCGTGCAGAGCCTCAAAGCCTTGCATAATGACGGCCTATCACTATTAGGGGCCGTCGCCGTGGGCGCGGACGCGCTAACGCTTCCCCTGGGGCCACTGGGCCAAGGCGCGAAGACTTTAGGCAAGAAGGCTCTTCGCATCACCCTCAAGGCCTCGGCCAAGGCTGAGGCCGCGGACTTCGGCGTTTCCATGCTGAAGAAGCTCGGCGTAAACCTTTCCCGGCACGAGGGTCTGGTCCGGCAACTGGAGGAGGCCTGCCAGAAATTCAGCAAGCTCTACGCCAAGGGCTATCATGACGCCACACATCAATGCGGCCCGGAGTCCGTCGCGGGCGTGTTCCTCAAGACCGGGATGCAAGATTTTATCAAGGAGCACTCGGATGATTTAGCCAAGCTCTCTCCAGCCGCGCGCGAGGATTTGCTGGTGAAGGCCGGCTACGGCGGACTGCTTTTGCACGACGCCGAGGTGAGCATCCTGCGCAAGGTTGGCGATGATTTCGTCCTGATCACGGGCAAGGATCCAAGTAAGGGACAATTCCAAAGACTCAGCCCTGATTTTGTGCAAAAGCTTGGCGAGCCCCTTCATGCTCTCGATAACGGGGATTTGGTGTTCCCCAAATTGCCCGGCTCGCGCTCCTCCCTGGATACCACCATGCGCACCCTGAACCGCTATCTGCCCGAGGCCAAGAACGACCCCTTTATCCAGCTCGGAGCCTGCGCCACCGCCTTCGGTCCCCATGAAGTCGCTTTTTGCGACAAGTTGGTCAACGGCAAGGGAGGGCTCAAGGAGCAAATCCGGCGCCTCTACCCCGACGACGCCGATCTCATAATCAAGCTCGCTCAAGAGCAGGGCAAGCAGGGCGCGGCCGCCGACGTCACCAACGCCTTTGTCCGGCCGCCAAGCCGTTGGCTCCCGGCCAATATCGCCTTGCAAGACGAGTTCAGAAATCCCATGGTGACCGTCGCTGGTTCATGGGGATTCATGAACTTCGTCTTGAAAACCGATCCCAATGTGTTGAAGTATTTCCAGCGGCTCGAATGGGGTCCTGAGAAACAGAACATGATTCGCAACGCCATTCTCAATGAGCGGATCAGCAGGAAAATCGCGCCGTGGCTTCAAGCGAAGGCCCAAGCCTTGGGCAAGCCCCTTTCAACCCTGACTCCCGCAGAGAAGGCCCTGACGGCCGCCGAGGAGGCGGAGATGCTTCGGTTCGCCGAAGAATCGGCCAAAAAACTGGACAATTATGTGATCGATCGGTCTTTCTGGAAATCCGTGGAAAAGGACTTCGCGGCCATGGTGGATCGCGTCGCCCACCTTAGGCTTTAATCCCTGCTCGTTTGACACCCCCTCGGTGATAAGCTAGAATCCGAGGGGATTCTCCGTCGGAGACGCCCACCTATGGATTCCGCCACTGCGAAGATTTATCGCGAGAATTTCAAGGAAATCTCTCCAGCCTTGACGCCGGAGGAAGCGCGCATCGAGGCTCATCGCTGCCTCTATTGTTATGACGCGCCCTGCGTGACGGCCTGTCCCACCAAAATCGACATTCCCCGCTTCATCAAGCAGATTTCCTCGAGCAACATACTGGGCTCCGCCAAGACCATCCTCGAAGCCAACGCCTTGGGCCATTCCTGCGCTCGGGCTTGCCCCGTCGAGGTGCTTTGCGAGGGAGCCTGCGTCTATCATCAATGGCAGGAAAGGCCCATCGATATCGCCAAGCTCCAGCGCCACGCGACCCAGACCCTGCAGGATAACGGGATACAACCCTTCAAGCCGGGCCCGGACAATGGTTTCAAAGTGGCGGTGATCGGCGCGGGACCGGCGGGCGCCGCCTGCGCCACCTATCTTCGGCGACTGGGATATCGAGTGACGCTGTTCGAGAAGAACAAGCTGCCCGGCGGTCTCAATACTTTCGGTATCGCCGAGTATAAGATGCAACAGAAGGTTTCTTTGGAAGAGCTAGAACGGATTTTCGCTCTGGGCGCCGAGCTCAAGCTGGGAGTGGAGGTCGGCAAGGACATTCCGGCCGAGGATTTGCTGTCCGGATTCGACGCCGTATTCATCGGCATCGGACTGGCCGGCACGCATAAGCTGGGAGTGCCGGGCGAGGATCTTGCCGGCGTATGGGACGCCCTCTCATTCATCCGTCACGTCAAGGATCGGAACCTCAAGCCGTTGGGCCGAAGCCGGACAACGGTGGTCGTCGGAGCCGGCAACACCGCCATCGACGCGAGCACCCAATCCAAAAGAATAGGGACCGAACGGGTCGTCATGGCCTACCGGCGCGGCCGGGCCGACATGAGCGCCTACGGCTTCGAACTCGAGCTCGCCCAGACCGACGGCGTCGAGTTCCTTTGGAATGTGAAGGTAGCCACGATACTCGGGACCCGCAAGGTGGAGGGGATTCGACTGGTCGGGACCAAGATATCCCAAGGCAAGCTAGTGGAGATCCCGAGATCCGGCTGGAACCTGCCCTGCGATCGCGTGATCAAGGCCATCGGGCAGACCAAGCATTACAGCCTCTCCAAGGCCCTGGGGCTCAAGCTCGCCTCCGACGGCCGGATCCAAGTCGCGCCCAAGACCCTACAGACCTCGCATCCCAAAGTTTTCGCGGGCGGCGACGCGATCAACGGCGGCAAGGAGGTCGTGCATGCCGCCGCCGACGGCAAGCGCGCGGCCCACGCCATCCATCGCCGGCTCCAGCCGGATGCCGAGCTTCCGCCCGGCGACGAGTATTGGGTCTCGACCATCGAAGGACGGCGGGTAGCGCCCCTCCAAGACCGCGCATGATCGACCTTTCGACCGATTGCGCGGGTATCAAGTCCCCGAACCCTTTCTGGCTCGCCTCCGCGCCGCCCACCAATTCGGGCGAGCAGGTGATGCGGGCCTTCGAATACGGCTGGGGAGGCGCGGTCTGGAAGACGCTGGGACAGGATCCTCCGGTCATCAATACCACATCGCGTTACGGAGCCATCGACATCGGCGGCCAAAAAATGGCCGGCTTCAACAACATAGAGCTGATCACCGACAGGCCCCTTGAGGATAATCTTCGCGAGATCTACGAGGTCAAGAAGCGCTTCCCGAAACATGCCGTGATCGCGTCGCTCATGGTGCCCTGCGAAAGAAGCGCTTGGCACGAGATCATCGACCGCGCGATGGACACGGGCTGCGACGGCATCGAGCTGAATTTCGGCTGCCCCCATGGCATGAGCGAGCGCGGCATGGGCTCGGCCGTGGGACAGGTCCCGGACTATGTGAGGATGGTCACCGAATTCGCCAAGGAGCGCTCCAAGGTTCCCGTCCTGGTCAAGCTCACCCCGAACGTGGCGGATATCCGCTTTCCGGCCCGAGCGGCCAGGGAAGGGGGGGCCGATGGAGTCTCCTTGATCAACACCATCAACTCGATCATGGGCGTCGATCTAAACACCCTGGCTCCCAAGTTCTCGGTAGGAGGCAAGGTCGCCCACGGCGGCTATTGCGGCCCGGCGGTCAAGCCCATCGCCCTCAATATGGTGAGCCAGATCGCTACCGACCCGCCGACGCGGGGGCTTCCCATCTCCGGGATCGGCGGCATCTCCACCTGGGCCGACGCGGTCGAATTCATGCTGCTGGGCGCGACCTCGGTGCAGCTTTGCACGGCCGTCATGCACTACGGCTTCAGGATCATCGAGGAGCTTAACGCCGGGCTCTCGGATTGGATGGAGGGCAAGGGCTTCTCCAAGACCTCGGAGTTCATCGGCCGGGCGGCCGTCAACGTGGTGGACTGGAAGAAGCTCAACCTCCATCATAAGACGGTGGCCTCCATCGATCACTCAAAATGCATAGGCTGTGATCTTTGCTACGTGGCGTGCAACGACACCGCCCACCAATGCATCGCCATCGATCGCCGCAAAGGCAACCGCAAGCCGCACGTGATCGAGGCGGATTGCGTGGGCTGCAATCTCTGCGCCTTGGTCTGTCCGGTGGATGCCTGCATCACTATGAATAACGTGAAAACCGGCCATAAGCCACTCTCATGGGAGGAGTATACCGCTTCGGGAATGAAAGGCCACAAGGAAGTCTACAAGAGGATGCACGGATAATGCCGCCTGAGACCGATAATCTCAAGCTCCAGGAGCTCTTCGAGGCGGACCAAAAGGACAGGCAGAGGATCTATGACTCGGTCGAGGCCGTCAAGGACCTCCAGCATCGCGACGCCATGCGCCGGCGACTGGTCTCCGAAATGATCGACGCGGCGCAGGTCAACACGCCCAACGACCTCTACCACGCGAGCGTCATCTTCCAGCATGGACGCGAGCCGCGGGACTTCCTGACCGCGCATAGGCTGGCCGTGCTGGCCGCCATCAAGGAGCACAAGAAGGCCCGCTGGCTGTGCGCCGCCACCTTGGATCGCTTCCTCATGTCGGTCGGGCTGCCTCAATTCTATGGAACCCAGTTCGAGCACAATCCGGAAGAAAACCGCTATCAACTCCGGTTGCCGATCGATGACCGCGGAATACTCTCCTTCGAGAAGATGATCTTGAACGTCCCCGGAGTAGCCGAGCGCCTCAACCAGCTCAACGGCCGGATCGGAGTCCGGAAGGAAGATCGAAAACAGTCATCCTAAATTGGAGAATCCCCATGTCTAGAATCGTCCGCTGCGGTTTGATACAGACATCGTGCGACTGGCATACCCCCAAGCACGGCTTGGTCGAGATCAAGAAGAAGATGATCGACAAGCATGTGCCGCTGATCGAGAGGGCGGGAAAGCAGGGTGTGCAGATCGCCTGCCTCCAGGAGATATTTTACGGCCCCTATTTCTGCGCGGAGCAGGACGCCAAATGGTATGAGACCGCCGAGCCCATCCCCGGGCCGACCACCCAGCTCATGCAGAAGCTGGCCAAGAGGCATAAGATGGTCCTGGTCGTTCCCCTTTACGAGACGCCGTCGACAGGCACCTATTACAACACCGCCGTGGTCATCGACTCCGACGGTCAGATCCTGGGGAAATACCGCAAGAACCACATACCGCATTGCGCTCCCGGCTTCTGGGAAAAATTCTATTTCAAACCGGGAAACCTGGGCTACCCCGTGTTCCAGACCAAGTACGCCAAGGTCGGCGTCTATATCTGCTATGACCGGCACTTCCCCGATGGCGCGCGCATCTTGGGACTCAATGGAGCCGAGATCGTCTTCAATCCCTCGGCCACCGTGGCCGGGCTCTCGGAATATCTTTGGAAGCTCGAGCAGCCCGCCCACGCGGTCGCCAACCAATACTTCGTGGGCGCCATCAACCGGGTAGGCAAGGAGAAACCCTGGAATATCGGTGAATTTTACGGGCAATCCTATTTCTGCGACCCTCGGGGCCAGATGCTCGCCGTCGGCCCGCGACACAAGGACGCTTTGGTGACGGCTGATCTCGATCTCGACCAGATACTCGAGGTGCGCAAGGTCTGGCAATTCTTCCGCGACCGCCGGCCGGAAACATACCAGCCTTTGATCGAACAGCTGCCGTGATCAGCGCGCTGCTCGATCCCGACATCAGGGAGCACTCGGGGGACCTCTCCTCCTCGCCCTTCTGGAACCATGATATAGCGCCGACGGCCAAGAAGGACCGCGGCTGGGGGCTCAAGGACGTGATGGTGCTGTGGATATCCATGTGCGCCTGCGTGCCGACCTATATGCTCGCCTCCTCGCTCATCGCCGAAGGGATGAACTGGTGGCAGGCGGTGCTCACCATCTTCCTAGGCAATTGCATCGTGCTCATCCCCATGGTGCTCAATGCCCACGCGGGCACCAAGTACGGCATCCCATTCCCGGTCTATTGCCGGCCTTCCTTCGGCATGCTGGGAGCCAATGTGCCGGCCTTGCTGCGCGCCCTGGTAGCCTGCGGCTGGTTCGGCATCCAGTCCTGGATAGGGGGGTGGGCCATCTACAAGCTGACAGCGATCTACATCCCTTCGCTCGAGGCCTGGCCCGCGTCCATCGCCGGCATCAGCCTTCCGCAACTGGTTTGCTTCCTGCTGTTCTGGAGCGTCAACATGCTGGTGATTTACAAGGGCATCGAGTCCATACGCGTTCTGCTCAACATCAAGGCGCCGCTCTTGATCGCCCTCGGCTTGGGCCTGCTTGCCTGGGCTTATCAGAGGGCGGGTGGGTTCGGCCCCATGCTGCAGGCGCCCTCGGCCTTCGCGCCGGGCCAGCCCAAGGCCGGTCAGTTCTGGGCCTTCTTCTTTCCCGCGCTGACCGGCATGATAGGGTTCTGGGCCACCCTGTCGCTGAACATACCGGATTTCACCCGCTACGCCCGTTCGCAAAGGGATCAGGTGTTAGGGCAAGCCCTCGGACTACCCACAACCATGGGCCTGTTCTCATTCATCGGCGTGGCCGTGACCTCGGCGACCGTGGTCATCTACGGAGAGAGCGTCTGGGATCCCGTCGTTTTGGTGAGCAAATTCACCAACCCCCTGGTGCTCGCCGTGGCGCTCGTATCCCTATGCATCGCCACGCTCGCGACCAATATCGCGGCCAACGTGGTCAGCCCCGCCAATGACCTGGCCAACCTCTGGCCCAAGAAGATCGATTTCCGCATGGGCGGCTATATCACGGGAGTGGTGGGGATATTGATGCAGCCTTGGAAATTGGTGGCCGATCCGACCGGCTATATATTCAAGTGGCTTGTCGCCTATTCCTCCCTGCTCGGCTCGATCGGCGGCATACTCATTTGCGATTATTTCCTGATCCGGGGCTGCCGATTGGAGACGGCCGATCTTTATGCCGCCCGCGGTCCCTATTGGTATAACGGCGGCTTCAACCCCCGAGCCCTGATCGCCCTGGGCGCGGGCATCGCCCCCTTGATCCCGGGCTTCCTGGGAACGATCGGCGCCGCCTCGGTCGCGCCGTTCTGGGTCACGCTCTATCATTACGCCTGGTTCATCAGCTTCGCGACGTCCTTCGCCGTTTATTGGCTCTTGATGAGCCTCTGGAGAAGATAATGGGTTACGATTTGATCATCCGGGGATCCACGATCGTCACGGCCTCCGACACCTTCGTCGCGGACATCGCGGTCGAAAAGGGCCGGATCGCGGCCGTGGGACATATCCATTCCGCCGACGACGTCAAGACCGTGAACGGGCGCGGCTTGGTGGCCGTGCCCGGCGGCATCGATGTGCACACGCATTTCGACATGCCGTTCATGGGCGCGACCACCGCCGACGATTTCACTTCCGGATCGGCGGCCGCCATCTTCGGGGGCACCACCACCGTGATCGATTTCGCCATACAGAAGCGGGGCAAGCCCCTTCAAGAGGCGCTCGACACCTGGCATGAGAAGGCCGAAGGCAAGACCGCGGTCGATTACGCCTTTCACATGATCGTGGTGGACCTCCCCGAGAAAGGCTTGAAGGAGATGGACAGGATCGTCGACCAAGGGGTTTCCACCTTCAAGCTGTTCATGGCCTATCCCGGCATATTCATGTCGGACGACGCGACCATATTCCGGGCTCTGACGCGAACCAAGGAAAACGGGGGCATGGTCTGCATGCACGCGGAGAACGGCGGAGTGATCGACGTGCTGGTCAAGAAGGCCCTCGCCGAGGGCCGGATCGAGCCCAAATATCACGCCCTCACCAGGCCCATGTCCGCGGAGGCCGAGGCCACGCGCCGGGCCATAGCCCTGGCCGAGATCGCGGGGGTGCCCATCTATTTCGTCCATCTCTCCGCGGGCGACGCCATGGACGAGGTGCGCAGGGCCCGCGAACGGGCCCTGCCAGTCTTCGCGGAGACCTGCCCTCAATACCTGTATCTATCCTACGAGGACTATGAACGGCCGGGCTTTGAAGGCGCCAAATTCGTGATGTCGCCGCCTTTGCGGCCCAAGGGCAACGAGGAAAGGCTTTGGAAAGGGCTGGCCCAGAATTGGCTGCAGGTGGTGTCGACCGACCATTGCTCCTTCTGCATGAAAAGCGGCGGAGGCAAGCCGGGCAAGGAGCTGGGCAAGAAGGATTTTTCCAAGATACCCAACGGCGCCCCGGGCGTCGAGACGCGCATGCTCCTGCTCTGGGATGCGGTGCAAAAGGGCCGATTATCGCCCAATCGCTTCGTCGAGATCACGGCCACGGCGCCGGCCAAGCTCTTCGGGCTCTATCCCCGCAAGGGACATCTCGGGCCGGGAGCCGATGCCGACATCGTGCTCATCGACCCGAAGAAGAAGCACACCATCTCGGCCAAGACCCATCACGCCCGCGTCGACTATAACCCTTATGAGAGCCGCACGGTGGACGGTTCGATCAGGCATGTGTTCCTGAGAGGCAAGCAGATGGTGGACGGCGATAGGTTGACCGGCCGGCCGAGCGAGGGCCGATTCCTGCGGCGCTCTCCCGTAAGCCCCAATTAGCGCGGGCTCCCTATTCAGGACGCCCGAGTTTAAATATAATCGCCTTTTAACGTCGAATTTCGGGGGATTTATGAGCACTTTGACCAAGAGCAAATCGGCCGAGCCCAAGGCTGCCGAGCTCAAGCAATACATAGGCGGCAAATGGGTGCATGGCTCCGGGGATCGAGAGATCGTCTCCACCAATCCGGCTGACACGCGAAAGATTATCGCGCGCTTCAGATCCGCCAGCCGCCAGGACGCTCTCTCAGCCATAGAGGCCGCGCAAATGGCGTGGCCCCAATGGCGGGCCGTTTCATCTCCGGCTAGGGGCCGCATCCTAGCCAAGGCCGCGGAGATCGCCAGAGCCCGGCGCGACGAGCTCGCCGCCCTCATGACGCGCGAGGAGGGGAAGATACTCTCCGAGGCCAAGGGCGAGATGGACAAGGGGATCGCCCTGATGGACTGGTTCTCGGGCGAGGGGTTCCGGCTCATGGGACAGACCGCTCCCTCCGAGCTGCCCAAGAATCTGCTCTATACCGTCCGCCAACCGCTGGGCGTCGTCTCGGTGATCACGCCCTGGAATTTTCCCTGGGCCATTCCGGTATGGAAGATATGCCCGGCGCTCGTGGCGGGCAACGCGGTGGTGTTCAAACCCGCCTCGCTGGTTCCCGCCATGGCGGTCGAGCTGGTCAAGATCTTCGAGCAGGCCGGGCTGCCGCCCGGGGTTCTCAATCTGGTCATAGGCTCGGGCTCGGCCCTGGGCGACATGCTGGTCGACGAGCCGCGCATAAAGGCGGTCTCTTTTACCGGCTCCAATGAGATAGGAAAGCAGGTGCACACGCTTTGCGGCAAACGCGGCATCAAGGTGACCTGCGAGATGGGGGGGAAGAACCCCGCCGTGATCTGGGAGGACGCGGATCTGGAGCTGGCGATGGGGGGAGTGCTTCGGGGCGCCTTCGGCTCGACCGGCCAGCGCTGCACGGCCACCAGCCGACTCATCCTCCATGAGAAGATCGCGGACGGGTTCCTTTCGAAACTGATCTCGGAGATCGCCAAGATCAAGGTCGGCGACGGACTCGATCCCGCGGTAGGAATGGGTCCGGCCGTGGACGAGTCCCAGCTCAAGACCGACCTCGATTATATCGAGATCGCGCGCAAGGAAGGGGCCAAGCTCGCCTATGGCGGGCGGCGCCTGGAGCAGGGAGAACTCAAGCACGGCTATTTCGTCGAACCGACCATATTCGATGGGGTCAAACCCTCCATGCGCCTTTTCAAAGAGGAGGTATTCGGCCCCGTGCTTGCGGTGTCCCGGGTCCGAGATTTCGGCCAGGCCGTGGAGCTGGCCAACGGAGTGGAGTTCGGCCTGACCTCCGCGATCTACACCCAAGACATCTCCCTGGCCATGCGCTTCGTCGATAAGATCGAGGCCGGCATGGTGCACGTCAATAGCCCCACCATCGGGGGCGAGGCGCAGGTTCCCTTCGGAGGCATCAAGGGCTCCGGGGTGGGCGAGCGGGAGATGGCCAAGGAGGGGCTCCATTTCTTCACGGAGCTCAAGACCGTGTTCCTGGATTACACGGGCCAGCGCCGGGAGTCGAATCTCTATTGAGCGCGTTCTCGTTGGGAGTAGGAGGAGGGGTCGCTGGCCTTTTGGGAGCCGCCCTGGCCCATGTCCTGGTCACGGGACTGGGGTTCGACGACACGGTGTTCGGATTGTCGCTGTCGACCGGGCTGCTCTATGGCGCCATCGCGACCGGACTCTCCCGCCGGGCGGGGCTGGGCTTGGTCGGATTCGCCCTGCCCTTCTTCGGTATCGCCCTCCCTTTGGGGATCGCCAGCCGCTTCGAGACCGTTCGCTTCGGTCCGGATCAGCTGATCGCGGGAGCGTATATCATCTCTATCTGGGCCAGCATTTTCGCCGTAGGAGCCCTCTTGCCCAAGCCGAGGCTTTGGCGCAGCGGCCTCGGCTCGATCGCCGGCGCCTTTTCGGCTTATCTGGCCTTGTCGGCGATACTGCGTCTGAGCGGGATGGCCGCATGGCCCTGGCCGATGCGATCCCTTTGGCCCCCGCCGGTAGCGCTGCTCGACGGGCTCATGAATGGAGCCGGCATGGGCTTGGGAATATGGTTCTCTCTTAGAAAGACGGAGGCGACATGAAAGAAACCGAGTTGATGGAGCCGGCCGCGACCGGTCCCTGGCCTAGCCCCGATGAGACCGCCAAGCTGCGGGAGCGCTATATCCTGCCCTTGCCCGGGCCCATGTATTCCAAGCCTTTGCAGATCGTCAAGGGCCGCATGCAATACGTGTTCGACGAGACCGGCCGGCGTTATCTCGACGCCTTCGCCGGGGTCGCGACCGTTTCCATCGGGCACAGCCATCCGCATTTCGTCCGGAAGCTGAGCGAGCAGATCGGAGAGTATCTCCACAACCCCGCGCTCTATCTCCATCCTTCGCTGCCGCGTTATGCGGAAAGGCTGATCGCCAAGCTCAAAACCGCCAATCCCGCCTTGGAAGCCTGTTTCTTCACCAATTCCGGCTCAGAGGCCAACGAGCTGGCCGCGCTCATCGCCAAGAATTTCACCGGCAGCCACGAGTTCGTGGCCATGCGGCATTCCTATCACGGCCGCACGTTGATGGCTATGGCGCTGACCGGGCAGGCCAATTGGCGCCACTCCATGCCCTACGTCTACGGCGTCTCTTTCGCCCCGGCCAATTACGTCTATCGCAAGCCCGACTCCATGGACGCACGGCAATTCACCCAATGGTGCGTGGGCGAGCTCGAGGACGCGATCAACGCCTCCACGAGCGGCAAGATCGCCGGATTTTATGCCGAGCCGATCAACGGCGTCGGCGGCGTGATCACTCCGGAACCGGAGTACTTCCCGGGCGCCTATGAGGCGATCAAACGCCATGGCGGATTGTTCATCGCCGACGAGGTGCAGACCGGTTTGGGACGCACCGGCCGGAAATTCTTAGGCATAGAACAGTGGGGGGTCAAGCCCGATATAGTGACCATGGCCAAGGGCCTGGGCAACGGCTATCCCATCGGCGCGGTGGTGACCACGCGCGAGATCGCGGCGGCGGTCAAGGGCAAGCTCCATTACAACACCTTCGGCGGGTCCCCGGCCCAGATGGCCGCCGCCTCGGCCGTGCTGGACGTGTTCGACTCCGAGAATCTCTCCGAGAACGCCCATCAAGTCGGAGGCTATTTATTGGGCGCCCTCGGCAAGCTGGCGGAGCGCTCGGGCTGCATCGGGGAGGTGCGCGGCAAGGGCCTGATGATCGGCCTAGAGCTGGTCAAGGACAAGAAGAGCAAGGAGCCCGCCCCCGAGCTCGCGCTCAAGATACTCGACGCCTGCAAGGAACGCGGCGTGCTCATCGGCAAGGGAGGAATGGCGGGCAACGTGCTGCGCGTCAAGCCGCCGCTCTGCATCACGCGCCAAGACGCTGATGCCGTGGTCGCGGCCCTATCCGAGTCGATCGCTGGACTTTGAGCTCGAGCGATAGCGCCGCGCTGGGCGCTCTCATACTCATGCTAGGCGGCCTCAATCTCCTGGCCTGCGCCCTGGCCCTGTCCGGTCTTGCGACGGGCCTTTCTCCCGCCGCCTGGAGCTGGTTCTTTTTCGCGCATTTCCTGGCCTTGATCCTGGGCGGGATGGGATTGCTGGCCTGGCGTTTTTCCCGGGGAGAGATCGACTATCGGGCGCTTTCCGAGCATCTGGTGGCCATAGGCTGCTACGTGCTGGCCTTGTCCCTGGCGGGCGCCTGGGCTCGGTCCCGGCCCCAGGCTGGGCTCATTCCCGGGCTTTGGCTATTGGCTTACGGTTGGGGGCTTTGGCGCGGACGGCGTTTCGGTTTCTTCTAGAGAGGAAGGCGACGGCCTCCGACAGGTTGTAAACCGGAGTCACGCAGAAATCCCTGGAAGCCAGGCGCCGCTCCCACTCGGCGAAGCTCGCGGAGGCGAATACCTTGCCGAGCTCGGCCGATAAACGTTCGGCGTTGGCCATGGGATCATCGGCCAGATCCCGCAGCTCGCCCCGACCGAGCGCGTCCAAGAGCGCGATCGCGAATCCCTTCTCCACCGCGCCGACCGCGATCTTGCGGCCATCCTGGGTTTCATAGAGCCGGTAGAACGGCTGCGCCCCATTCCACCAATGCCGGCCCAGGCTTGGATCCTCCCCGGTCGCCCGCAAATGGCCCAAGCCGATGGCCAGCCAGGAATGGAGGGCGTCGGTCGCCGAGATCCTGACGTGCCGGCCGCGGCCCGTGTCCTGCCGCTCGAGCAGGGCGGCCAATATCCCGCTCACCGCGGCCATGCTCGCGTTGAGATCGCCGACCTGGGCGGAAGGAAAGGCGATGCGGCCTTCGGAGTCGCCCATGCCCAGAAAGCCGCTGACGGCCAGGAAATTCAAGTCATGGCCCGCCTTGCGGCCCCAATCCCCTTCCGGATTGAAGCCCGTAATCGAGCAGTAGATCAGCTTCGGGTTGAGGCGCCGGGCCTGCGCGAAGCCGAAGCCGATGCGATCCATGAGTCCCGGCCGGAAGCCCTCGACGAGCACGTCGGCCTTTCGTATCAGGGCCTGGAGCCGGCGCTGTCCGGGCGGCTTTCGGAAGTCGAAGCAGAGCTGTTTCTTTCCCTGATTGACCATCCAGTAAGTCGCCCCGACGCCGTCGATCTTGGGCGGCAGCTCACGGGCCAGGTCCCCGAAATAAGGCAGCTCCACGCGCGTCACCCGGCAGCCCATGTCCGCCAAGATCTGGGTCGCGTAGGGACCCGGAAGCAATTTGCTAAAATCGAGCACACGCAACCGGGAGAGGCCCTTGAACGGAATACCGATCCCTCCCACCGGCCGTCCTGGAAGCGCGGGCATGGCTGGAGTATACCATTGAAGAGCTCGGCTGAAAAACTGATGGGCCTGGAGAGACGTTTCGGGGCCCAGAATTACGCGCCCTTGCCCGTGGTGCTCAAGCGAGCCAAGGGCGTGTTCGCTTGGGATGTGCAGGGCCGCCGCTATTTCGACATGCTTTCGGCCTACTCAGCCCTCAATCAGGGGCATAACCATCCCGCCATCATAGCCGCGGCTCGCGCCCAGATGTCCCGATTGACGCTCACCTCCCGGGCTTTTTATAACGACCGGCTGGGCCCTTTTCTCGGCCGTTTATGCGCGTTGACCGGCCAAGATCGGGCCCTGCTGATGAACTCGGGCGCCGAGGCGGTGGAAACAGCCATCAAGGCCATGCGCCTATGGGGCTATCGCAAGAAGGGCATACCGGAAAATCAGGCCGAGATACTGGTTTGCGAGGGCAATTTCCACGGCCGGACCACCACGATCGTGGGGTTCTCCTCGGATCCAGACTCCTATGACGGCTTTGGACCGGCCACTCCAGGCTTCCGGAAAATACCCTATGGCTCGGCCGATGCCCTGCAAAGGGCCATAGGGCCCAATACCTGCGGCTTCCTGGTCGAGCCTATACAGGGGGAGGCCGGAGTGCGCATCCCGCCCGAGGGCTATCTCGGGGCGGCCCGCTCGATTTGCGCCGAAGGCAACGTGCTGTTCTGCGCCGATGAGATACAAACGGGGCTCGGGCGCACCGGCCGGCTCTTCGGCCTCGATCATGAAGGCATCAAGCCCGATCTATTGATCTTGGGAAAGGCCTTGTCGGGAGGGCTCTATCCGATATCCGCGCTGCTCTCACGCGACGACGTTCTCGGCCTGTTCAAGCCCGGCACCCATGGCAGCACCTTCGGGGGAAATCCCTTGGCCTGCGCCATCGGAGAAGCCGCTCTCGACGTGCTGCTGAAAGGCAAGCTGGTCCAAAAGGCGGATAAGCTCGGACGGATATTCCTGGAGGGCCTCGGGAGTCTCAAGCATCCGGCCATAGAAGGAGTTCGGGGCCGAGGCCTGCTCCTGGCGATGGATTTCAACCGGGAAGCCAGGCCTTTTTGCGAGCTTCTCCTGCGTCAGGGGGTCTTAGCCAAGGACACACACGGCAAGACGGTGCGCTTCGCCCCGCCTCTCATTATCAGCGAGGCGCAAATCAAGCAGGCGCTGGGCCTTATCGCCCGAGCCCTGTCCCGATTCTGACCCGACTTATCCACATTACTGCCAACGTTGGCAGTAATGTGGATAACTTTTAGGGCGCCTGCGGAGTCTCGCAATAGCCCGCGCGGCATACCTGCCCGCCGGGGCAATCCGAATCGAAGGAGCAGCGCCCGCAGTCTTCAGATTGTCCCATCCGGACAAAACCCGCGATTCCGGCGGCTATCACGACCGCGATCAAGGCGATTTTCTTCATAGCACCCCCTTTCAGTGGGGTGATTCTAGCGCATGGCCTCCGAGCTGTCAAGCAAAATTGGGTCTTTTGGCCTATATTTACAATAGGTCTCTAGACCCCTGGAAAAAATACCCGGGCGCTGTTAAACTCCGATTATGGAAAAGACACGATTGAGCCGCATCTTCGCCTTGGCCGCGATGCTAGCCCTCACGGGCAACGGGGCTATGGCCACCCCCGTCCACGATCCCGAGGCCGAGGTCAAGAAAACCATCGGCGAGATTAAAACCGCTTATCAATCCGAGGAAAGAGCGGTCAACAGACTCTTTAGCGAACTGATCGGCCGTAATCAGCCTCTTAACTTGAACAGCATTCAAGCCATCAACCCCAGGCTGCATACCGCTCTCGAGGCCCGGATGCCTACCAGCCACTCCTTGGCCTTTATGGGCCTTTCTCTCCCCGAAAAGGCCGCTATGCTCGGCGCATTCAAGGAGGAGCCTGAACGCGACAGGCTCCGCGTACGCATCGAGAGGGCTCTCGACCTCGATAGATCCAAGAACAAGCTCGATCTTTCCCTTAAATTCGCCAAGGAAGGGTCGGAGCAATACAAGAGTCATTTGGACGAGGCGGTCCGGCTGGCAAAGAGCTCGGACTTCGTGATACCTGCCTCGATCAACGCGGCACTGGCCGAGATCTCCGGACGCGGACTACAAAAAGCCGCGGATCGCAAGCAGCGCATGGAGGCGGCGGGTCGCAGCGCCGAAGAGGGCAGGACCGGCCTTTCGGGAGATAAGACGGACATCTCGCCGGCCGTCGCCGGCCAGAACTATTTGGCTTGCAGCGACGACCCGGCGCTAGAGGCGGAATGCCGGCGCGCCAAGGGAAAGGAGCAGCGTCTGCCCGTTCCCGCCGGCAAGAGCGATCCCTGGCTGCGACCGGCTTTGCCCGGCCAGATCGCGCCACTGGCGCATGACGACCCGGCTCAGGACGCGGCGATCAAGCGGAAAGCCCTGGAAGGTCTCAAGCCCTAGACATCATGACCGCTCTCTTAGGGCTGCTCGCCTCACTCGCGGCCGCGGCCATTCCTTTCAATGATCCGGGCCACAAGCCTTTTTTCAACTACCATCTCTATTTGGCGGCCCAGGCCTTGGAGGCGGAGACTCCCGAGACATGGGCAAAGAAGTCCTCCGAGGATCAACTCAAGGCCATCGCCCTGACCGAGAAGCACCTCAAGAGAAAACTCGAGGAAGTGATAGCCAATCCCGGACTGATCGAGCGCAAGGATGTCGAGGAACTGATACGCGCGGTATGGGGTGACGCCGTCTTGGACTCCCTGCGCAAATTGTCCAAGGCTTATATCACCAAGGATCCCAAGCAGGTCCAACATGCGGCGGAAAGGACCAAGGAGTCCATTAAAACCATGGCCGGCAAGCTCGCCGGCGTTTCCCTCGACGACTTCTTCGATGGAGCGGTGGACAAGGGCAGGGAACTCGCGGAGGTCGATGAACCCGCGGCCAAGGACTTCCTCAAGCCCGAGCCTGAGAGCAGCTTTCTCCAAGAGCTCAAATCGCCCCTGGTGCTCAAGCATCTGGAGAGCAGGGAAAAATTCGAGAAATTCCTCAAAAATTATGGCGTCCCGGCGAGGACTGTCCCTCATTTCTCAAGCCTTTATCAACTCGTCTCGAGGGCCAGCGACCAGGAGCGCGCCGATCTTTCCCACATCATGCCCACGCTGGTCAAGTTCATCTTGGACAAGAAGCCGGTCAAGGACTTCGGCGACGACAACCGGGGCACGAATGCCTTTGTCATTAGAGGGCCTTATGATCAGGCCACTGAATTGTCCATCAACCGGAAGCTTCTCGACTTCGATCCCGCGGCGACGCCGACCACGCTCGGGCATGAGATCGAGCATATCTACGATTTCTACGTGGGCCGGCCCGGCACCTTGGACATGGAACTGAGAGGCTTCAAGGTGGGCGTATTGCTCTATGAGATACTGGCCCGAGAGGCGCCGGAAAAGCTCAAGCAGTTGGAGAACAGCAATAATGACGATTTACGGCGTTTTATGGAGGACAAGAGAAAGGCGGCCTCAGAATATCGGATCGGCACCCGGGAGTTCGGACAACGGATCGCCAATGGCCACCGATATGTGAAGGAAGATTCCGGCTGGTTTCACGGCCGCCGTTCGCTGCGGGAGACGCTGCGCGAGCCCGAGATCCAGGAATCGGGCCCCATCCATCAGCTGGCATCGAGCAAAAGGCAGCTCGAGTTGGCGCGAGCCGATGAGGCCTCGGCCTCGCAAAAGCACACGAATCTGCTCAAGGCCCTGGAAGGCAAGGAGAGCCGTCGTCTTCAAAACGATCTGGAGAAGGCCTCCAACGACCTGCGCGTGGCTCGGGCCCGCGTGGCTCATTACGAGCATGAGGTCGCCATCAAGGCCCTGAGGCTCAGTCGCCTGCGGGCCAATCTGGAATGGCTCAACCGGACCAAGGGCGAGAGCGAGCCCTATGATCTGAGCCTGCAGGTGGACGAGGACTTTTTCAAGCCATGAGATCGAGTCTGTTCGCGATAGCCTTGCTCTTTGGCGCCTCCTCCGGGCGCTCAAGCCTGGATTATGTCCGCTATTCCGATCCCGCACGCCGGTATTCCATCGAGCATCCCTCGAATTGGAAGCGCTCCGATGGATTAGGACTTATCGATATCAGGCCGCCGCAAAGGATTTCCGGCGCCAGGATCACGTTAGAGCGGCTGCCTGTGGGCCAGGATGCTCCATCGACGAAGGAGCAGTTCGTAGAGCGCCTGCTCGAGCCCATAGGGACCGTCAAATCGCTCAAGAAGCGCAAGCACGTCATGGTGGGGGGGCGCAAGGCATTGCTCCTGGAACTTATCGAGACCGAGCGCCTGAGAGGCGAGCACGGGGAATGGTTGCCCGGCCCGCTCGAGGAAACATTCCTCATCGTCGACGCCGGCCGCGACTATTACGTGCTCAGCCTCAGCGGCGTCGGGGAATCGGTCCGCCAGGCCCGGCCTGAGTTCGAGAAAGTTGCTTCCAGCTTCAAACTGCTTCCCTAAGAGTCGCCCGTCCCAGCCTTCCTAGCCCCAATTGCAATCTGATATACTGCGCCGAGCTCAGGGAAAACTTATGTTAACGAAGAGAAAACCCGTCTCAAAATCAAGCCGTTCCGGCTCCCTTTGGGCTGAACGCGAACAGCTGGTGTCCTCCGGCAGCGCGGCCTATACCCATGTGGTGATCGAGCGCGCCGAGAACGCCTCGGTCTGGGACGCGGACGGCAAGCGCTATATCGATTTCGCGGGAGGCATCGGCGCCTTGAACGTCGGGCATTGCCATCCCAGGGTGGTATCGGCCCTGCGCGAGCAGGCGGGCAAGCTTCTGCATACCAGCTTCCACGTCGCGGCCTACGAGAATTACATCCGGCTTTGCGGGAAACTCGTCGAGCTCATGCCCGGGCCGGGGAGGAAGAAGGCGATCCTGTTCAACAGCGGCTCGGAGGCGATCGAGAACGCGATCAAGTTCAGCCGGGCGCATACCCGGCGCAAGGGCGTGATCAGCTTCGACAACGCCTTCCACGGACGCACCCTTGTATGCCTCACCTTGGACGGCAAGTACAAACCCCTGCGCCAGCATTTCGGGCCCAGTCCCGCGGAGTTCTACCGCGCCCGCTATCCTTATCCGTACCGGCCGCCTTCCGGGATCAAGCCCGAGGACTTGACGGAGTACTGCCTGGAGGAGCTCGATCGCCTTTTCCGCAACGATGTCGCGCCGGAGGACGTGGCGGCGATCATCGCCGAGCCGGTGCAAGGGGAGGGCGGCTTCATCGTGCCCACCCCCGGCTTCCTCAAGGGCCTGCGCAAGCTTTGCGACCAGCACGGCATGATGCTCGTGATCGACGAGGTGCAGACCGGCTTCGGCCGGACGGGACGGATGTTCGCCATCGAGCATGACGAGGTGGTTCCTGATCTCATGGTGGTGGGCAAGTCGCTGGGAGCCGGCATGCCGCTCTCCGGGGTGATCGGCCGCGCCGAAATATTGGATTCGGCGCCCGTCGGGTCCATCGGCGGCACCTATGGCGGCAATCCCATGTCCTGCGCCGCTGCCCTGGCCGTGCTCGAGATATTCAAGGATGAAAGGCTGGTCGACGCCGGCCGGCGCATCGGCCGCGTCGTGGCGCAGCGTTTCGACTC
Source organism: Elusimicrobiota bacterium (assembly GCA_016207665.1). Classification (GTDB taxonomy): domain Bacteria; phylum Elusimicrobiota; class Elusimicrobia; order UBA1565; family UBA9628; genus JACQPG01. The sequence goes on along the minus strand of JACQPG010000082.1, from coordinate 18,939 downwards.
CTGGCGGGACCGCTCGCCTTTGGTGGGGGACTCCCGGGGTTTGGGGGCCATGCGCGCCATAGAGCTGGTCAGCGACAAGAGGAGCAAGGCTCCGCTGCCTCCAGCCAGGGTCAAGGAGATCATCTCGCGCTGCGAGGAGGGCGGCCTGATCGTGATCAAAGCCGGCGGTTTCGACAACGTGATCAGGACCTTGATGCCCCTCACCATACCGGACTCGGAGCTCGAGCGAGGGCTCGACGTGCTCGAATCCGCTCTCAAATCGTGAGATTGACCGTACTGGGCGGATTTGGCCAGATGGCCGAGGCGGTGCTCGTTCACTTGGGCGCCAGGACTGAGGTAAGCCAGGTCTTTTGCGTGGATCTGGACCTCTCGCGCTCCAAGGAATTGCTTTCCCGCATCCCCGGCGCCAAGAAGATCAGGCCCCTGAGGCTGGATTTCACCAGGATCGATCAGGCGCTCCGCGTTCTTAAAGACTCGGACTGCGTCATCAATTGCGCCTGGTACGAGCACAATCTCAAGGCCATGGAATTGGCCTTGGCCTTGAAGTCGCATTACGTGGACTTGGGGGGCCTTTATCACATGACCTTGAGACAGCTGCGGCTCGATACGCGCTTCAAGGCCATCGAGCGACTCGCCGTATTGGGGATCGGCTCGACTCCGGGTATCACCAATTTGATGACGGCGCGGCTGGCCGGCAAGCTCGAGAAGGTGGAGTCGGTCTCCATTTTCGACGCCAGCCATGATCCGGATCTATCGGACTCCCGCTTCATGCCGCCGTTCTCGATCAGGACTCTTCTCGAGGAATTCCAAAGCCCGGTGCCGGTGTATAGGAATGGAGCGATACGTTTCATCCCGGCGAGATCCGAAGCGGAGGAGGACGAGTTCGACCCTCCTATCGGACGGGCAAGACTCGTATCCGCCATCCATTCCGAGTTGGCGACTCTCCCGCGATTTTTGAGGGATAAGGGGCTCAAGAATCTCTGCTTCAAGATCGCCTATCCCGGTCCGGTGGAGCGCCAGCTTTCATGGCTGGTCAGCCTCGGCCTGGCCGCCGAGAGTCCGATACAGGTCAATGGCGCGGAGATCTCGCCCAGGAACCTGCTCACCTCCCTGGCTCGCAAAAGCCTCCAGGAAACCCCTTGGCAGAGGCCGAGGGATTTTGAGATACTCCGGGTGAAGGCCTCGGGCCGGGAGGGGAAACAGGCCGTAACAGCCAGCCTGGACTGCCAGTTGAGGCCCGCGGGACGCCTGTCGGCCGGCACGGCCGGGGTCGGGATTCCCGTGGCCGTGGCAGCCCTCGCACTCATGACCGGACGGGCGAGAGCCCGCGCCGGCGTGATGGGTCCGGAAAGCGCGTTGGACGCGCGGCCTTTTATCGCGGAACTCGAGCGCCAAGGCTTCGTCTTGGCCGAACACTCTGGGAGGAGAAAGTCATGAAGATCCCGGCCCAGGACATTCTCAAAGAAACCGAAAAGACCCTTCAATTAATAGGTAAAAACGAGCTCTCTGAAGACGATAAGAACTATATCAGCGAGGCGACCGCCAATTATTATTCCAATCATGTCAACCCCGGCATATTGGAATATCGCAAATCCGTCTCCACGGACTATGTCTCCATCGAATGGGCGGATACGGCCAACACCTTCACCGATCTCAAGGGCAAGAAATACCTGGATCTGCTGGGCGGCTATGGTATTTTCAACGTAGGCCACCGCCATCCCAAGGTAGTCGAAGCCGTGCAGAACCAGCTCAAGAGGCAGGCCCTCCATTCCCAGGAGCTGCTCGAGCCCTTCCGCGCCATTCTGGCGAAATTGATCCACGACATCACTCCGGGAGACCTGCAATACAGCTTTTTCGGCAATTCCGGCGCCGAGGCCATCGAAGGCGCCATGAAATTGGCCATGCTGCACACCGGCCGCAAGTCCTTCGTGGCGGCCACCGCCGGCTTCCACGGCAAGACTCTCGGCGCCCTGTCGGCCACGGCCAAGGCCAAGTTCCGCCAGCCTTTCCTGCCTATTTTGCCTGACTGCTATCACGTGCCCTATGGCGACGCGGACGTGATCGAATCGGCATTGCGCTCGGCCGACGAGGTGGGCAACGACATCGCGGGCGTGATACTCGAGCCGATACAAGGCGAGGGCGGCATCAATGTCCCTCCCGACGATTATCTGCCGCGCGTGCGCGATCTCTGCGACCGCTACGGGGCCCTGCTCATCGTCGACGAGGTGCAGACCGGCATGGGAAGGACCGGACGCATGTTCTGCGTGGACCATTGGAACGTGGTGCCGGACATCATGTGCCTGGGAAAGGCCTTGGGCGGCGGGGTGATGCCCATCGGAGCCTTCGTCTCCAACAAGACCATTTGGGAGCAGCTTTTCCCCGAGCCCTGGCTGCACTCGACCACTTTCGGGGGAAACCCCTTGGCCTGCGTCGCGGCCATAGCCAATATCCATGTGCTGCTTGATGAGAAGCTTCCCGAGCGCGCCGACAAGATGGGCAATGACCTGATGGCCAAGCTCAAGGGCCTGCGCCGGCGCTTCCCCAAGCTTTGCATCGACGTGCGCGGCAAAGGGCTGATGATCGGCATGGAATTTCCGACCGATGCCATCGGCTACGAGGTCGCCAAGGGGCTTTTCGACCGCGGCGTCCTGGTGGCCGGGACGCTGTTCTCGGCCAAGACCCTGCGCATCGAGCCTCCGCTGACCATCAGCCAGGCCGAGATGAACATGGCCATAGACACCATCGAGAAGGTTTTCAAGGAAGTCAACGCGAGGCATTTCGAGACCAAGAAGCTTCCAGTGAGGAAATAGCCATGGCCACCACCGCCACCGCCAAGAGCAGGACAGCCAAGATGATGGTCGGAGGGAAATGGATCACCTCCGCCAAGGGTCATACGCGCGACATCATCAATCCGGCGAACGAGGAGATCATCGCCGAGACCTTCGACGCCAGCCCATTGGAGGTCAACCAGGCCGTGGCGGCCGCCAAGAAGGCCTTCGAATCCGGCGCTTGGTCCGGCAAATCGCCCGCCGAAAGAGCCGGGTTATTGCTCAAGTGGTCCTCGTTGATCGAGGAACATCTCGCCGAGCTGGCCGCGCTCGAGTCGGCCAATACCGGCAAGCCGATGAAGCTGGCCAAGGATGGGGACATCCCTTTCGCCGTGGACAATCTACGTTTTTTCGCCGGAGGCTGCCGTCTGCTCGAGGGCGCGGCGTCCTCGGAGTACAGCGCCGGCTATACCTCGCTGTTGCGACGGGAGCCGGTCGGGCCCGTGGCCTTGATCGCGCCCTGGAATTACCCGATGATGATGGCCGCCTGGAAACTGGGACCTGCCTTGGCGGCCGGCAATACGGCCGTGATCAAGCCGTCCGAGCTCACGCCGCTGACGACCCTCGAGATGGCCAGGCTCGCCTTGGAGGCGGGCATCCCGGAAGGCGTCATCAACGTGTTGACCGGGGCGGAAGAGACCGGCCGCCTGCTCACCTCCCATCCGGACATTCGCATGATCTCATTTACCGGAGACACCGAGACCGGCAAGAAGATCATGACGCAGGCGGCTCCCAGCGTCAAGAAACTCCACTTCGAGCTTGGCGGCAAGGCGCCCTTCGTGGTGTTCGAGGACGCCGATATCGCGGCAGCCGTGCAGGGCGCGGTGGTGGGCGCATTCGTCAACTGCGGTCAGGATTGCACGGCCGCCACTCGCCTCTATGTCCAGGAGGGAGCGCTCAAGAAATTCTCCGAGGCTTTCCTGAGGGAAGTGGGCAAGATACGCGTCGGCGATCCCTCCAAGCCCGAGACCGACATGGGACCGCTGGTTTGCTCGGAGCAACGCGATCGCGTCGAGGGATTCCTGCAGAGGGCGAAAACGGCCAAGATACTGGCGGGAGGCGGCCGGCCTAAGAGCCTGAAGAAGGGATTTTATATGGAGCCGACCGTGGTCCAGGGAGCCGCGCAGGACTCGGAGCTGGTCCAAAGGGAGATATTCGGCCCCGTGGTTTGCCTCCTTCCCTTCAAGGACGAGGGCGAGGCCGTGGCGCTGGCCAACGACGTTCCCTACGGCCTAGCCGGCAGCGTCTGGACCAAGGACGTGCACAAGGCTTTCCGGGTCTCCTCGGCGCTGCGTTTCGGCACGGTCTGGATCAACGACCATCTGCCGCTCTGCTCCGAGATGCCGCATGGAGGCTTCAAGCAGTCGGGCTCGGGCAAGGACATGTCGAAATACGCCCTCGAGGAATATACCGTGGCCAAGCATGTGATGATCGAGACCACCGGCGCGGCTCGCAAACCCTGGCATTACTCGGTATTCGGGGATCCCTCTTAGGTCTTTAGGCCTAATCCCTTTCGCCCAAAAGGCCCTCAAAGTCCCGTTTTTTTAAGCCTAAAATAGGCTTATGCGCTTGGGGCTGATTCTTGTCCTGGCCTTATCGCTCCCCCAGGAGGCCTCCGCTTCAGAGAGGAGGCCGGTTCAACGCATCGGCGTTGTCTCCCGGCTAGGCCGCCTGGCGACTTGGACTCTGCGCCGCGCCGATACGACGCCTAGAGCCGCGTTGCCCCCCAAGCTCGGCGCCACGCTCCCCGCGATTATCCCTCGAATGCCCCTTGGAGAGGTGGAGCTGGCCCTGCGAGAACATCAAGGGCTGCGCGAGCCCTCCGACTCGCAGCTCTGGACCTCGGGACATGACATCGCCTCCAGCCTCAACTGGGAAGGGCTCGCCAATCGCGTTTTCGGCTACGCGGGCTCGGCCCACAGGGAGCGCTCCGAGGCCGTCAAAGCTGTCTTCTCATCAAGCCTCGATGAGATCGAACGGCTTATCCCCGAGCTCGTTTCGAAACGGGATGAACGCGTTTATCGAGCGATCCAGGCCCGGATCGAGACCATGAACGGCGCCGTCGACAGCGTCATGAGCATCGCTCGGGGAAGCGCCCTATCGCTCAAAGCGATCGACGACGTCCGGATACCCGCGCTCAGGGCTTTTGCAAGTCAAAAGGCGCTGGCCGCCCGCAAAAATGTCGAACTGAACATCGACCTACCTCCTTTGGAAATGTCGGCATCGAGCAATGAGAATTCGTTGGAGTCCGCTCTCGGTTATCTGATCCGAGAAGCGATCGAGGAAACCCCCGAGGGCGGCCGGATTTGGATCGAGATGAAACCCACGACATCCATGGTGGCGGTGACAGTGCGGCATCAGGCCCTAACCTCCACGGCAGCCCGTCCAGAGAGCCTGCTTCGCCTGCAGGCCGCCAAGTTCAAGCTTTCGCGCTCCGGGGCCTCGCTGGTTGAAAGCCGCTCCGCCCAAGGCCGGGTCACCCGCTCGTTCTTCCTCGGCAGGACCGCGCCAGGCCAGGCCACCCGCGCTCGGGACGAACGGCGCGAACCTCAAGGGCGGATCGACGAATTCATCGAGAGGGTGCATGATCTGCGGACGCCTCTAGCGCCCATACTGGGTTATTCTCAGCTCCTCGCTCGAAACATCCACGCTCCGGAGAAGGAAGAGCTCTTTCTCCAGACCATGGACCGGAATATCCGCCGGCTCAGGTTGAACATCGACTCCATGGCCACGGCCGGGAATTCTCCGGCTTTGGTCGACGCCAACGAGGTTTTTTTCCAGGCGTCCCATACGCAAGCCCACGCCACCGAAGCCAAGAAGCTCGGAATCCGCCTTCATCTCCCATCCCAGCCGACCCTCGTGCGCGCCGATCCGTTGGCCCTGATCCGGATCATGGAAAATCTCCTGAGCAACGCGGTCAAATACACGCCGGAGGGCGGACGGATCTCGGCCGGGGTGGAGATCGACTCTCCCGGTTTTATCCGTTTCTACGTGAAGGACACCGGCATCGGCATGAGCCCAGAGGATTTGCGCCAGGCGCTTGCCGGGCTCTATCGCACCGAGAAGAGCCAGGCGATGGCCCGAGGCACCGGAGTGGGCCTGTACTCGGTGCAGCAGCTCTTGAACAAGCAAGGCAGCCGGCTCCAGGTCAGGAGCCAGGAAGGCAAGGGCTCTGAGTTTTTCTTCGTGCTGCCGCTGGCCGCCCGCTAACTACACCGCGTTCATGGCCTTTTCCCGATCAATGTGCTAGAAGATTCGCCATGGACACGCGCTCCGACCTCAAAACCTTGCTTTGGGAGTCCTATCGCGAGTGGAGCCGCGATAACGTTCAGCGCCTGGGAGCGGCCCTGGCTTATTACATGGTCTTTTCACTGGCGCCGCTGCTGGTCATCGCCATCAGCATCGTAGGCCTTTTTTTCGGCTCGCGCGCGGCTCAAGGCCTGGTGGCCCAGCAATTGCAGGAATTGATCGGGCCTTCAGCGGCGGAGGCGGTGCAGAATTTGCTCCAGCATGCTCTCTATCGTCCGCGCTCCGGGCTGCTGGCCACGCTTTTCGGCCTGGGGACATTGCTGGCCGGGGCCAGCGCCGTGGTCAACGAGCTGAGGGTCTCGCTCAACCAGATATGGGAGGTATCGCCGCGACGCCGGGGCTGGCTTGGCTATCTCTGGGGCCGGCTCATTTCCCTGGCCTTCGTGCTCTTCGTCGGCCTATTGCTTCTGCTCTCGCTCGGCGCCAGCATCGCCATCGCCGCGGCGGGAAAATATCTGACGGCGTTCCTCCCCGTGCCGGAGCTCGTTCTTCAAGGGCTGAACATTCTTCTCTCCATCGGGACGATCACGCTCTTGTTCGCCGTCATCTATAAATTCCTGCCGGACGCCAGGATCTCCTGGCATGACGTCTGGATAGGGGCATTGGTCACGGCCTTGCTCTTTACTCTCGGCAACTTCCTGCTCGGCATCTATCTCGGCAAGAGGGCTTCCAGCGCCTATGGCGCGGCCGGCTCGGTGATCTTGATACTGTTGTGGACCTATTATTGTGCCCAGATATTCTATTTCGGCGCGGAATTCACTCAGGTCTTTTCCAAGAACCGCGGCTCCAGGAGGCCTCAGAGCCGGATTCCGAGCGAGACTCGCTGAGCGTTGCCGAGCTCTCCGTAGGGCGAGAAAGCGTAGTCCAGCGACAGGGATCTCAGCTTGAAGCCGAATCCCAGGCCCAAGCCGCCAAGCCGGCCGGCGAAGTCGCTTCCCGATCGGGCAGAGGCGCTCAAGGCGGAATAGCCGGCCCTGAAGGACAGGGCGGGCAGCACGGCATATTCCGTGCCCACGCCGAATGAGGTCTTGGCGCTATGCGGGCGATGCTTTATGTCCGCGGAGATCAGCAGCGAGCCGGCCACTCGCGCGGCTCCTCCGAAGGAGACGGCCAGGGGCAGATTCTCGCGTTCCTGCTCGAATCGCACTCCGGGACCCAAATTCTGCACGGCCATACCGACGCGCAAGGGCAGGCTCGCCGCGGAAAGCGAATGGCCCAAGCCCAGATCGAAGGCCGCGCCTCTCGCCGAGGAATCAGCCAGACGGCTCTCGATCCATTTGACGCCCAAGCCCCAATCCCAGCCCAAAAGCGAGCGGCTATAGGCCAAGGAAAAAGCCGAGTCCGAGGCGGACAATGAGCCCGCGGACTGGCCCTGCTCGTCCCTGGCCTCCATATCCGCGTAAGACAGCCTCTGCGCGCCGACCGCCACCGCCCCGCCCGAGAAAGGGCCGGCGCCGCTCAGATTCTGGCCATAGCCCAGAAAATCGTAGCGCGAGCCCTCGAAGAGCTCGGCGTGCATGAAGGCGGCGTGCCGGCCCGAGATCTGAGCCAGTCCGGCCGGGTTTGCCGCAAGGGCGTTGAGATCGCCCGCCACGGCCGTGAAGGCCTCGCCCATGGCCATGGGCCGCGCGCCGGGGGTGATGCGCAAAAAGCTCCCCGTTTCCTGAGCCGAGGCCCAGGAGCCCAAGGCCAAGACCAGCGCGGCGATCCCCTGCCCGTTCATTTGATCACCATGAAACGGCCCGAGCGGCGTATGCTCGAGCCTCCTTTGGAGGCGTTGACCACGAAAATGTAGACCCCGCTGCCCGCCCCGCCGACGTCCCAGGCGTATTCGAAGGCGGAGCGCGGGCCGCTCAACTCGGCGCTGTGCTTGAGTTCTCCCGCCGAGTCATAGACGCGTATTTGCACGGAATCGGCCGAGCCTGCCTCCACGTGTATCACCGGGTTGCGGCCCCGGCGAGCCGGGTTGGGATAGGCATAAACCTCCCCGAAGGCCAACTCCCCGGCCGCCACTGAAGGCGCCTGAGGCGCGGCGAACACCTGATAGAGCGAGAAATGCTCGGTCTGGGCCCGCACCACTCGCGCCTGGGTATCCACGCTCGATTCCAAGGTCTCCCAATCGCCCTTGGCGGGGTTCCAATAGTGGACGGCCAGATTCGCCTCGGTCCAACCCTCAGGAAGATTGGCCGGATCGTACGGAAGCTCCAAGGTCACGGCCTTTTGGAATCGCATGCCCTCCGGGCCGAATTCGACGCCCGGCCCCGCGGCGCGCAGGTTCTGCTTCTCGATGGATTCCTGGCGACGCGATCGCTCGATTTGATCGGCCCTCGCCGGGGCGATGGTCACCGCGGCGCCGCCCGAAACGGCTCCCTCGGGAATCAGCACCGCCGACTGGTCCGCGGAGCGCACGGCGTTGCCTGATGTTCCCACGAAGCCGCAGGCCGCCGAGGATGAAAAGCGCAGGGCATTAGCCAAAACGGACCCGGATGCAGTCTTGGGCTGCCTCTCCAACTCGGGGCGATCCGAGGCTCCTCCTCCGGCGTTCCCGGCCTGATCAAACCGGCCGGGAACGCCGCTCACGGAGGAATCGTCAGGCTGGACCTCGGGCGCCATGGGCTCGATCCGGCTCAAGACCACGTCGATCTTCCGGCCATTGAGCTCGGCGCCCTCCTCTTTATCCTCCCGGGACTCTGGATCGCGCGTTTTGACGACCAGGCGGCCCTTGCCCCGGTGCCGGACCGGCGGCAACGACTCGGTGGAGGGCTGGGCGCTGTGCCCGGAGAGCGACACCGCTCGGGCGAAGGCTCGCCCGGCGAACAGGCCGCCGCCGGAAAGCGACAGCCTGCCGGAAGGGGCGTAAATATGCAGCGCGGCGCGGCCCTTGCCAGAAAGATCGAAGTCTCCCATCGCCGCGATCCAGAGATCCGAGGCCTTGCCCGAGCCGTTGATCGAGGCCGAGCCGCTGATCGCGATCGAGCCCGTCACGAAAGCCTGGGCTTGCCCCGAGACGGCCAGGCTCGACTTGCCCGACATCTTGATGCCGCTGAAGAAATAGACCCCGGCGCCGAGAGTCAGCGTTTCATCGCTTTCGAGGACCAGCGCGCCCTCCTTGATGTAGGCCGGCGGTATGGAGGAATTGTCATGATGGGACTCGGCCCAGGCCTGCGCAGCGGCGATATCGAGGGGATTTTCCGGCAAGCTCGCCTGCCCCTCATGTATCTCGCCGCTGACGCTGCTTTTGCCGGTCAATACCGCGCTCATGGCCCAAACATCGCCCTCCACCGAGGACTTGCCATTGGCCACGAATTGGCCGTTGGTGCGCAAGACCCCGCTGGCCTGCGCGCCTCCTGAAAGCGTGATCGAATCTATGCCCGCCAACGAGTCGCTGAGAAAGCTGTCCACCGTGACCAGCACCGATTGCCGCTCCTCGGCGTTGCCGGCATTATCAAGGGCTCCGAAACTCACCGCATGGCGTCCGGCGGGCAGGGTGAATGATCCGCCGACCCGCTGATCGGCTCCGCCATCCACGCTATAGAGGATCCCCGCCACGCCGGCCGATACCCCGTTGGAGACGGGATCCACGGCCGAGATCATGATCGGGGTCCGGGGACTGGCCCAGCTGACGCCGAAAAGCGAGATCACGGGATCCCCAAGCTCGAGAGCGCTGACCGGAGCCGTCGCGTCGACCCGATACGAGCGATTGTTCTCGGGCTCCTGATTGCCGACATGATCGACGGCCGCGAAGGACAGCTGATGGGATCCCTCGGCCAGGGTGAATGGGCCTTGAGCCGCGGTCCTCGATCCGCCGTCCACCGAGTAAAGGATTTGGCTGACTCCCGAGGCGATGCCCCCGACCACCGGGTCCTGGGCCGACAACGACAGATCCGAGGACTGGCCCAAGATCGGCGAGCCGCCGTCCTGGGGCTGATAGGGGGGAGGGGAAACCGCTATATCGGAGGCGGGAGCGCTCGCGTCGACGAACAGCGTCGTGGAGCGGACCGCCTCGGCATTGCCCACGCGATCATGGCCCTGGGTGAGTATCGCATGAGACCCATCGCCGGACAGGGCGAAGGGAGAAGAGTATGGGCTCCAGGGGCCTCCATCCACGGCGAAGATCACGCGATCCAGGCCAGAGGAGACGCCGTTTGAAACCGGGTCATCGGCCGAGACGGCCAACTGAGTGCGAGAGCTGACTATGAGCTCTCCCGAGACGAGCCGGGCCTGCGGGGAGCCGGCCACGAGGCTGGAGACCGGAGCGGTGCGGTCGACCGAGACGAAGGCGGAGCGTTCCAGCTCGCGGTTGCCGGCCCGATCCTCGCTCAGGAAGCGGACCGCCCGCGCTCCCTCCGAATCGATCTTGAAAGGGGCGGTGTAGGCGGCCAACTCGGTGCCATCGACCGCGTAGAGAGTGAAAGCGACGCCGTCGCCGGCGCCGTCGCCGATCTCCTGCCGGTCATCGACCGCCGATAGCGAAAACTCGGTCCTGCTCGAGACGAACACCGGCGCGCCGCCGAAGCGCGGCTCTCCGATCGCCAGCTCCGTGCGCGGAGCCAAGCGATCGGCCGGGCGAGGCGGATCGGGCAGTGGCATGTAGAACACGCCGCTCTGCGGATTGACGTTGTCGCTGCCTCCGCTGATATAAAGATGCCGCGCGGTCGCGGTCTGGGACAGGAAATAGAGCGGGCGAGGCAATGTGGCGGCCACGCTCCACTCGCCCAGCACCCCGAGGCTTGCCGGCACCTCATAGATCGAGGAGGTGGGAGAGCTGCCGTTCCAGCCGCCCGAGACCCAGATGCGGCCGTTGGCCACGCTGGCCGCGTGATTGGCCAAAGGCGAGGGAAGGCGGCTGGCCAGCGCCCACGGGGAGAGCGTGCCATCGGCCTGAATGCCCGCGGCGTAGACCGAGTCGTGTATCACCGACCCGCCGCTGATGGCTCCGCCCAGCACATAAAGCGTGCCGTCGGACACCGCCGCGTGGGTGTAGACTCCCTCGGGCAGATCGCGCTCGGCCCTCCACGGATCCAAGGATCCGTCCTCGCGCATTCGGGCGGAGACCACTCCCTGGCTGAGAGCCGTCCCATCCCAACCCCCCGTGGCGTAGATGCGGCCGCCATAGGCGGCTGCGCTCAGGAAGAACACCGCCTGGGGCAAGGGTTGGGTCAAGGACCACGGACCCGGCCGGCCATCCGGTCCGATGCGGCTGAAAAGCACCTGGTTGGAAATCTCGATGCCCTCGGTGAAGTGGAATCCGCCCAACGCGTATAACGCCCCGTTGGCGCTGACTCCGGAATGGAAGAACACCCCTTCCGGCAGCGATTCGCCCTCGGTCCAGTCGCCGAGAGCGCCCGAGGCCTGTATGGGGGCGAAAAAGACCTTGTGCGCGCTGGCGACCCCTCCGCCCCCGAGACCGCCTACGTGATAGAGAAATGAGCCATGGGAGAGAAGCGAATGGCCTATAAACGGCTCGGGAAGCTCCGTGGTGGGCGAAAGCTCGGCGGCAGGCCCTGGAACCGCGACGCCCAGAGCCAAAAGCAAACCGACCAAGCCGCGAGTTCTTAACATAGGGAAGAGAGGGTATTTACCTGTATATATACCGGCTCTCGATTACAAAAGGGTAACAGAGCGGCAGGCTAAAACAAGGTCGAGGAAGTCAGGGGGTGTCAGGACTGGTCAGAAAGGGGCTAGCCGACGAGCTCGTAGCCGTCCGAAGTGGTCTGTATCCGCTGCGAATCCGAGCCCAAATCCTCGCGCAACCTTTGTATGGTCTTTTCCAGCGCGGAATGCCGGGAGCCGTCGCCCCAAACGGCCTGCATCAACTTTTCCCGCTTGACCGGTCCCTTGGATTCGATGAGCATGCGCAGCACCTCCGCGCGGGTGGGGGAGAGAGTTCCGATCATCTTGTCGCTGATCCAAACCGTGCGGAATTTGACGTCCAGGCGCACCTCGCCCTTGGCCACCTGCGAGCTGGGGACGCTCTTGCGGGGATACTGGTTTAGCATGCGTTTTACGAGGCTTTTCATCATGGCTATCTCGAAGGGCTTGCGCACGTATTCGCGCACCCCATGAGCCTTGATCGAATGCTCGAGCATGTCGGCCTTGTCGCTATGCGCGGTCATCACGATGATGGGGATGTCTCGCGTAAGCGTATTGCTGGTGACCAGCTTGATCACCTCGACCCCGTTGAGCACGGGCATCATCAAGTCCAACAATACCACGTCAGGCTGGACCAAGAGTATCTTCTCATAGCCCTCCTTCCCATTGAAGGCATAGTGCACCTCATAGCCTTCCATGTTGAAGCTCAAGCTGAGCAACTGCTGCAAACCGCCGTCGTCTTCTATGATCAGTATCTTGGCCATCGGAGGTATAAGACCCCTTTGTTGTAGAAAATCTTTGTAATGCTTGACAAGAATTATACCCCCTGTTATATACACGCCGGGGGCCCTATATAAGAGCGGCTATCGCCTTGTTCTTCGGTTTATTCGCGCCGGCGGCGCAGGCGGCCAGCCAGGCCGGGGCCTTTCTACATCAGGAGCCGGAGGCGCGGGGCGCCGCCATGGCGGGGGCGATGGGCGCCGTCAGCGACGGCTCGAGCTCCTTGATCTGGAATCCGGCCGGCCTGGGCCGGCTGGCCAAGCCCGAGCTCTCGGCCACCTATGTGAGGCTTTTCGAAGAGACCAACTATAATTTCTTCAGCGCCGGATTGCCCACGCGCTGGGGAGCATTCTCGGCCGGCTTCGTCTACCAGGCCAGCCCCGATTTCGAGCGCCGGACCGGCCCCAACGACACGGCCGTCAACTTCTCGATCACGCAGACGGCCCTTCTCGGAGGCTGGGGGGCTTCTCTGCCGCTGCCGGCAGCCCTCCGCCCGCCATGGGTCTCGCATCCTCGGCCATTGGCGCTGGGGGCCGCGGTCAAGACAGTGCGCGAATCGATCGATCAGACCGCGGGCTCCGGCACGGGAGGCGACGCGGGCCTGATCCTGCAGCCCCGCGAGGAATTCTCGCTGGCGGCCACCTGGCACAACGCGCTGGCGCCTCGGCTTCGATTCGTCTCGGAGCCCGTGAGGTACAGCCGAGTGCTGAGCCTGTCGCCGGCCTTCTCATGGCGGCTATCGAGCGATTGGAAGTCCCTTTTGACCGCGCGTTTCTATCAGGTCCAGGATGAGAACTGGCAGATGTCCGGAGGCGCCGAACTCCAATACGGGAAACTGGCGGCCGTACGCGCCGGCATGCAGGACAAGGGCCTTTCCACGGGCTTGGGGCTGCGCCTGGGCAATACCCAGATCGATTACGCGGTGCTGCTGCATCAGTTGGGCTTGGTGCATATCATCAGCCTCACCCAGCGCTTCGGCCATACCGCCGAGGAGCTGGAAGAGACCATACGCCGTGGGATCACGCAACTCAACCGCGGCCAAGCCGTGCGCCTGGCTCGCGCCTATTATCAAAAGGCCGAGGGCGAGCTGCAACAGGGACGCATCGGCGACGCCCTACGCGACCTCGAAGCCGCCGCCTTGCTCGATCCCGGCAATCGCTCGATCACCGACAAGATACGCCAAGCCAACACGCAATGGGATCAATCGCTCAAGAAACAGATGGTCGAGCGCAACATGAGCCTGGCGCGGGAGCAAGCCGCGCAAGGGCGTCTCCTGGCCAGCCTCCAGTACTGGAGGAGCGTGCTCGAGCTCGACGGCTCTCATCCCGAGGCCATGTCCCAGATCGCCAAGCTCGAGCGGGCCCTGTCCCAGGAGGAAAGGCAGCGGCTCGATTCCATGCGCAAGGCCCAATCGGCCATCGACATCAAGCAGGCCCTTCTGCCCGCCCAGGCCCATCTTTCGCGCAACAACTTCCGGCTGGCCCGCTCCGAGACGGAGAGAGTGCGGCGCATCTATCCGGACAATGCCGAGCTTCGGGACTTCGAGAAAGATCTCAACCGCCGCGCCCGGGATTACGTGGCGGAAAGCCTCAAGGAGGCCGATCGCCTCGTCAATCTCAAGGAGCATGGCCAGGCGTTGAAGCTGCTTACGGCCGCGTTGCGCGAGGAGCCGGAGCATCAAGGCCTATCCGAGAAAGCCGCCCAAATCCGAGCCTTGCTTTCCGAGCAGGCCAGCCCCGATCGCCGCAAGGAGATAGAGCAGCTTTATTATCGCGCGGTCGAGCAATATCTGAAGGGCCAATATCAGAACGCGGACAAACTGGTGGATCAGGTGCTGACCCTCGACCCTTCGTCTGAGGCGGGCGCCAAGCTCAAGGAAAAGGTGCAGGCCGCGCTCAAATATAATCCATGAAGATATTGATCTGGCTGCTCGCCGGCTCGCTCAAGGCCGCCACCTGGATGGGCGGGGACTATTCCGGCCGGGATCTCGTGCCCGCTGACGGAGATGTCCTATCCGGAGTCTTCACCAACGTAGGCCAGTTTCGTGTAGAACCTGGTTCCGTGACCGTCTTCGTGGCGCCGGGAATCAATCTCGAGGTTTATGCATCCACTATTAATCTGGCGGGAAAGCTCAATGGTGCAGGACGTGGACAGGCAGGAGGAGGCGGGGGCGAGATCAATAGCGCGGGATTCTCCGGTTTCGGCGGCGGGCCATCCAGCTCTGGTGGCGGTTCCGGAGGGGCCGCGGAAATGGGAGGAGGCGGGGGAGGTAGCGGGGGCGATGGCGGGGCTGGGGCCGGCAATAGCGGACTCGGAGGACCTGGAGGACGCGCTCCAGGAGGCACTTTCTATGGTTCCACAGGCACCGTGACCTCACCGATCTCCTCGGATGACTCCTTCCAAGGTTCGGGGGGCGGCGGGGGAGGAGGAGATTCCAACACATCCGGGGGAAGCGGAGGCAACGGCGGAGGCGCCATCTATTTAGAGGCCAGCTCGATTACAATTACGGGCCAACTTATTGTCAATGGCTCAACCGCACCGACAGTAAGCGAAGGCTCGGTTGGAACACATCCAGGGGGTGGCGGAGGAGGTGGTGGCGGAACAATAGTGGTTCGTGCCCCTGGAGTCCTTAATCTAGGGAACGCCATATTTTTGGCCCAGGGCGGCGCGGGCGGGGACGTTCTGATCCCAGCGGGAGGTACTGTCGACCCCGGAGGAGGTGGCGCTGGAGGCAGGGTCAAGGCATTTTATCGGCCTGGTGCGCCCTTCACCATGAGTATTTCGACCGGTGGTGGGAAGCCAGGGCGATTCGGAGGATTCCCGGGCATTGTTGTAGATGCCGTCGATCCACAGTTCGGCTCTACAGGCACGGCCAGCTTCGGGATCATCGCCTCGCCGGCCTCGAATTTCGCGGCCGCGGGGGTGTTCGTCTCGTCCATTTCCTGGTCATGGACGGCCAGCCCGAGCTTCGGGGACGCTCCGGGACAGCAGCTCTACCGGATTTTCCCGGCGACCATCACCGCCCCATATCCCTCGCCGGACACCACGGTCGCCTCTGGGGTGAACACGGTCGATACCACGGGGCTGACGCCCAACACCACCTATCAACGCATGGTGACGGCCTTCACGGCCTGGGGAGATAGCCTGCCCTCCAACATCTTCTCGACCCATACCCTGGCCAGCCCTCCGGCTCCGGCCGCCGCGCCGTTCTCCTCCATGGGAGATGCCACGCTGTCCTTCCAATGGACTTCCGGGACTCCGGCCAACCCCGACTATACGCTCTATGAGCTGCAACGCTCCACCGACGCCGGGATGGCGGCGGCGGCCTCGAGCTTCGGCTCGAGCCTGTCCTCGGCTCCCGCGGGCCTATTGCCCAACACCACCTATTATTTCAGGTCCCGGGCCATCAACCTGAGAAACGTGCCGAGCGAATTCACGGCCGTCGCGGGCACGGCCACCTTGGCCTCGGCTCCCGCAAGCCCGGGCCTCGGCTCGGTGTTCGTGACCAGCCTTTCCTTCGCCTGGTCCGCAGGGGCCAATCCCTCGGACACCCTTTTCACGGTGGAGATCTCCTCGGATAATTTCTTGAGCGTCACGGATTCGACCCGGACTCTCTCGCGCTCGGCGACTTTTTTCAACCTCTCTCCGGGAACGCAGTATTCGCTCAGAGCCGCGGCGATCAATCGCAACTCCGTGCTCACGGCCTACACCGCCGTGATCTCGACCACGCCCGGCATACTCACCAACACCGCCCAACCCGGCGAGCCGGGCAGGCCCCAGAGCGATCGCTCCTTCTCGAGCGACGGCAGCGTCACATTCTCCTGGAGCGAGGCCCAAAGCCCGGTGGGCATATTCAATTACAATTTCATCGTGGGCAGCACTCCGGGCGGCAATGACGTGCTGTCAAGCCACACCGTGACCGCGAGCTCTTATACCGTCTACGGCTTGGCCACGGGCCGCAGCTATTACGCGCGAGTCCAGGCCCGCAGCAACGCGGGGGTGCTCGGACCGTTCTCGGAGATCAGCGCGGGCGTTCCCGTGTTCATCCCGGCGCAGACCGCGCCCGTTTCCAAGCCCATCAATTGGCCGAACCCCTTCAACCCGGCCCAGGGGCCGACCCAGATCGGGCTATTCCTGGAGGAGGCCGCGACCGTGATGCTCCGGATATTCACCCTTCAAGGAGAGCTCGTGCACGAGCAGTCCTTCGCTCTTGGGCCGGGCAATCAGATCATCAGCTGGAACGGCGGCAACAAATCCGGGGTGAAGGTGGCTCCGGGCGGCTATATCGGCAGGATCGAGAAGCGCTACGGAAGCCGCCGGGAAGTGCAGAAGCTCAAGATCGCCGTGCTTTACTGACATGCTCAAACCTTGGCGCTCGGTGCCGGTCAAGCTGGCCGCGTTATCCTGCCTGTTCGTGCTCTTCGTCATCGCTTTGATGGCCCAGCGCCTGCTCCAAAAGACCGAGGAGGGCCTGGTCGCGGAGATGAAGGTGCGAGCGGGCTTTTTCGCGCGTTCCGCGCGCGAGGCCATATTCCCCAAGGTCGATCCCCTGGCCCTCCATACGGAGGTGCAGGAGCTTCTCAAGGAGAAAGGCGTCACCCACGCGGCCGTGCTCGATGAGGGCGACAGGGCGCTTTCCCACTCGGATCCGAAACTATTGGGCGAGACCCTACCGGCGCCCACGGCCTACGAGATCGTGGCGCCCATCACCGTCGGCTCCAAACAATTGGGCAGCGTGCGCATCGGCTATTCGCGCTCCTCGATCGAGGAGGCGCTGCGGGACCAGAAAGAGCAGATACTGCTCATCGCCGCCGGCTCGACCACTCTGGCCATCGTGGGCACCATCTTGATCGTGGGCTGGATCATGAGGCCGCTGCCGATACTGGCGGCCGCGGCGCGCCAGATCGGGAAGGGGAATTTCAGCGTGCAGGTGGACCTGCGAAGCCAGGATGAGATCGGCTTGCTCGCCAAGGCCTTCAACGAGATGGCCGTGGCCAACGCCCTGCTGTTCAAGACCATCACCCAGGAGAAGGAAAAGCTCGAGACCATTTTCCATGACACGCAGGAGGGGATGATCTGGACCAATCCGAAGGGCCGCATACTGCTGATCAACCCGTCGGCCCGCACCTTGCTCGGCTGCCACGAACAGGCCGTCGACACCATCGGCCAGGTGCTCTCCCATTTCGCGATCCGTCCCGGTCTCGCGGAGATATTGGCCGGGCGCGTCCGCATCATGCCGATCGAATTCCAAAGAAAGGAGCCCAAGCTGCTCGTGCTCAGCGGCGTCTGCGACCGGCTCGGGCGGCCGGACGATCCCTCCGGCTTCCTTTTCGTCTTCCATGACGCGACCTTGGAGAAGCGCGGCGAGACCCTCTCCCGCAACTTCCTGTCCCTGGTCTCGCACAAGCTGAGAACGCCGCTCGCCGTGGCCTTGGGATTCGTCGAGTTGGTGCTTGGCGAGCCCCAAGGACTCAGCGATTTCCACAAGCACGCCCTGAAAAAGGTGCGCGACGAGGACGAGAAGCTCCGATCCTTGGTCGAGAAACTGATCACGTTCTCGACGGTGCAAAGTCCGGAGAATATAGTGCTGGAAAGGACCGAGACCTCGATCGCCGAGGCCGTTGAGACCGCGCTCAAGGCCTTGTCCTCCCTGATCGAGGACAAGAAGGTCTCCGTCTCCTGGGATCGCGCACACTTCGAGAAGCTGCCGAAGATCAATGCCGACCCGCTGCTCCTGAAGGAGTGTTTCTCCAATCTGGTGGAAAACGCGGTCAAGTTCAATCCCGCGGACCCCAAGACCGTGTCCCTGTCGGTCGCCCTGGACGACTCCCATGTGAGGCTAGCCGTCGTCGATAATGGGCCGGGCATACCCAGCGAGGAGCACCCCAAGCTGTTCCGCCGGTTCTATCAGATCGACGAGCATTTCACGGGACAGATACAGGGCTTCGGCTTGGGCCTGGCCTTCGTCAAGAACGTGGTCGAGGCCCATGGGGGGAAGGTCGGCCTCAAATCCGAGCCCGGCAAGGGCAGCGAATTTTACTTCCTTTTGCCTCTCAAGAAGTGACTCCACCCGGCGGTTTGGTGATTCGCGAGGCATTTGATATCATATCGTCCAGGTAAACGAGATCATGGGCGGTGAAACTCTCCTCGAGCTAGAGGGAATCACCAAGTCTTTCGGCGAAAACAGGATCCTCAAGGGACTCTCGCTGTCGGTCGGCCGATCCGAGTTCCTGACTTTCCTGGGTCCTTCCGGCTGCGGCAAGACCACTCTCCTGCGCATCATCGGGGGTTTCGAGGCCCCCGACAGCGGGCGAGTGCGTCTCGACGGGAGGGACATCACCGAGCTTTTGGCTCATCAGCGCGATATCCATACCGTATTTCAACATTACGCGCTGTTTCCGCATTATAACGTCTTCGAAAACATCGCCTT
>JACQPG010000086.1 GCA_016207665.1 Elusimicrobiota bacterium | reverse complement strand
TTCTCTTCGCGGGCGTGCAGGAGATGGCCAAGGACGCCCGGCTCGGATACCATCTCGGCGTCTTGAATCAATTGGGCGCCAATCTCATCGGCCCCTCGCTCTACTTCCTGACCCAGGCCCTCTTGAACCGGGTCGAGAGGGCCCGGCGCTGGATACTCCTGAATTTCGCGGTGGGCTTGCTTTTCTGCGTCCTGGCCTATCACCCCGCCTTCATTTCTCGCGAGGTGCACATACGCCCATGGGGCGCCTTTCCCCAGGTGGGAGCGCTCTATTATTTCTTTCTCGTTCATTTCGCCGGGCTGCTGGGGATCTCTCTTTCCCAGATGTGGAAGGCTTATCGGGGAGCGGAGACGCTCAAAGAGCGCAATCGCCATAAATATTTCGTCGCCGGGCTCGCGATCGCCTACCTGGCCGCGCTCGATTATCTGCCCTCCTTCGGCGTCGCCATGCCCCGCATCGGCGGCTTTCCCATTCTGCTCTGGATCGCGTTGACCGCCTATGCCGTGGTTCTTCACAAGCTGCTCGACATAGAGACCGTGGCCTTGCGCACCTTGATTTGGCTGGGCAGCAGCTTGTTCGCCTTGGTCCCGGTCGTCCTCGCCCTGCGGCAGCTCAGTCCTCGCCTGGCCGAGATGAGCTTCGCGGTGGCCGCGGGGGCCCTGTCGGCCCTACTGATCGCCTTCGACCTGTATTGGCGCTGGGTACAGGCTAGTATCGACCAGATATTCCAGAAGCGGCGCTATGACCTACGCCAGCTCCTGGCCGAGACTCTCTCGGAATTCTCGGCTCTCAGGTCCCTGGAAGAACTGGGCGCCCGGCTCCAACAGATCGCCGTCGACCGGCTTTTCGTGGAGCATTTCGCCTTCTACGTCGCGCGCGCGGACGCGAGCGGCTTTCGCCTTTTGACCTGCACGGAATCGCGCTCGCAGCCGCGCGAGGTGGCCTCGGATCATCCCCTGGTCCGCAAATTGCGGGGGCTGGACTCGGTCACGGGCTGGGAAGAGCTCGGCGTCGCTTGGCCCGACCAGCCCCGGCTCCTGGTGCCTCTCCAAGGTCCTCAGGGACTTCTGGGCTGGTTCGTGCTCGGGCGCAAGGCCACGGGCCAGAGCTACGGCGCTCAGGAGAGGGATTTTCTCGACGAGCTTCACCGGGGCCTGGCCGTGGCGGTCTCGAACTCGCTGCTCTTCGAGCAAGTCCGGAGCTTCAACGAGCGCCTGGAAGCGACCGTGCGCGAAAGGACCAAGGAGCTGGCCGAGGCCAATGATAGGCTTCGAGGCATGGACAAGGCGAAGACGGAGTTCCTTTCCATAGCCAGCCATGAGCTGAGGGCCCCTCTGACCGCGATCTATGGATTCTTGACCATCATGCAGGAGAGGCCCTCGCAGCTTCCGGAGTCCAAGAGTCGCGAGTATATAGACATGATGCATGCGGAATCCAGCCGCATGGTGCGGCTGATCAACGATCTCTTGGATATCACCAAGATCGAGCTCGGACATTTCGAGGTGTTGAAGGCGCCCGCCAAGCTGCTGCCGATCGTCAACAAGGTCTGCGAGGAGATGAGGGTGACTTTCCCGGCCCTCGCCTTCCGCGTGGTGGGCGGCTACGGGGAAGACGATCTGGTGGCGTCGGTCGATCCGGACAAGATAGGCCAGGTCCTGCTCAATCTGGCGGGCAACGCCGCCAAGTATTCTCCCGAAAAGGGCGAGGTACTCTTCCGGGTGGAGAAAGGCGACGGGGAGGTATTGCTTTCAGTGGAGGATCAAGGGCCAGGTATCCCGCCCGAGCACCGCGAAAGGATCTTCGAGAAATTCTACCGCATCGAAAAGGCCGAGAACCGCCAGGGACCCAAGGGCACGGGCCTGGGGCTGACCATCGCCCGCAGCATCGTGGAGATGCACGGCGGCAGGATCTGGGTGGAAAGCGAGTCCGGCCGGGGCTCTCGATTCCGCTTCAGCCTTTCTACCGAGACCACTCGAAATTGACCTTGACCTTGGCGCCCGAGGGGGCTTGGGGCTTGGGCTTGGCCAGGCTGAAGCGGAGCCCGGAGTTCGGCAGCGCCGCGCCGCCGAAGGGCAGCTTGGGATTGAGATAGGCGGGCTCGGAATCGTCGAAGCGGCTGACCGGGGGGAAGTCCTGGGAGGAGCGCCGGCTCAGGCCGTTCTCGCCCACGCGGTAGAACTCCAGCCCGGCGGGAAACGCCTCCAGCGCGAAAGGCGCGTCGGCCGAATGATAATCGCGCAGCCTGCGATCGTTGAGGCGGTATGAGACTTCGCCTTGGCGCACCCGGATATCGAAAAGGCTGCCCGCGCCCTTGAGCCGTTCCCAATCGGGTCCCGGCAAATGCTCATTGACGAGCTCGTAACCGAATATCAGCCGCCGCCCCTTGAACGACAGCCTGTTCAAGGCCGGGCCCCCTTTAGGGCAGGCGGCGCGATCCTCATCGGAGATATCCCCGGGGTAATACGAGGGCTTGCGTTGGAAGCACATGACCTGGAGGAAGCTCTCCCGCAGCCAGGGCTTGGCCTCATCATCGAACTCGTGATAGGTCCAGCCTCCGCTGGTCTTGAAATACTTGGCCGGCACCGGGGGATAGCGATACTCCTGAGGCCGGGAATCGACCACCAGGAGATAACCCTGGCCCGGCCCGTTTTGAGCGGGCTCGTTCTCGCTCCAAGAGTAAGCCCCGTTGTAATACCACATCACCACCCCGGGGCGATAGCGCGCGTTCATGGCCGCGAAACCCTTTTCGCCATCGGGATAAAAGGTCAGCGATCCCTCGGAGAGACTCCGGTCGTAATTGTAGGCCGAGGGGAATTTCTCGTAGGGATCGCGATACTCCAGGAGATAATAATGGGGCATGGCCAAGCGATGCTTGCCCCCGGAAAGGGAGAAACCTTCCACGTCCCAGCCCGCCAGCTCGGGTCCCTCGAAATCCTCCTTGAAGCCGAGGGCCGTGATCTCTACGTTATCGATAAGGGCGCCATCCTCGACCGAGGCCATGTCCGTGAAATAATGGAAGCGCAGCTCGATCTTCCTCCCTCGATAGGCCGATAGGTCGAAGCGGGCGTGCACCCATTGTGGCGTCTCGCAGGGATCCTTCTGCCCGCCCATCCTGTCCTCGGCCAGTTTCTTATCCTTCTTGGGATCGCAGCCCGGGGCGCTTTCCACCTTCCCGTCTCCATCCATGTCGCCGCTGCGCCCGGTAAATCCCGGGACAGTCCCCGCGCCGTCATGTCCCCTCTTGGACGGCATGACGCTTTGCGGGTCCTCCTCGGAGTCCTTGTCGGTGGGCATGAGCCGCGCGTAATGGACGCCGTCCGTCGACGCCTCGACGTAGAGATAATCCCAATCCGCCTCGATCGAGAACCAGGCGTCAAAATCCAGGACTATGCGCTCCTTGTCGACGCGGGTAAGATCGACGGCGCGGGAGAGGAAGTGATTCATCTCGTTGCCTTGTCCCGTATAGACGGCCTGCCGCCCTTGCCGAGCTCCGAACTCCGCGAGGTTCAGGTCCTTGAATTTCGGAGGCAATATCGCCATGGCCGCGTCGCAGAGCCCGGCCGGGGCCTCGGCGGAAGGCGACCAGTCGTTCATGGTCTTGAGATAGACGGACTGGACCTTCTTGCCGCCGTAGGACCTGGGCTTGATCACGCAGGGCTTGAGCCAGCCGAGCATGAGCCGCGACCAAGAGCTCAGCTCCTGCGGGTCCGGGTCCTCGGTGGAGCTCATGGCGTCCCAGGAGGCGGTCGAATTGTTCGTCTGTCGCGCGTAGATGTCGGGCAAGCCCAGGGAATGGGCGAACTCATGGATAAAGGTCGAGATCGTCGTATACTCCGGCTGCATGTTGTAATCGCGCACCCAGAGATCCCGCCTGACCGGAACGCCCCCCAGCCCGTTGGTCAAACCCTCGATCGCCGGCCCGCGTCCGTTGTTGAGGCCCAGCGAGTAACGATGGGGCCAAAGCCGCTGGGCGCAGGCCCGCTCCTCCGGCCGGAGCTTTTCGAGGATGTCGGCGGGGGCATTGGCGGTGAGCTTCTCGTTGAGCTTGTAAAGACCGTCGCAGGAGGACTGGCCCTTGCCCGCGTAGACCAGGATGAAGTGATCGATATAGCCGTCCGCCTCGTCATGGCGGCCGTCGCCGTCGAAATCCTGCGGGTCCCAGACATCATAGTCCGCCCAAGGGAAGGAAGGCTTGGACTTGTAGGCGGCCTCGAGCGCGTCGACCACCAAGGCCTCCGCCTCCGAGTCGTTGCGCCATTCGCCGTCGGAGCCTTGACGCGGGATCCCGTAATAGGCCAGCGGCTTGTCGACCCTGACCACCGGGAATACGTCGCCGGTCACGAAATACCTTCCCTTGGACTGGTGATAGTAATAGTGAGTCAGGGTCTTGGGCCGCGGCCGCCGGAGGTCCTTGGAGAACAACAGCTCTTGCAGGTATCGCCGATTCTTCTCGTCCTGGCTTGGGTCGCCTTTGAAGCGGTCGAAGCCCACGTCCGTGAACCGGACAGGTATCACCAGCAAGCGGTGCGGCCGCTCAGGGGGGCTTAGAACCGGCGGGATGGAGTCGATCTTGATCTGCGGCGGAGCCAGGCGATCGAAACGCAGCTCGGCCAAGCTCTGCACGATATGAGAGCCCTCCTGGGACCGGGCGGGGGAAATCAAGGTCAAAAAAAGGGCGATCAATTTCATCATGCCCTATTCTAACAATTAGGGCTGCGTATCAGGTTTTGGGGTTGGCGGTCGAGCTTGGAGGGGTCGGGTTGGCCTTTTCCTGCTGAAGTAATATGGTCGCGAATACCTCGCCCACGCCGATGAACCTGGCTTCCAGCGCCTTGCGCAGCTCGAAGAGCTCTTCGGGGGGAACGAAACGGCGCAGATCCGCGATGCCGCGCATGGCGCCGATCATGAGCACGGCGGGCTCGAGCTGAAGATCGTTGGCGACATCGGCGACCTGCTCGAGCAGTTTGACCGCGCCTCGGCTCAGGTTTTGCTGGGCCAGCAACAAGGCGGTGATCGCTCCCTGGCAGGTTTCCTGCGCCAGCCTTTCCTGGGTGGCCAGGTCCGCGTCCTTGAGCGCCAAGAGAAGCGTCTTTCTCACCAATTCCGCCGTGGTGGCGCAGGGGTCGGGAAGGCTTCGCAGCTTTTCGGCGACCAGTTCCTTGGTCAGCTGGCGCAGGTGTAGATCATCCATGATTCCAGTGTAGGGAGTTCCCCGGCGTAAATCAACCTCGAGGATGTCAGGGATTGTCAGGCCCGGATAGGGAGAGGGCGGACTCGTCGGAGGAGCTCGCCGCTATTTGCGCGCATACCTCCGGGTCCGCCCTCTGAACAGGGGCGGCTTCCACGTCCACGAAGGGGACACGCTCTTGCCGGAGCACGCCGCGCGCTTCGTCGAAACCGCCCAAATCGGCGTTCCACCTTAAGTTGCCGCAACAAAGATGCCTAAACGGGAAAAGACGCTATAAAAAGAGTGCCCCCAAGGAGAATCGAACTCCTATTTCCGCCTTGAAAGGGCGGCGTCCTAACCGCTAGACGATGGGGGCTAAGAGCGGTTTAGCGCGACTGAGCCCGGAGGGATTCGAACCCTCGACCCCACGCTTAAAAGGCGCGTGCTCTACCAGCTGAGCTACGGGCTCTGTGAAGGGATTATATCAAAGTGGCCTCCTGATTCGCCTGAATCCTGGCGGATGTGATAAAATCAAGACCTTCCGTCGATGAGGCATTGAAGAGCAGGCAACTGAGAAGAGGTGCATCGAATGATCGCCGAGCTGAAGGACTCCCAGCTTCTCCATAAACCAGAGCTGCACTCGTTCCAGAGGAAGTCGATCCATTTTTTCGTCGATCCCCAGCGGCCCAACTGGGCGGCCACCGACGCGCGGGGCGCCAAGATATTGCAGTGGATCGACGGCGGCCGCGGCTTGGGCGAGATCACTCGCCTTTACGCGCAGTTCTACGAGCTTGAACTCGGGCGCGCTTGGCGAGATGTGGGCGCCTTCGCGCGCGAGGGCTTGAGACGTGGCCTTATCTCCCGGGATCCCTCGGCGGCCAAGTTCTATCGCGGCCGGGACGCTCATCTCGAGCCCAGGCTGCGCGAGCTTTGGGTGCACCTTTTGCAGACCTGCAATCTGTCCTGCACCCACTGCCTGGTCTCGTCCGACCCTTCGGGCGAGCGTGGCCCGGAGACGGGATTTTATCTGAAGATGATCGAACAGGCTTGCCAATTGGGCGTGAGCCGCTTTTATTTCACCGGCGGCGAGCCGATGGTCCGTCCCGACTTCTTCAAGCTCTGCGAGGCAGTCACGCGCGAGAAAAAGGCGGAGTTGATCGTGTTGACCAACGCCACCCTGCTGGAGGGGTCCAGGCTCGAGGCCCTCAAAGCCCAGGACCCCAGCCGATTGAAGTTTCAGGTCAGCCTCGATGGCGCCAGCGCCGAGCTCAACGATCGCATACGAGGCGCGGGAGTGTTCGAGAAGGCCTGCGCCGGGCTCAAGTCCCTTCGCGCCCTCGGCTTCGAGACCGTGGTCACGGCCGTGGTGACCCGCGACAATATCCGCGACCTGGAAGGGCTGCCCGCCCTCGCCCATGAGCTCGGCGCGCGCAGCGTTCATTTGATGTGGCTGCACAGGCGGGGCCGAATCTTGGACTCGGTGTCGGAGCCCTTTCCCTCCGTGCCCGAGCTTTTGCAGCTTTGCCGGAAGGTCAGGGCCGAGTCCCGGCGTCTGGGGATTGTGTTCGACAATTGGGAGTCCCTGGCGCTTCGCGTCGACGGCCGCCCCGGCGTCAAGTACGATCTGGGCAATCAATGCTGGGAGAGCCTGTGCCTGCATATGGATGGGCATATCTATCCTTCCGCGGCCACGGCCGGCGAGCCCGCCCTCGATCTGGGCGACGCGCGCCAGCTCTCGTTGGGCTCCATTTGGCTCGACAGCCCCACGGCCCGGGCGTTCCGCCGCTCGAGCCTGGTCGACAAGCCCGAGGCGCACAGGCACCCGCTGCGTTTCCTGACGGGAGGCGGAGACATCGAACATAGCTATTTCTTCGGCGGCCTGCCGGAGGCGGAAGACCCGTATCACGAGCTTTATGCCGAGCTTTGCCGGGACATCATGGCCGAGTTGGCCTGTCGAGGCCGGGAGTCGGTCAACCGGAGCTCCGGTTTCAACCCGCCCATGATCTACCATGCCATGGGTGAGGGCTCGATCTCTTGCCCGTCCGACGCCCAGCTTTGGCTCGAGAAAGGACAGGAGCCCGCGGTGAGGCTTCTCCATTCCAATTGCGTCCTGTCCTTCGACGTGGAGAAGCCCTATCGCGTGATCCAAGAATTCTACGGCAAGGCCGCGCTGGAGCCGCAGCAGGCCCTCTGCTGCCCGGTCAAATACGATGAAACCGAGACCGGCCATATACCCCGCGAGGTGATCGAGAGATTCTACGGTTGCGGCTCGCCCATCGCCCAGGCCGAGATCAAGGCCGGCGAGACCGTGCTGGATCTCGGCTCGGGCGCCGGGATAGACTGCTTCATCGCCGCCAAGAAGGTCGGGCGCTCGGGGCGCGTGATCGGCGTCGATATGACCGATAGGATGCTCGAGGTGGCGCGCCGCTGCCAGGCGGAGGTCGCCGTCAACCTCGGCTACGACGCGGTGGAATTCCGGGAGGGATTCCTGGAGCGGATACCGGCCGAGGACAAGAGCGTGGATATCGTGACCTCCAACTGCGTGATCAATTTATCCCCGGACAAGAGGCGGGTCTTCGCGGAGATCTGGAGAGTGCTCAAGGATCATGGGCGTATGGTCGTGGCCGACATCGTCTCCGACAGGCCGGTCCCCATGGCGCTGCAAGCGCATAAGGATCTATGGGGAGAGTGCCTCTCCGGGGCCTTGTCCGAGGAGGAGTTCTCCGGCGAACTGGAAAGGGCCGGGTTTTACGGGCTTTGCACCCTGAAAAAGACGTTCTGGAAAGAGATCGAGGGCGTCCGATTCTTTTCCGTGACCGTCCGGGGGTTCAAGTTCGAAAAGAAGATGGGCTGCTCCTTTATCGGGCAAAGGGCCGTCTATCTCGGTCCCTACAAGGCGGCCGTGGACGAGGAAGGGCATCTCTTTCCCCGCGGCGAGTGCGTGGAGGTATGCACGGATACGGCCGCCAAGCTGTCCCGCCCGCCCTATGCCGGGCAATTCAAGCTGCTGGGCGGCGCGGAGTCGCGCGAGCCGTCCGCGGAAATCGAATCCTGCTGCGCTCCCGGGAGCTGTTGCTAGATCCATGCGCGTCTCGGCGATCATTCCGACCTGGAACGAGGAGTCCAGGATCGGGGTGACGCTCGCCCGGCTGCGCCGCCAGGCGCCCGATGCGGAGCTGGTGGTCTGCGACGGCGGCAGCTCCGACCGCACCGCCGCGATCGCCCGGGATTTCGCCGACCGCGTGATCTGCCTTCCTGTCCCCGGGCGAGGGGCGCAGTTGCGCCGCGGCGCCCAGGCGGCGAACGGGGAACTGCTTCTCTTCCTCCATGCCGACTGCCGCTTGGCCGACGGCTGGCTCGAGGCGCTGCGCAGGGTCTGGGCAAGCCCGGAGGGGCTCTCGGCCACGGTGTTCTCCATCCGCTACGACGCCGAGGGCCTTTCTTACAGGCTGATCGAACGCGGGACCGTTTGGAGATGCCGCCGTTGGCAATGGGCCTGGGGAGACCATGGCTTTTGCGTAAGCCGGCCGGTTTATGAGAAGATCGGGGGAATGCCCGAGCTGCCTCTGATGGAGGACGTGGCCTTTTGCTCGAAGCTCCGGCGCGAGGGCCGCATCGAGATGCTGCCTTCCTCGATCTTCGCCTCCGCTCGGCGGCTGGGCCGGCGGCCGCTGCTCAAGGTGCTGGAGAACGGCGCCCGATTGAGCCTTTTCGCGCTGGGGGCCTCGCCCCAAAGTCTCTGGCGAGGTTATTATGGAAAAAATTAGGCAGATGATCGCGGGCCTGGCCGCGTTTTCGATCGCGGCGGGCCTGGGCTATATGATGTCGCGTCGCGTTTCCGGCGGCAACGCTCCCGTTCAACTCCAGGCCAAGGACAAGAAAAAGGCCGTTCCATTCACCCTTCCCGATCTGGCCGGGAAGACGGTCGGCTTGTCGGATTTTCAAGGCCAGGTCCTGCTCGTGGATTTCTGGGCGACCTGGTGCGAGCCCTGCCTCGACGAGCTGCCGGAGTTGATAGATCTTCATAAGCGCTATTCCGGGAGGGGTTTCTCCGTCATCGGGATCGCGGTCGACGACGCCGGCGCGGAAGCGGTGGGGCCTTTCGCGCGAGCGCATCGCATCCCCTATCCCATTTTGCTGGCGCCGGGAGGGGGGGTGGAGGGCTTCGGGGTCTATGGACTTCCCACGGCCTTTCTCATCGATCGCGGCGGGCTGATCGTCAAGCGCTATCTCGGTCCGAAGTCGGTCCGTGAGGTCTCATCGGACCTGGCTCCCCTTCTCGATTCTTCCCCGCCGTGACCCATGGGCCCTCAGGTCCCGCGTCTGGGACCGAGGACCCTGGTCCCATTCCGGTCCTCTGTGATACGCTCTCTAGGGTGAGCCGGAAGGCGGCGGCCAGTTTTCTCGCGTTGCTGGTTTTGGCGGCGCTGTTCTGGGCGGGCCGCCAGAGCCTGGAGGAGTTGGATCCACTGAGGCTTCTCGAGGCCCTGGCGCAGTTGCGCGACCGATGGTGGTTGCCCTTGGCATTCATCGCCGCCTATGCCGCGCTCTGCGCCGTGGGCGTGCCGGGCACCGTGCCCACGCTGCTGGCCGGCGCCACCTGGGGCCCTCTCTGGGGGACGCTGTACAACGTGATCGGCTCGAATTTGGGCGCGGGGGCCGCTTTCTGGGTGGGCCGGAGCCTGGGCCGGGACTGGATGGAGAGATTTTTTGGAGACGCCCTTGCGGGCCTGGAGCGAAGATTGGAAAAAAACGGCTTTCAAGTGATCTTGAGCTTGCGCTTGATCCCGATTTTCCCGTTCAATATGATCAATTTCGCCGCCGGACTTTCCAGCGTCCGCTACTCGGACTATGCCGCGGCTTCCTTATTAGGGATGCTGCCGGCGACCTTCATCTACACCTATCTGGCGGACAGCCTGCTCAAAGGGGCGATCCAGGGACGCGAGGCCTTCGGCCGCGTAGCCGTCGCGGGAGCTCTTCTGCTAGGCCTGTCCTTGTTGCCGAGATTCTACCGCCGTTTCATCGGCGCAGGAGGAGATCATGCCCGTCGTTAACGCCTCGAGAAGCGAATCCATCAAGAGCCTGGCCCAAGCCGGACAATCGATATGGCTCGATTTCATCCAACGCGGCCTCATCAGCTCGGGAGCCTTGGCCGGTTGGGTGGAGGACGGCCTGCGGGGTTTGACCTCCAATCCCGCGATCTTCGAGAAAGCCATCGTCCAAAGCGGCGATTATGACGAGGCTCTCAGCGCGTTCCGGGGGCGGCAGCTGCCGCCCGTGCAGGTCTATGAGGCCCTGGCCTTGCGCGACATGCAGGACGCGGCCGACGCGCTATGGCCGGTCTACGAGCGCACCCAAGGCATCGACGGCTATGTCAGCCTCGAGGTCTCGCCGCTGCTGGCCCATGACGCGCTGGGCACTGTTCAGGAGGCCTATCGTCTCTGGAGAGCGGCCTCGCGCCCCAATCTCATGATCAAGGTGCCGGCCACGGCCCAGGGCATCCCGGCCATCGAGGTGCTCATCGAGCACGGGATCAACGTGAACGTGACCTTGCTCTTCTCCCAAGAGATCTACGAGCAAGCGGCCTGGGCTTATGTGCGCGGCCTGGAAAAGCGGCTGGAGCGCGGCGAGACGCTCTCGAACCTAGCCAGCGTGGCGAGCTTTTTCGTCAGCCGCATCGATACGGCCATCGACGACGCCATCGACCAGAAAATAGCCGGCGGGGCCGCCCAAGAACTCGCCGGGCTCAAGGGTTTGGCCGCCATCGCCAACGCCAAGCTCGCCTATCAACGCTACAAGGCTCTCCTGCAGCACCCCCGCTGGAAACGTCTCTCCGAGGCCGGCGCGCGACCGCAAAGGCTTCTCTGGGCCAGCACCAGCGCGAAGAATCCGCGTTATCGCGACGTCGTCTACGTCGAGGAGCTGATCGGCCCGGACACGGTCAATACCGTGCCCCCGGCCACTCTGGAGGCCTTCATCGATCATGGGCGAGTCAAGCCGACGCTTGAGATCGGCGTCGATTCGGCCAGACTGGCCCTGCGGCGCCTGGAGGAGGCCGGGATCCCGCTCGACCCGGTCGCGACTCGCCTTTTGCGCGAGGCCGTGCAATTGTTCGTCGAGCCCTTCGAGAAACTGATCAAGGCGATAGAAGCCAAGCTCGGCTGATCCCCGCCTTCGCGTCAAGAATCCGCAAAGCCGACCCCCACTATTTTTTACCCATTTCCGTCCATTTTTTGCTATTGACGTCCGTTTAGATTTTGTTAAGATCGCCCAGTCATCGGCGTCAAGCCTCTTGTTGGGGGTAAAGATGAATCGCCGGGTGGTACTGGCTCTGGCTATGGTTTTCGGCCTGCTTCAAAGGCCGGCGGTCGCCATTGAGAACGGGATGATCTTGATCGAGCAGGCGCTGGACGCGGCGTTCCAGCAGATAGAGGCTCTCAAGGTGCTGCCTCCCGGCGCATTGATCCATTCCGCGCCTCTTTACGGGGCGGACGGCCTTTTCAATCGCCACCTGGCCACGAACATGATGATACAAGCGCGGGATGGGACCGTCTATTCGCTCAGCGCGCAGCCTTCGCGCTCCACCGAGCGGGGAAGGACGATGTATATCGCTTTCAGCAGGCCAGGCCTGGCCAAACCGGTCTTGATCAACGCCCGTGACCTTTTCTGCTTTCTATGCCCGGAGAAATTCCAGATCGAGGGGCGCAAATTCGAGGGACAATTGACCACGGCCCGGAGGGAGGAGGATAGCTTGGTCGAGATCTGGACCCGGGGCCATGAGGACGACGCCTGCGGGACCATCTTCAAGAGTTGCTTCAAGGTGATCGATCTCTTCCGCAAGACCGGTCGCACCGGCTCGCAGTTCTGGGTGGATGCCGGGGGCAAATACGTCGAATGCGGCGTGCTGTTCTACGAGGACTATCCGGTCGACCAGCCGCCGGAGCAACATTCGATCGCTCTCATGGTGGGAGAGCCCTTCAATAAGATACAGCCCATACCTTTCGAAGACCTGCGCGACGGCCAGCTCGTCACGGCAGCCTACGGCAACATCACCTTGGGACTGCGCCTGGCCGGCCTTGGCTTGGAGGTCTATCGCATGCCTGCGCGCGTGGCCAGCCGATAGCCCGCTTGTCTGGCGGGCTAAAATTTGTTTTAGTGATGGCATGAACCTGATACCTCACGTCATCGAGCGGGCTACCCAAGGCTCGGTCATCGGCTACGACATCTATTCCCGGCTGCTCAAGGACCGGATCATTTTCGTGGGCGGCTATGAGGGGGAATTCACCACGGATTCCGCCAACGTGTTGATCGCCCAGCTCCTCTATCTCGACGCGGATGACGACAGCAAGGACATCAACCTCTATATCAACTCTCCCGGCGGCATGGTGACGGCCGGCCTGGCGGTTTACGACACCATGCAGTACATCAAATCTCCCATCACCACCATCTGCATGGGCATGGCCATGTCGTTCGGCGCCGTGATCCTGGCCGCCGGAACGAAGGGCAAGCGTTTCGCCCTGCCCCAGTCGCGCGTCATGATACACCAGCCGCTGGTGGGCGGCATCTCCGGGCAGGCGACCGATATCCTGGTCGAGGCCAAGGAGATGGCCTACACGCGCAACACCTTGGAGAAGATACTCGCCAAGCATACCGGCCAAACTTTGGAGCGAGTGGCCAAGGACACCGAGCGCAATTTCTACATGTCCGCCGAGGAGGCCAAGGCTTACGGGATCATCGATGAGGTGATCGTAGGGGCCAAGGCCGCCCAAATCGCCGCCCTCAGCCATAACGGCAAGAAATAGGCGGGCCCTGCCTCCGGGTCGTTCCGCCTCTCTCTTGACACTCTCTTTCCCATCCCCTATAATGATATTAGCAGTCATTAGGTCGAATTGCTAATTTTAAACCCGGACATCGATTCATGAGGCAGCTCAAGCCCGAGGTCGTGGAGCAGCGGAAAAAGAACCTGCTGCAATGGGTGATCCACTATTACATAAAGACATCCAAGCCGGTC
The DNA here is from genome assembly GCA_016207665.1 of Elusimicrobiota bacterium. GTDB lineage: Bacteria > Elusimicrobiota > Elusimicrobia > UBA1565 > UBA9628 > JACQPG01. The sequence goes on along the minus strand of JACQPG010000086.1, from coordinate 1,990 downwards.
TCCTCGCAGGTCATAGCCGAGGAGGCTGGCCTGGATCTGTCCAGCGCCACGATCCGGAATATCCTCCAGGAGCTGGAAGAGGAGGGCTTTCTGCATCAACCCCATACCTCCTCCGGGCGGGAGCCCACGGACAAGGGTTACCGGTTTTTCGTGGACTATTTGGTGGATGTGCAAAGGCTGGCCTCGGGGGAGAAGGAGAGGATCGACAGGCAATATCGCAAGAGGATCGAGGAGCTCGACACCTTGCTTTCCGAAACCTCCAAGCTTCTCTCCAAGGTCTCCCATGGCGCGGGACTGGTCTTGTCTCCACAGATCAAGACCCACTCGCTCAAGAGGCTGGAACTGATCCATTTGGGAGGCCATGACGTGCTGGGGATCATGGTCACCGAGGCGGGAATGGTCCGGCATTGGCCGATCCGCCTCGATTTCGCGCCCTCGGCCAGGCAGATCAACGTGCTCAATCGGTTTTTGAACGACAACATCCGCGGCCATTCCGTGAGGGAAGCTCAAAGCGCGGTCATGGCCAAGCTCAAGCAGATGGAGGCGGAATTCCGCGACCTCAACAAGCTGGCCGGCGAGCTTCTGAGGGAAGTGAGTCTTGTGGTCGGCCCAGACGCCCCTTTGTACGTGGACGGGACCGAGGCGTTGCTCGCCCACGCCCAGGACATCGGCGACATCGGCACCGTGCAGGCATTGATGAGGATGATCGGGGAGCGCGAGGCCATCGCCGGCCTGCTCGAGAGCGAGCTCACCCGCCATTTGGAGCAGGCCGAGGGCGTCACGCCCCGGCCCCATGTCCGCATCGGGCGGGAGAGCGGGATCCCGGAGCTTTTCGGGATGAGCCTGGTGGCCACCACCTACCAATATCAAGGCCGGCCCGTCGGCGTGCTGGGGGTCCTGGGCTCCAAGAGGATGGAGTACTCGCGGATGATCAGCTTGGTGGAGTACTTGAGCGAGATAGTCTCGCGCAAGCTCGAGTCATGGAATGAGGAGGAGCCCGATGGGCAGTGAGACCAAGCCGACCCAGGCTCCGGCCCAGGCCGATTCGGGCAAACAGCCTCAGGCCGCGGCTGAGCCGAATTACTATGACCAACTGCTCAGGCTCAAGGCGGAGTTCGAGAATTATCGCAAGAGGGTGGACCGGGAAAAGCCCGAGCTCTACCAATTGGGCAAGGCGGAACTGCTGCTGCGGTTTCTTCCGATCTACGACCTCCTCCAGAAGGCCCATGAGCAGATACAGAAGCTGCAGGCCGACACCGCCTTCGCCCAGGGCATGGAAGGCATATTCAAGGAGTTCGACAAGATATTCAAGGAGGAAGGAGTCTCCACCATGAGCCCGGCCGGCAAGCCTTACGACGCGCTTAGGCACGAGGTGGTGGGAGCCGTGGAGCGGACCGACCTCGAGGAAGGCTGCGTGGTCGACGTGCTGCAAGGCGGCTTCATGCTCAAGGATAAGGTGCTGCGTCCGGCGAGGGTCAGGATCTCGAAGAGGCCGATTTCACAAGAGAAACAAAGCGAGGGAGAGGAAAATGAGCAAGATCATAGGAATTGATTTAGGAACATCCAACACGGCGGCGGCGGTCATGGAGGGCGGGAAGGCCACCATCATCCCGTCGGCCGAGGGCGTCACCGTGGGGGGGAAGGCCTTCCCATCCTACGTGGCTTTCACCAAGGATGGGCAGCTGCTGGTCGGAGAACCCGCCAGGCGCCAGGCGATCGCCAATCCGGACAACACATTCATGGCCTTCAAGCGGAAGATGGGCACGGATCACAAATACCGCTCCCAGGGCAAGGATTACACCCCTCAACAGCTTTCCGCTTTCCTGTTGCAGAAGGTCTAGCGCGACGCCGAATCCGTTCTAGGGGACAAGGTGGAGAAGGCCGTGATCACGGTCCCGGCCTACTTCAACGACAATCAAAGGCAGGCTACCAAGGACGCCGGGACCATAGCGGGACTGGAGGTCGTGCGCATCATCAACGAGCCGACGGC
>JACQPG010000085.1 GCA_016207665.1 Elusimicrobiota bacterium | reverse complement strand
GTCCGGCCTGGCGTTCTTGATGATGCGCGGCAGCAAGGCGAAGTGATAGTCCTGGATCAGCACGCAGGGCTCATGGAGGCCAGCCATCTCCTCGAGCAGGGCGTTGCCGAACTTCAGGTTCACCGCCTGATAATGTTTCCAGTCCTCAGCCTCGAAGATCGGCCGCGTATAAGCGATATGACAAAGAGGCCATAGGCCCTCGTTGGAGAAGCCGTAATAGTATCCTTCTTCTTCCTCGCGGGTCAGGGCGACTCTCTTGAGGAGGTATTGAGGATCATCCGGGGGCACGCCAACCTTGCCCAGCCCGTCGATCACCTCGAAATCAGCGTCTCCGGAGCCGTGGGCGATCCAAACCCCGCCCGCACGCCCTGAGAACCGGCTCTATCCCCGTCACCAAGCCGCTGGGAGGGGTCTTGACCACTATGTCCTTTCCTCGACGCACATGCTCGTAAGGCTCACGGTTGGAGACGAGGAAGAGAGGCTTGCCTTGGAGCTGCGTCTTCACGTGCTCCTTGAGTTTCTCCGCGGTCCAAACAGCCTCTCCGCGATGTCTCAGACGCGCTTCCTGTTCCGCCGCCGCCCGGGCCTGCGCCAGGCTGCGCGCCAATTGCGCCGCCTCCTCCGCCAACGGCGCCACCGATCGGCTGGAGGGCGGAGGGAGGGCGTTGCCATCGAAGCGGAAGCCGCGCATCCATTCGAGCAGGCCGTTGAGCGGGCGTATCACGCTCCAATGTATGATCGCCAGGCATACCCAGGTGATGAGGATCGCGATGCCGGCGACGCCAGTCAGGCGCTCGTCGAGCTTGGCGGCGTTGCCCAGCAGCAGCACCGAGGCGATCGCCAGGGCCAGGGCGAGGGCCAGACGAGGGGTTATGAACATGGTCCGATTCCGTTCATAATTGATTTTACCCTTCCATCATCACTTTCATATGGACAAGGTTGGGATGCGATGTAAAAATGAAATTCTATGCGAGCGATGGCGGAGGCAAGCGATGGCTGAGTTCTTCGGTCGGGGATCCGACCCCCAGTGGTACAAGGACGCGATCATCTACGAGCTCCATGTCCGCGCCTTCTGCGACAGCGACGGGGACGGCATAGGCGATTTCCGGGGCCTGGCGAGCAAGCTCGATTATCTCCAGGACCTGGGGGTCACGGCCTTATGGCTCTTGCCCTTCTATCCCTCCCCCTTGAAGGATGACGGCTACGATATTTCCGACTACACGAATGTCCACCCGCTTTATGGGAGCTTGGGGGACTTCGGGGCCTTCCTGGAGGAGGCGCACAGGAGAGGTTTGAGGGTGATCACCGAGCTCGTGCTCAATCATAGCTCCGAGCGCCATCCTTGGTTCCAAAGGGCCCGGCGGGCGCCGCCCGGCAGCCCTCTGAGGGACTATTATGTTTGGAGCCAGAATGCCGACCTTTACGCCGAAGCTCGGATCATCTTCAGCGATTTCGAACCGTCGAACTGGTCCTGGGACGGCGTCGCCAACGCCTATTACTGGCACAGGTTCTACTCTCACCAGCCCGATCTCAATTTCGCCAATCCCGAGGTCCGCCGCGAGCTCTTATCGGTCGTGGACTTCTGGCTCGGGATGGGGGTCGACGGCATGCGCTTGGACGCGGTCCCGTATCTCTTCGAGAAGGAAGGGACCAACTGCGAGAACCTCCCGGAGACCCACCAGTTTCTCAAGGAGTTGAGAGCCCACGTCGACGCCAAGTTCCCGAACCGGATGCTCTTGGCCGAGGCCAACTAATGGCCAGAGGATGCGGCTAGTTATTTCGGCGCGGGGACGGGAGACGAATGCCACATGGCATTCCATTTTCCGCTGATGCCGCGCATGTTCATGGCCCTTCACACCGAGGACCGATTCCCGATCCTCGACATCATGGAGCAGACGCCTTCCCTGCCCGACGCGGCGCAATGGGCGTTGTTCTTGCGCAATCACGACGAGCTGACCCTCGAGATGGTCACCGACGAGGAGAGGGATTACATGGTGCGGATGTACGCCGACGATCCTCAGGCCCGCATCAACCTGGGGATCAGGCGGCGCCTGGCGCCTTTGCTGGGCAACAACCGGCGAAAGATAGAACTGATGAATGGACTATTGTTCTCTCTTCCCGGCACCCCGGTTCTTTATTACGGGGACGAGATCGGGATGGGCGACAACTTTTATCTGGGCGACCGCAACGGCGTGAGAACCCCCATGCAATGGAGCGCGGATCGCAACGCGGGCTTCTCCCAAGCCAACGCGCAAAAGCTCTATCTGCCCGTCATTATCGACGCCGAATATCATTACGAGGCCTGCAACGTAGACGTGCAGCAAAAAAACCCGCAGTCGCTGTTGTGGTGGACCAAGAGGCTGATCGCCCTGCGCAAGCGCAGCCATGTGTTCGGCCGCGGCAGTTGGAGTTCCCGGGGCTCCGAAAATCGGAAGGTGCTTTCTTTCATCCGGCGTCATGGAGATGAAGCGTTGCTGGTAGTGGCCAATCTCTCCCGTTTCGTGCAGCATGTCTCCTTGGATCTTTCAGAATTCGCGGGCAAGACCCCCGTCGAGGCTTTCGGTAGAACCGAGTTCCCTCCCGTCTCCCGCCAGCCTTACTCCATGATCCTGGGCCCCAACGACTTCTATTGGTTCTCTCTAGAGCCGCGTCCCCTGATGTTGGGGCCCGTCTCCGAGGAAAGGCCGGCGGGCTTGTCGGTTTCCGCCTCATGGGAGGAGATATTCGCCGAGCGCTCCCGTCCCGTGTTGGAGAGGCTGCTGTTGGACTACGCGAAGACCAAGGCGTGGACGGACTCGCCGATGCCCTTGACCCGCTCGGCCTCGATCGTCGAGTGCTTGGCGATAGACCCTCTTCACCGTCTGGCGCTGGTGAGGATCGAGACGGTGGAGGGGGCCTCCATATTGTGCGTCATGGCCCTGTCCGTCGTGGAGGGAGAAAAGGCGTCCGAAATCAGACGGCGCAATCCGCAGGCCCTGTTGACGCCCATCGGCTCCGCGGGCGGCGGCGAGGCGTGGCTCTGCGACGGGGCCGCCGATGCCGGGTTCTTCCTGAGTCTGGTCAAGCTCGCCTCGCAAGGAGGACGCATTTCCGGACGCCAAGGCGATCTGATAGCCAGCTCATCCCCAGGGTTAGCGGGGATCGAGAAGATTTTTCCCGGTTCCTTGTCGGCCGTCTGGGATCGGCGGGACAACGCCTATATCCGCTGCGGCGCGCTCGCTCTTAAGTTGTTTAGACGATTGGAACCCGGAGTCAGTCCTGATCTGGAGTTCGGCAGATTCCTCACCCGCCGCGCCTTCCCTCATGCTCCGGCCCTTTTCGGCGCTTTCGAATACGTCCGCAGCCGCGGCGAGCCCGCCACCATCGGCACCCTTCATGCGGCTCCGCCCACCGAGACCGACGCATGGAAATACAGCCTGGACTCCCTGGGCAGCTATTTCGAAAAGGCCTTGGCCAATCCTGAGAGGGCGCCGCCGCCGCTGCCGGAGGCGTCCGTGCTGCGCTTGGCCCTGGGGGAAATCCCGGCCCGGGCCTTCGAGCTGATCGGGCCCTATTTGCATGAAGCCGGGCTGCTGGGAGAGCGGACGGCGCAACTCCATCGCGCGCTCGCCTCGGAGCCGGAGGACTCTTATTTTGCGCCCGAGCCGTTCACCTGGTTTTATCAGCGCTCCCTCTATCAGTCGCTGCGCACGACGACCCGAGAAGTCGCGCAGGCGCTGCGGCGCGGACTCTCGAACATGGCCCCGGCGGCCCGGCTCGAGGCGCAGAGGATACTGGACTTCGAGGAGGAGTCCCTCAGACGATTGCGCGAGGTCCACGTGCGCCGGATCACGGCCATGCGGCTGCGTTGCCACGGAGATCTCCATCTGGGAAGGCTTTTCTACACAGGGAAGGATTTTCTCTTCTCCGGCTTCGAGGGGGATCCCTCGCGGTCGTTGAACGAGCGCCGCATCAAGCGCTCTCCCTTGTTGGACGTGGCCAGCCTTATCCGGTCGTTTCATTATGCGGCTTCACTGGTGTCCGGGGAAAATCAGAGCGCCAGACATAGCTGAGGCTCCGCATTCCGTAGCGCTGGCAATTTTTTCTCCGGAAGGCGCAGCAAGTCGATCAAGCTGAGACGATCCAGGAG
>JACQPG010000081.1 GCA_016207665.1 Elusimicrobiota bacterium | reverse complement strand
GCGCAGGTTCGAGCCGCCCGCGGAGAAGCCGTGTCCGGCATAGCCTCCGCGGCCTCCGGGGCCGCCCTTCTGGATAATGGCCCCGCCGCTGCCTATGCCGCCTGGGGCTCCGAGGCCGGAATAGCCGCCCCCCGCGCGGCCGCCCAGTCCTCCCGTGGCGCTCAAGGTTCCGAAGAAAGAGGTCCCGCCCGTCGCTCCCGTGTTGCCCGCCACTCCTCCCGCGCCGATTGCACCGTTGATGACCTGGCCTTCGCTCACGGTCAAAAGTCCGACGGCGACTCCGCCGGCGCCCCCGGCTCCGGCCGCGTTTCCGCCGCTACCGCCTCCGCCGCCGGCGCCGTAGACCTCGACGAGCAGCCGGGTCACGCCCGGTGGAACCGTAAAGCTGAAGGGGCCGACCGCGGTGAACGCGACGACTCCTCGGGGGATGCTCCCGGCGCCCGGCGGATCTTGCCAGGAGCCAAGCCCGGTCGCATCGGAGACCAGAGTCTTTCCGGCTCCAGGAGAGCCGCCTTCGATGCGGAGCTGTCCCGTGATATGCGCGGTTCCGGCGACTTCGAGCTTGGCCGAAGGCGATGCCGTTCCAATGCCGACCCGCCCCCCGTCCCGGGCCAATATGGTGTCGCCCGTGGTGATGATGCGGGTGTATATCCCCGAGGGCGCGGGATAATAAGTGGAAAGAGTGATGTTCTCAGATCCTAACTGCGCCACGGCCAGGGCTATGATGAATATGACCACTCCGCCTTTCAATGCGGTCATGAGAGCTCCTTAATGTTAAACCCCCAAGAGTATAACAGCCGGAGCTTTGACCCGCCAGGGCCTTTAGGCGTCGGCAATAAATAAACTTTACAATACGTGCTCAGGATGATAATCTTGGAGCGTGGAATCCACCCAAGCTCTCCGGAAGAAGTTCTCACGAATCTGGCGGCATTTGGACGAGCGCGGCCGGCGGATGTTCGCCGCGAACGAGGCATTGCAGCAAGGCCGTGGCGGAATCTCGCGGGTCAGTCGCGCGTGCGGCCTGTCGCGCGTCACAATCACCAAGGGCACCCGTGAAATCGACGGCGAGCCGTTGCCGACTGGACGAATCCGGCGCCCCGGCGCCGGACGACCCCGACATGAGACGCGCGATCCGGCGTTGCCTGGCGTGCTGGAATCTAGCAGTCCCGCGCTGGGCCGTCTGGCCGTGGTGCGTTGAGCGGGCGGAGCTGGTCCTCGATCAATGGGGACTTGCTGATGTCGCGCATGAGATCCTGGACCACCCTGATGGCGGCCTGTATGGCGTCGAGCCTCTTCTCCCTTTCCTTTAAGTCATCGATCTTCTGGTTGGCCAACGACTCTCGCTCATCGTAGCTCAGGCGCCTGCCATCGAACGAGAGCAGGGTGATCGGGGCCAGAGCCCCGCTGCGTTTGATCGCCTCGACCGCCCTCGCGGGCTCGCCCAGAAGCTGGGCGCAGATGTCCTCCATAGTGGCGAGGCATTCCATGATATTGTCGATCCCGCTGTGTCGCGTCATGACTCCTCCTTGACATCGGCATGACCGCCCCATGTCGAACCATGGTATCAACCAACCATGACGTTATTTCGACGTTTTTGTAAAACCTCGCGGCCAGGCTTTGAAATTACCGGGAACTTGACAAGTCAAGATTCCGGGCCTATGATTGTCGGGCCGAGATGTCTGCCATCCTCTTCCTAAGCCTTCTGGCGTTGACGCCCCTGTTCGCCGCCGGCGACGATGGCAGACCCATCGAGTTCCAGGCCATCCAAGTCAGACCGACGGACACCCCTTGGTCGATCGCCAATACCTATCTCAAGGATCCCAAACAGTGGGACAGGCTGCTGGAATACAATCCGCAGATGAGCGCCGATCCCACGGTCCCGCTGCCCGGAAGCAGCCTCAGGGTCCCGGTGTCCATGATCAAGCCGGCGCTGCGGGCCGCCATCCTCACCTACGTCGAGAACAAGGTCCAGTGCAAGGTTGGCGGCAAGGGCGAATGGTCGGACGCCAAGGTGCAGCAGGCGCTTTATCCCGGCGACATTCTCAGGACCAAGGACTGGTCCCGGGCCAGGATCAAATTCCCATTGGGAGCCGTGCTCAACATGGATTCGCATTCCGAGGTGCTGATCAAGCCGAAATCGGACGAGGAAGGACCGGATCTTCAACTCATCAAGGGAGAATTGAAGGCGCTCCATTTGAAGCTCAAGGTCAAGGACGCCTCGGTGCTTCCCAAGACGCGGGACACGATCTTTGAAGCCGTGGCCAGGGAGGGGCAGCCGGCGCAGGTCCGCGTCTACAGCGGATCGACCGAGGTGGAGTCGGGCGGGCTCGCGATCCCGGTGGAGAGCGGCTTCGTGGTCTCCGTTCCGGAGGGACTGGGCCCCGAAAGGCCCAAACCCATGGATACCCAGGCCTTGAGCGAAGACCGGCTCATCGCCTTGAGGCGGAGCCGCGGGCCCAGGCCGGAGGCAGTGTCGACGGATGTGGGCCGATTCCCCGTGGATATCAAGTCGATCCCAGTGGGCGTTGCGCTGGCCGGATTCAGGGTTCAGGCCTCAAAGGACCAGGAATTCAACGAGATCGTTCTCGACCAGATGTTCGAGGTCGACGAGAAGATCACGCTCGAGAAGGTGGACCTGCCTTCAGGGGCCTATTGGTGGCGCGTGGCGCCGGTCGATCTTCTCGGGGTCCCGGGAAAATTTTCGCCGGCCAAGCGCAGCGTGGTCAAGTGAGCCATTGGTCGGCCGGAGGCGCTCAACCCTTAGGCTTCTCTTTTTCGAGCAACTCGGCAAGCTCCTTCTTCGCGCCGGCCAGATTCTCCTCGGCGGCGGCAAGGAACTTCTTGGCGTAGCGCAATTGTATGTCGTCGGGCTTGTAATAGGGAATCTCCCATCTCATGGACTCGACCGTCTGCTCCAGGCCCATGATCAATCTCTCGAGGTAATCCCTCCGGTCTCCGTGATGCATAAAGGAATTGTCGCTCTTTTTCGCGGTGCGATCAATTTTCCCATTGACCGGACGATTCCATGCTATAATACGCGAGCTTCCTGAAATGAAAATGGAAGCGCCGCCGTCGTCAAAGCGGTAATGTCTCAGTCAGTGAGGATCGGTCCAGAATGCCTACAGGAAAAGTGAAGTGGTTCAATGATCAAAAGGGGTACGGCTTCATCACGCCGGATGACGGATCCAAGGATTTGTTCGTCCATCATACGGCCATCATGGGAGACGGGTTCAAGACCCTGACCGAGAACCAGGCCGTGGAGTTTGAAGTCCAAGAGTCGGACAAGGGGCCTCGAGCGGCGAACGTCAAGAAGCTCTAGTCGCCGGCCAGTCGTCTGACCAAAGCCCGCCTTCATGGTGGGCTTTGCGATTTTTAGGGGCAGCGTTAGAACGCGTACGAGATCAGGAGGAGTCAATCATGCAAGCCAGGGCCTATCCGACACCCATGCAGACCTTCGCCGAAGCCTTGATGCCGTCATCCACCTTGACCACCGATGCGCTTTTGGTGGCCGGGGCCAGCCTCGTGATCGCCCTTTGCGCGCAATTCGAGATACGTCTGCCGTTCACTCCCGTGCCTATCACGGCAACGACATTGGGCGTGCTCTACGCCGGGGCGGTGCTCGGCGCCCGGAGAGGGTTCGCCGCCGCGGTGCTCTACCTTTTGGAGGGGGCTTGCGGACTTCCATTCTTCGCGGGAGGGGCGGGGGGCGGCGCTTGGCTGGTGGGACCGACGGGCGGTTATCTTCTCGGGTTCGCGCCCGCCGCATGGGTGACCGGCGCGCTTGCGGAGCAAGGCTGGGACCGGAGGCCTTTGACGGCCATGGGAATGATGTTGGCCGGCAGCTCGGTGGTTTTCGCCTGCGGCATGATAGGGCTTGCCCGGTTTTTTCCTTGGCCCGACGTGCCCGTCCTTGGCCTGTTTCCTTTCATCCCTGGAGACCTCGTCAAGTCGGGATTGTCCGCGGCTTTTCTTCCACTGGGATGGAAGGCCATGCGGGCGCTGGGGTTCGATCGCCCCGGTCCGCTATAAACCTGTTTTTTCTCTTTATTTCTTAGGGTTGACAGCCTAGGCTTGTTCAGTTAAACTTGCAGCGCTCGCTGCGAGAGTCAGATGAGAAAAAGCTGGGTTATAGACGCTTTCATCGGCCTATGTTTGAGCGCGGTCGTGGCGCTCGGCTACCTGGTTCCTCCGCTCATCCCTTTATTGGAGGGAATAGAGCTCAAGACCTATGACAAGCGCGCCAAGCTCCGACAGAATCCGGATCCCTCCCAAGAGATAGTCCTCATCGCCATCGACGACGACTCGATCGCCCAGGTCGGGCGCTGGCCGTGGCCGCGCTCGCGCATCGCGGCCTTGCTCGATAAGCTGGCGCCGGCCGGCCCGAAGGTGATCGGGCTCAACATGCTCTATTCCGAGCCGGAGCGCAATCAGGGTCTCATCGAGATCCAAGGCCTCAAAGAGCGCTATCGGGAACTGCTTGCCTCCAAGCAGATCGTCGACAAAAAGGCCGTCTTCGAGGTGTTCTTCTCATCGGCGGCGGAGCGTCTGGACTCGGATAAGAAGCTGATCGCCTCTCTTCGGCAGGCCGGCAATGTCGTGCTGCCCATGTCGTTCACCTCCGGAGGGCTGCGCGGCGGCAAGCCGGAGGAGTTGCCCGCCGTGATCTCAAGCTCGTCCCTCTCCTACCAGGTCGTGCCGGGCGCCATTCCCTTGCCGGTCGAGGAGGGGATCAAGGCGATCCATCCCGTGGCCGAGTTCGCCGAGGCGACAATGGGCGCGGGGCATGTCAATATCGAGCCCGATTTCGACGGCACGGTCCGGCAGGAGACCGTGGTCAAGAAGTATCTGGATTCCTATTACCCGTCTTACGCGTTGCAGCTCGTGCTCGCGTTCACCGACATGAAGGCCTCCGACGCCCTCTTCGTTCCCGGCAGGGAGATCAAGCTGGGCAAGTTCTCCATCCCGCTCAACGAGCAGAGCCGGATGCCCATCACGTTCAACGGTCCCTATCAGACCTTCCGGTATTTCTCCTTCCAGGACGTGATGAACGACAAAGTGGCGATGGACGTCTTCAAGGACAAGATCGTGATCGTGGGAGTGACCGCGACGGGGATCGACACGCTCTATGTGACCCCCGTCGCGCATAATTTCCCTGGCATCGAGGTGGTGGCCAACGTCATCGACAATGTCTTGCAGGGCCGGTTCCTGACGCGCCCGCCAGGGGCCTTCAATTTCGAGGCGGGGCTCATCGCTTTTGTCGGTCTGTTCATCATGTTCGTGCTCCCCAGGTTGCGGGCTTTCTGGGGCTTCTTCACCAGCGTGGTGCTCTTGCTTTTCATGGTGGGAGCGGGGACCTATCTGTTCGTCAACGGCCAGTGGCTCAAGGTGGCTTACCCCGGGACCCTGCTCGCCGCCGGCTACCTGGTCATCATCTCCAAGCGCTTTTTCGTCACGGAAAAGGGAAAGGAGCTCGTCGAGGCTTCCGCGATCGAGACCAACAAGATGCTAGGGCTTTCTTTCCAGGGCCAGGGGATGCTCGACATGGCCTTCGAGAAATTCAAGCTCTGTCCTCTCGACGAAGGCATGAAGGACACGCTCTACAACCTGGCCCTGGATTTCGAGCGCAAACGCCAGTTCAATAAGGCGGCGGCCGTCCTCGATCATATCAAGGCCAAGGATCCCAAGTACAAGGATATCGCCGATCGCATCGCCAAGCTCAAGCAGGCCAGCGAGGGCGCGGTATTCGGCGGCATCGGGCCGGGCAAGAAAGAGGGGACGGTCATGATCGCGGGAGGGGCGGCCAAGCCCACCCTGGGACGCTACGAGATCGAGAAGGAGCTGGGCCGCGGGGCGATGGGTATCGTCTATCTCGGCAAGGACCCCAAGATCAATCGCATGGTGGCGATCAAGACCATGGCCTTGGAGGAGGGGGGCGAGGGCGAGTCGCTCAAGCAGGTCAAGGAGCGATTCTTCCGCGAGGCCGAGTCCGCCGGGACTCTCAATCATCCCAATATCGTGCGTATATTCGATGCGGGCGAGGAGCAGGACGTGGCCTATATCGCGATGGAGCTGCTCGACGGGCACGACCTGACCCGTTTCACCTCCAAGGAAGGCTTGCTGCCGACGCAGCAAGCCATGGAGTATGTGGCCATCGTGGCGGATGCCCTGGACTACGCGCACGCTCAAGGCATCGTCCACCGCGACATCAAGCCGGCCAATCTCATGCTTCTTAAGGATGGCACCCTTCGGGTGGCGGATTTCGGCATCGCTCGTATCACGGCCTCCTCGAAGACCGCCACGGGCACTGTGATGGGCACACCCTCATACATGAGCCCGGAGCAGGTCGCGGGCAAGAAGGTGGACGGGCGCGCAGACCTCTTTTCGCTCTCCGTGGTGCTCTTCGAGTTCCTGACCGGGGAGAAGCCCTTCAAGGGCGGAGAGGGGATCGGCACCCTTCTTTTCCAGATCGCCAATGATCCTCATCCTGATCCGCTTGCCCTCAACCCGAGCCTGCCCCTATGCGTGAAGGCCATAGTGGACAAGGGCTTGGCCAAGGACCCCGCACAGCGCTACGCGCGCGGCTCGGAGATGGCGGCGGATTTAAGGGCCTGCATCCAGGGGAAGGCGTGCCCGGTGGCTGTCGCAAGCGCGGCGCCGACGCTCAAGATCGACATCCCCGTTCCTGCTCCCAAGATCGATATTCCCGTTCCCGCGCCCAGGATCGATATCCCGCAGCCCGCCGCCGCGCCGGTCGACGGGGGCGCCACCCTGCGCATCGAGCCGACACAAGCCAACAAGACCTTGCCCGCCGGTCCGCCTCCGGCGGTTGAGCCGACGATCAGGATCGAGCCCGTGCTCGACGGCAGCGGCGCGGATCAGACCGTTAGGATAGTCCCCGATCCGGAGCAGAAGCCTTGATGACGAAACAGGGTTTCGAGGTCGCGGGGGGCACGGACCCCGGCTGCGTGCGCCGCAATAACGAGGACAATTTCGCCATCGACGAGGAGCTTGGCCTCATGGTGGTGGCGGATGGCATGGGCGGACACAATTCCGGGGAGGTGGCCAGCTCCCTGGCGACCTCGACCATCGTGGAGATGGCGCGGCGAATGCTGGGCGGCGAAAAGATAATGATACCCGAGGCCTCCGCGGGTGACTCCGGTCTGTCGCCTCGAGCCAGGCTGCTCAAATACCTTGTCCGCTCGGCCAATACCATGATCTACGAGAAGGGAAGGGCCTTTCCGCGCGACGCGGGCATGGGCACGACGGTCGTCGCGGCCCTGGCCGAGCCCGATTCGTTGATCGTGGCCCATGTCGGCGACAGCAGGCTTTATCTCTTGCGGCAAGGACAGCTCAATGCCCTGACCGAGGATCATTCCCTGGTCGGCGACCAGGTGCGCAAGGGGCTTATCACTTCGGAGCAGGCCTCGAAATCGGATTTTCAGAACATCCTCACCCGCGCCCTGGGCGTCGAGAAAGAGGTGGAGATCGACGTTTCAGAGCATCCCTTGCTCCCGGGAGACGTGCTCCTGCTGGCTTCCGACGGGCTGACCAAGATGGTCGACGACGCCGAGCTGGGAAGAACCATTTCCCGCGGCGACGTCCGCGGAGCTGTGGAAACGTTGATAGGGAAGGCGCGGACGGCGGGCGGGGTCGACAATATTACCGTCGTGGTCGCGCGAGTTCCTGAATCAAGGGGCTTAGGCGGCTTTCAAGGACTCGTGTCCAGGTTATTCAGGAGATAGCGCATGCCAAAGCTGCTGCTGAAATTCAATGCCGCGGTGATCAAGGAGATAGCCATCTCAAAAGAAAGCTTGACCATCGGGCGCAAGACCGACAACGACATAGTGATCGACAACCCGGCGATTTCGGGGCATCACTGCCGGGTAAGCGTCCAAGGGGGCGTCTATTTCGTGGAGGATCTCGAATCGACCAACGGCACCTACGTCAACGAGAAAAGGATCAAGAAGGCCGGGCTTCACCATAACGACGTGGTGGGCCTAGCCAAGCACAGCCTGGTTTTCTTGGAGGATAATCCTCCTCCGCCCTCGGCGGTGGACGGCAAGGGCGAGGCGGACGGCACGCTGGTGCTGACTCCGGAAAAGCAGGAGGCCTTGGTCGCCGCCGCGACCGCCTCGGCGAAAGGCGATAATAGGGTCGGCGTCATCAGGATTCTCAAGGGTCTGGTGGGCCAGCAGCAGGAGCACGAGCTCAAGGGCATGTCCACCTATATCGGCAAGTCCGATCGCGCCCAAATACAGATCGAGGGAGGAGGGCTTTTCCGCTCGGCCCCCGAGGTCGCGGCATCCATCCATCGCAAGCCCGAGGGCTATGTGCTCGTCGCGGTGGTGCAAGGCTATCCCTTGGTCAACGGCAGCAAGGTCGACAGCAACGTCGTGCTTAAGGAAGGCGATCTCATCGACTGCGGCGGCACGACGATGCAATTCATGCTGAAGGAACAGCCTTAGATCCTTCCACAGGGCCCTGATTTAGGCCCAAAGACCGATCCGTATTTCCCTTTTGGGGCCCATAGTCCCGGATTTTGATCGCCGTATCACTGGTGTCCGGGGAAAATCAGAGCGCCAGACATAGCTGAGGCTCCGCATTCCGTAGCGCTGGCAATTTTTTCTCCGGAAGGCGCAGCAAGTCGATCAAGCTGAGACGATCCAGGAGTGTATTC
>JACQPG010000083.1 GCA_016207665.1 Elusimicrobiota bacterium | reverse complement strand
CTTGAAAAGTCTCCCGCCTCGTACGCCGACTTGCTCGCCGTGTTGGGGTTGTCAAAAATCAGCGACCAGTGATCTCTCCTCAGCCGTTCCTTCAAGACGAGCTCGATCCCAGAGCAAAGATGAAGGACGGCATATTTGAGATCACGCTCTGTGGCTGTGCCGCGGAGATGCTCAACGGCGGACAGGATGAAGTCGAGCCCGTTTGTGAGCAATGGGAAGTGAACCGCGGTCATAGTAGCTAAGAGGTCGGAATCCCACGAAGGGACTCTGCATTTTACGAAATAGCGCGCGGTGGGCTTGATCGAATTCCCATTTCTGCTTGATGGTCGGGGGGAACGAAGGTAGCTTCCTTCACGCCGGGGCGGCATCGAGCCGCCCGACGGCAGGAGGAAGGAATCGATGGCAAAGAAAAAGTCCGAGAAGGGCGGGACGTCCAAGAAGGACAAGGATTCCGTGCTGCCTCAACCCGCGCAAGACCCCCAGGGCAAGCCTCTGATCCGCGCGATCAGGGTCAGCCAGGAGGTCCTGGATGCGGCCAAGACCTACAAGAAGGAGAAGGGCGTGAGTTTCTACCAGCTCGGCCTGTCGGCCATTTCCGAGGTGCTTAGGCGGGAGGGCTACCTGAAGGCTGCGGAGGCCGGGAAGGGCGTGTAGAGTGTCCCGGCGCAAGAAGCTGATCCTGGCCGAGTTCGCGGTCACCGTGTGGGCGACGCATATCGATTGGGATGGCCTTGATACGGTCCTGTGGCGACTGCTCCACGCGAAGCCGGCGGGCGGGTTCCTGCCGCCGCTGCGGGCGGTCCGCGGCCGCCGGAATCTCCGGCCAGCCCCATCGAGGTAACCCGGCTGCCGCAGCGTATCGCGGCGGTCGGGTTCTTCCCGGAATCCGCGTGATTTCCACCCCCGATTCTGGCTCCCGAATTTCGGGCAGAACGTCGCAACGTGTTACGGAATTTCGCCAGAACTTGGGCCTTCAGGCCTATGGATTTCATCGCGAAGTCGCTGTACTTCAGTGCTGCCCCCGACGGTAAACGGGGCAAAAGGAGGGCAAGACGATGGGCGACAAGACGAGAATCAGGAAGGGCGACCGGGTACGCGACGTGAAGTGGGGCGGCAAGTTCACCGGCACGGTGGTCCGCGTCCAGACGAGTGCTTCTAGGCGATGGGTCTATGTCCAGTGGGACAACATCGCTGTCGAAGACCAGCTTCTCGACTACGAGGTCGAGGCCCTGGGGACGCGGGTCGAGGGCAAGATCCCGCCCGTGTTTCTGACGGTCACGAAGACCGAGGGACCGGCATGAATACGAGACGGAGTTTCTACCGGAGCCTCGTCATCGAGGCGACGGGGATCAACGAGAAGGAAGCCGGGTACGTCGAGGAGATCATGCGCGAGGATATCTTCCACTCGACGCTGAACTGGCAGTCGCGGGCGCAGTTTGTGCGTGGCGCGAGAGAGGCGGTCGAGATGTTGAAAGCCTATCGCGCCGACCCCGCGTTGTCGAGACACTTCCCCGCGTGATTAAAGAGGAGGGCGAACGATGAACCTACGGTGCGAATGTGGAAACGAGCAGTTCAAGGCTCCAAGAGTAACGCTGGTCCTGATGGGCGTTCCTTGCGAGATCACGGCCGACGGCCCGCAGTACGACGATACGGAGGCCGACCACTCTGAGGGATGGGACTACAACCAGGAGAGCCGAGTGGCTTGCGTCTCCTGTGGGAAGGAGTACGACATCGCCCAGGACGGCAAGGCGAATATCTGCCTGGAACCCGTGCAGGAGGAGGCGCGATGAGAATCGAGAAGTTGTGGGTGATCGTGCGGCCGAGCCCGACGAGCGAGTTTGGCGACATCTGCTTCGAGACGGACGCCAAGGGGCTGGCCCTCCAGTTTAAAGGAGGGCTCGACCCCGAGGATATCCACGCGTTCTACACCAGCCGCAACGAGGCTGAGCGGGAGGCCGAGCGCATCCTGGCCGCCTCGAAGAAGTACCACGCCGTGATTAGGGAGGTAGATCGATGAATATGCCAAAGGACGACGTGCTCAACGCCCTGTTGACCGACTTGGTCGCAGATCAGGTCGTCAGGGCCTTGGAGCTGGGCTTCAAACGAAAGGAAGTCGAGGATGCCGTCAGGATCGGGGTCTCGCATGGCACCTATGAGCATGCCGAACGCGAGAAGGAGATGGACAAGACGAGCCGGATGATAGAGAGGCAGGGGAAGAG
>JACQPG010000079.1 GCA_016207665.1 Elusimicrobiota bacterium | reverse complement strand
TCGCCCACGCTCGTTTAACGCGGGCAGCAAGGCTGTGAACTTCCGCCTGAGGGCGTCCACTCATGGCAGTCTACTCGTTTTCAATCATAATGTGTCAGTTATTATTTAACAGTTCCTAAGAGTTCTCGGCTCGTAATTGGCCGGTCAGCACCGGTATGGCCATCTTGAGCAGCAGGGAATAGAGGAACATTCCGAAGGCCCAGATGCCCGCGCAGATCAGCCACTCGTTGAGCGTGGGAACGTACTCGACGATCTGGCCGAGTTGGGTCGGGATGAAGGCCGGCACCACCATCCCCATGCCCTTCTCTATCCAGATGCCGACTATGGCCAGGGCGCAGGCCAGCGACAGGTAGGGAAGCTTTCGCGACACCGGCGAGACCAGAAGCGCCAGCCCGGCGGTATTGAGAGCCATCGCCGTCCAAATCCAAGGGACCAGGCCATAATGGCCATGCAAGCCGAAGAACAGGTATTTCGCCGAGGCGACATGGGCCGAGTCGGTGTAAAACTCCTTGAACAGCTCGCATAGCAGCAGGAACACATTGATGATCATGGAGACTTGCACGATGCTGCGCAGCATCATCAGGGCCTTGTCCGATATCTGATAGGGCGTCACGCGCCGGACTATCTGCAGCGTCAATATCAAGAAGCCCGGTCCCGCGGTGAACGCCGAGGCGAGGAATCGGGGGGCTACGATCGCCGAGTTCCAGAAGGGTCGGCCCCCAAGACCGACATAGAGGAATGCCGTGATCGTATGGATGCTGATGGCCCAAATGATCGCGATGAAGACGAAGGGAAGGTACCAGAGCTTCTCGGGTTTGCGCTCCTGATAGACCATGAAGAGCAGATAGCCGCAGATATGGGCGTTAAGGTACAGATAGCCGTTGAGTACGATGACGTCCCAGCTGAGCATCGAGATCGGCCAGTTGAAGCGCCCGATGCCGGGCACCATGTGCCAGAAGCGGTCGGGCCTGCCGAGATCGACCGTGACGAAGAGTAGGCACATGACGATCACGGCGACCGCCAGCAGCTCGCCCAAGATCACCACGTCGTGCAGCACCTCGTCCTTGTAGATGTAGACCGGGATGACCAGCATCACGGCGGCCGCGGCCATGCCGACGAGAAAGGTGAAATTGGCGATATAGAGGCCCCAGGAGACCTGGTCGCTCATGCCCGTGATGGTCAAGCCGGCTACGAGCTGCTTGCAATAGGCGTTGAGCCCGAGCAGGGAAACGGCGAACAGCGCCGTCATCCAGAGATAATAGCGCCAGTCCCCTTCGACGGTCAGGCGAAGGGCGCGAAGCAGAAAGTTGAGATAGTCCTTGACGATCAGAGCCATTTCAGACGTCGAAGTAATAATAGAAGCGCGGCAAAGTCCCGACCTCCTCCTTCAGGATATAGATGCGCTTGTTCTTGATGATCTGAGCCACTTCGCTTTCCGGATCCAGGATGTTGCCGAACTTGCGCGAGCCCGTGGGGCAGACCTCCACGCAGGCGGGATATCTCCCGTTGCGGGTACGCTGCAGGCAAAAATGGCATTTCTCGACCACCCCCTTCGGCCTGGGCCTGTTGGAGAGGTATCCCATATCGGGATTGATCTCCTCCTTGGGAATGGACGGCTTCTCGAAGTTGAACCGGCGGGCCCAGTAGGGACAAGCCGCCATGCAGTAACGGCAGCCGATGCACCAGTTATAGTCGATCACCACCACGCCGTCGGGCTCCTGCCAGGTCGCCTGGACCGGACAGGCCTTCACGCAGGGCGCCTTTCGGCATTGATGGCATTGCACGGGCATGTAATAGAACTCGTCCTTGGGGACCGCGCCCTCGTAGTCGTGGCTCGAGCTCTCGACGTCGATGGACCCCTTGCGCATCTGCAGCACGCGTATATATTGAATTTGGGGGTTGCGCGATTGATTGTTCTCCTTCATGCAGGCATAGACGCATTTGCGGCAGCCTATGCAGCGGCCGATGTTGAGAGCGTAGGCGAACTCGACGCCGGGGATGGGCGGCGGATCGACGATATTGGCCCTGACCCCATAATCCTTCTGCACCTGGGCCGCGATCCGCTCGAAGAGGGCCTGCTTGTCCTCGGGCGTGAGCTCCTTGTAATGCTGCCGGAGGAACTCCTCGAGCGTGGGCAGATCGGTGATGTCGCCTAGGGGGGCCAGCGCGGCCGCGGTGGCGGCCACCGCCCCTACGGCCATGGTCCCCAGAAAAGCTCGCCGGGTGACGGCGCCGGAGGTCTCGGCGCCGTCTTGTTCGGGATAATCCGGCGTGCGCTCTTCCTCGGCCATCAGTGGGGCGCTCCCTCCATGCCCTCGCCCGCGCGCGGGCCGCGCTTGCGCGTGCGCGGGTTGACATGGGGCGCGGGCGCGGCCTCGAAGCCCTTGAACAGCGGCCAATGGGGATCGTGGCAGGCGATGCATACGGTGGCATTAGGCCCGCCCTTGGCTACATCCCAGTGGCCGCTGCGCCGGCCATGGGCTCCCGATTTCCAGTCCCTGTAGGTGGTGCCGTGGCAGCGCGCGCAAAGCTGCTCCACGCTGGCCAAAGTGATCTGGGTGCCGTCGAAATTCGCGAAATTCTCGGGTTTGAGCCGGTGATGGCAGTTGAAGCAATGCTGGTTGCGCCCGTGCTTGAGCTCTATCGCCTCGTGGAACACGCCGCGCTCCTTGGGATCGCCCTGAAGCGGCTCGGTGCCCTCATGGCAGGAAGAGCAAGGCGCGCCGCCGAAGGTCATGTCCTTGCGCACCTTGCGCACCGTGGCCGCCTCATAGCTCTTGGGGTCAAGGGGTCCGAGCTCATCGCGCCCGGGTCCCCAGCCGATCACGTCTTTCCAGAGCGCCACGGAGAGCAGGAGAAGCCCGCCCACGCAAGCCGCCGCGGCCCAGTGGGGGACCGGGGGCCGCGAGCGTGGAGGGCTCATGGTTTGGCCGTCGGCTCGCTCTGTTCACGCTGCACCGCGAGGTAGAGCGACTTGAGCTCCGCGACCAGATCCTGCGCGCGGGGCCCCAACTTCTTGAAGTCGAATTCATGCCAGAATCGCACCACGTCGCCGTAGGCCTGGTCGACCTTATCCATGGCGCCGGGCCTATTGATGGATTTGTAATAGAATTTAAGGCCCTTGCGATAGCCGTTGGCATGATTGAGCCGGCTGAGTATCTCCTTGGCCTGAGTGGTCACCTCGGGATGATTGCCGGTCTTCTCGTTATGGCATTTGGCGCAGGAGCGCTCGACGATGGTGATAGGGTAGGCCCTGGTATTGAGCGAGCCGTGGCAGGTGATGCAGCTGGGCCCGCGGCCACGCGCCTCGAGCTGCTCGTAATGCCGGCTTTTCTCGAAGCGTTCTAGAATGGCCGGATGGCAGCCGCCGCAGGTCTTGGGGATATTCTTGTAATGGAACGGGCTGCCCGGATCGGACTGCGGCAGCATCCCCGTATGGGCGGCCTCCTTGCCCGTGGCCTTCGGGTCTCCGCCGTGGCAGCTCCAGCAGGAAAGTCCGGCCTGCTCGTGGGCCGAGCCGCTCCATTCCTGATAATAGGCGTAGAGCTTGTGGTTCTGAACGCGAAACTTCTCGTCCTTATGGCAGTCGATGCAGCTATCGGATGGGCGGGGCGCGGCGGCCAGGGACGAAAGATTCAACGCCAACGCGGCCGCCGTCATCGTGCGCGACCATGCCGCAGTTCGCTTGGGCACCAGATCCTCCGAGAGGCCTAATTACCACGCAACGATCCGGCCCGAAGCCCGACGACCTTATTCCACTATAACGACGCCCCGCTAGGATATGTCGATCTTGACCGCCACGGTCGAGTAGCCAAGAAGGTCCGCCTCCTCGATCTCGGACTCGGGAAGGGAAGGCGCGCTCGCGCCAAGAGGTGCCGCGAGGGCCAGGCCTGCGGCCAGGAGGAGAATCCTCATTCAGGTCGAGGATATCACTTATTCGGGTCTTCTCCAAAGCGAGTGGGTGATTTTGACCTGATTTCAGATCGGATCGAGCATGCAGGTGAGCACCTTGAGGCGCAGGTACTCCTCGTCTCGTAGGCCGTAGCTGCGCCGCTGGATGACGCGGATCTTGTT
>JACQPG010000080.1 GCA_016207665.1 Elusimicrobiota bacterium | reverse complement strand
GTGGAATTGCTGAAAGAGGAGGGGGAGATCCTCCTCATAAATTCCGATGCCCGTGTCGCTGATGGAGACCAGAGCGAATCCATCGGGAAGGCGGCGTCCGTGGATCCGCACCGAGCCTCCCTTTCGATTATATTTGATGGCGTTATCCAGGAGGTTTTGGAGGACTTGATGAAGATGCGCCGGGTCGGCCATCACCTTGGCGCCGTCCTCGACATCGACCTCCATGGAAACCGATTTCCGGGCCGCCAAGGGAGCGATGGCCTCCATAGGTCTGGACGAAGGCGGGAAGGAGTATCTCGGTCGGCACGGGCTTGCGCTTGCCCGATTCAAGGGCCGCCAGGGTGAGCAGATCCTCCACGAGAAATCCCAGCTTGTCCGCATGTTTTTCGATGATACGTATGAAGTGGAGGCGGTTCTTCAGATCCCTCACCCCGCCGCGCCGCAGCGTCTCGGAGAAGCCCTTGATGGCAGCGATAGGCGTGCGCAGCTCGTGGGAGACCGTGGCGACGAAATCGCGGAGCATTACCTCGCGGGCCCGGAGGGTTTCGCTCTCCGCGGCTTTCTTGCGGGAGGTCAGGTCCCGCACGAAAGCGATGATGGTGTCGGTGTCGCTCAGCACCAAGCGCCGGTAATCGATCTCGGCCGCGAACTCCGAGCCGTCCCGGCGGGTCTGCACGGTCTCGATGGTGCCGTGTCCGTCTGGGTCGACGAGAGAGGCCGGTCCTAGCAGCGCCGGAGCCGACATCTCGAGAAGCTCCTGGCGGGTGTAGGAGTATAGTCGCTCGACGGCCCGATTGACCTCGGTGATTCTCCAAGTCGCGGGATTAAACGCGATGACGGCGTCGCTGGCGGTCTCGAAGAGTTGCTTGTAACGTTCCTCGCTCTTGCGCAGGGCCCTTCCCATCCGGACATGCTCGGCAAGTTGATGTTGGACCTGGCGGCGCTTGCGGAAGAGTTCGACGAACACCGAGACCTTGGCGCGGAGGGCCTCGGGCTCGATCGGCTTGAAGATATAGTCGACGGCGCCTAGCGCGTAACCGCGGCAGACATGAGCCTCGTTGGTGTTGACCGCGGTCAGGAATATGATCGGAACGTAGCTGGATTTTTCCCGGCCGCGGATGAGGGATGCGGTCTCGAAGCCATCGAGACCCGGCATGATCACGTCGAGCAGTATCAGGGCGAAGTCATGGGCCAGCAGCAGGCGAAGAGCCTCCTCCCCCGATCGGGCTCGGATCAAGCGATAATCGGTGTCATTGAGCATGGACTCCAGGGCCAGGAGATTGGCCGGCTGGTCGTCGACGACGAGTATATCGACCGTCTCCTCGGAACGAACGGGCGCCTCTTGGGGCAGGGTGGCCTGATCGGAGATAGTCATCGGTTGATCCAGACCCGCAGCATGGACAATAGCTGGTTGATTTCGACGGGCTTGGCGATATAATCCGAGGCCCCGGCCTCGATGCATTTCTCGCGGTCTCCCTTCATGGCCTTGGCGGTCAAGGCGATGATGGGCAGATTCTTGAACCTAGACATCTTGCGTATCGCGCGTACGGTCTCGTAGCCGTCCATGTCCGGCATCATGACGTCCATGAGCACGGCATCGACGTCGAGATGAGACTCGAGCATCCTGATCCCGTCGCGGCCGTTCTCCGCGTGGATTACCTCTATCTTCTGGCGTTCCAGGACGCTGGTCAAGGCGAAGATGTTTCGGACGTCGTCATCGACGATGAGCACCTTCTTGCGGGATAACACGGGATCCGTCTTGTGGTGCTTGTCCAGGAGGCGCTTCAAGGGCTCGGCAAGACCGGTCTCCGGACGGTGCAGGTAAAGCGTGGCCTCGTCGAGCATCTTCTCGGGGCTCTCTACCTGTTTGAGGACGATGGATCTGGCGATCCTCCGTATTTTCTGCTCGTCCTTGGCGTTAATATCCGAAGGCACGGCTAGGAGGAACGGGGTCCTCGCCGATCCGTACCCGCTCCGGACCTTTTCGAGAAGGTCCAGCGCAATCATGTCGGGCAGAGTCCAGTCCAGCAGCAGGCAATCGAAATCCGTCTCACGCAAAAGGCGCAGGGCCTCGGCTCCCGTCTCAACCAGGCGAATCGCGATCCCTTCTCCCGCCAGGAGCTCCACCCATGCATTCCGGACCTTGCCTTCCTCGCGGACTATCAGGAGCTGGCGTTTATCCGCCGCAAGAAACTCCTTAAGACGGCCGAAGGCGGCGGCCAGCTGATCGGCTTCGACCGGCTTCTGCAGACAGTCCCAGGCGCCGAAGCGGCGGCTGCGCAGCCAATCCTCATCCCCGGAGATCACCTGTATGGGGATGTGGCGGGTCTGCGGATCATGCTTGAGCAGGTCCAGGACGCGCCAACCGTCCATGTCGGGCAATCGGATGTCCAGCGTCACCGCGTTAGGCCTGAATTTTTGGATCAGCGGGAGTATCAGGTCTCCCCGCTGCACCACGATGCCTTTGAATCCGGCTCTGCGAGCGCATTCGAGCAGGATCAAGGAGAAATTGACATCATCCTCGGCGATCAATATCACCTTGTCGCCTGGGATCAGATTGTCGCTGTCGTCGCGCACGAGCGGAAGCCAGCCGG
>JACQPG010000076.1 GCA_016207665.1 Elusimicrobiota bacterium | reverse complement strand
GGTCACGGTGTTCGCCCGCGTGGTCCTGAACCGGCTCACCGACGGCGATCTCAACCGGCTGATCGCGGCGATCAGTGCAGACGAACGCCTCCGGCGCATCATCGAAGAACGCGGCGATACTGCCTTCCAATCCCGCCTCCTTGGGCCGCTGCTGGCTCATGCCCTTGCGCCGTCACGGCTGCCTGCCATGGCGGGCACGCTCGCGAACGCGCTGCGCTATGGTCTGGTCGCACTCTGGGACGACGGCGCAGCGATGGCCCAGGACGGCGCCGTGCGGGCTGACGCAGAGGAGAACGTCCGATTTGAGGGAACCGATAGGACAGTTCGACGTGCACCCAGCCGGGGGATGGGACCAGGACTGAGGTAACGGATGCGAATCATCGCTGATCTCCACCTCCACTCCAAATACAGCAGGGCCACCAGCCGGGAGATGGATGTGGAGAACATGGCCCGCTGGTGCAAGATCAAAGGTATCACCATCGTCGGGACCGGCGACTTCACTCACCCGGTCTGGCTCCGCGAACTCAAAGCCAAGCTCAAGCCCACCGACCGAGGCCTGTACACCCACGGTGGGATCTACTTCATGCTGACGGTCGAGGTCTCGAACATCTACCCCCAGGGCGGGCGGCTGCGCAAGATCCACAACATCGTTCACTGTCCTTCCTTCGAGGTTGCCGAGCGGATCAACGCCGTCCTGGGCCGCTTTGGCGCACTGATGGCGGACGGCCGCCCCACGCTTACTCTCCCATCGGACAAGATGGTCGAGTACATCATGGAGGTCTCCCCCGATTGTCTGGTGGTGCCGGCGCATGCCTGGACGCCGTGGTTCAGCCTATTCGGTTCCAACTCCGGCTTCGATTCACTGGTCGAGTGCTTCGGGGAGCAAACCAAGCACATTTACGCGGCGGAGACCGGATTGAGCAGCGACCCACCGATGAACTGGCGACTCTCGCAGCTGGATTCCGTGGTGCTGCTCAGCAACTCGGATGCCCACTCCCCGGCGAAGCTCGGGCGTGAGGCAAATGTGTTCGATGCGGAACCGGACTACTACGAACTCATGCGCATTCTCAGGGAGAAGGACACCAGCAAGTTCCTGTATACGATTGAATTCTTCCCCGAGGAAGGCAAGTATCACGTCGACGGCCACCGCAAATGCGGCATCCGCCTTCGGCCGCAGCAGACCTTGAAGCGCAAGGGGCTGTGCCCGTCCTGCGGCAAGCCGGTCACGGTGGGAGTGCTCAGTCGCATCGAGAAGCTCGCGGATCGTCCCGAGGGCGAGAGACCTCCCGGGGCGGCTGGATTCCAACGCCTGATCCCGCTCAAGGAAGTGCTGGGCCAATGCCTGCGGGTGGGCCCCGGCAGCGTCAAGGTCGACAGGCTCTATCACCGGCTGCTGGCGCTTTTCGGCAGCGAGCTCCACATCCTCCGGGAATTAGCTCTCCCCAAGCTCGAGGCCTTGAGCGGAGCTGAGGGGCCGGCCCTGGGCCTGGCCTTGGCTCGAATGAGACGGGGCGAAGTCGCGATCGCGCCCGGCTATGACGGCGAGTACGGGACCATCGCCCTGCTCGACCAGGGCGACCTCGACCGTTCCCGACAAAAAGCCCAGCTCGCCTTGCTCTAGCCCTGGCTTCGGTCGAGGCCTTGTCGGCTCCACTGACTTTTGACCCCGGCGCGATATTTCGACAATGGGGGAAAGCCTAGAATAAATACGCCTGGACCATGGCGCGATACCCAAGTGGCCAAGGGGGCGGTCCGCAGGACCGTCAATCGTGGGTTCGAATCCCACTCGCGCCTGGTCCTATCTCAAGACCGGCTCTCTCTTCTCGGCCGCCGTCTTGATCCCATGCCTCGGTCTCGGCCCCGCCCTCCAGCCCGCGGTGATGCAGAACACCCCGGCTACGGCGTGATAGACGTGATCCGCCGTTCCCAGCTCGATCCAGCCGGGTATGAGCCGCAGCAAGCGCGGATCGCTGGGCCCCAGCTCCAAGGGGCTGCCCGGAGAACCGAAGGCCAGGCCCACCGAGCCCGCCAGCAGATAGGCGATGCCCAGCGTGATCGCGAACGATGATACATTATCGGTGCTCGCCCAACCCGCGAAGTAGACGGTCAGCGCCCCGAAGCCTAAGTGAAGCAGGTTGTGCGCCGCCCCGAAATGATCGCCCAAGTATTCGGGATTGAATAACCCCGCCAGGCCGATGACGATCGCCGCATAGCCCGTGATATTGAGGATTGTTCTCATAGTATTCCTCCCATCTCATTGTAACGCCGGATTCCTTCGACGGAGAATGGAGGCTGGGAAACGGAAATATGCGGCTTTTATGACGGGACGGGCGGCAGATCCACGGTGAAATAAAAAGTGCTGCCTTTGCCCTCGGCGCTGTTGACCCAGATGCGATTGCCCGTCCCCTCGAGCAGTTGCTTGGCTATGTGCAGGCCCAGGCCGCTTTCCCCGGGCTCCCTGGAGCGCGCCTTGTCCACCCGGTAAAAGCGCTCAAAGATCTGGGGCAGATGTTCCCGCGCGATCCCTATGCCGCTGTCCTTGATCGAAACCACCAGCTTGCCTTCCCGGCTCTCCGCCTTCACCCGCACCCAACCGCCCTTGCGATTATACTTGAGCGCGTTGGAGAGCAGGTTTCGGAGCACCCTGCCCAAATGCGTCCTGTCCGCCCAAGCCATGACCCCCTGATCCACCTGGACCTGCATCTGATTATCGTTGCGGCGCGCCAAGGGCCGGAGCTCGTCCAGATACTCCTCGAGAAAGGCGCGTAGATCGATGCGCTGGGGACGGAATTCCATCTTGCTCTCGTCCAAGGCCGAAAGCATCAATATGTCCTCGACCAAGGCCGCCAGCCGGTCGGCGTTGCGTAATATGGTCCTGGCGAATTCCCGGCCCTCCTTGGGGTCCTCGAGCGCACCTCTCAGCAAGGTCTCCGCATAGCCCTTGATGGCCGCGATCGGCGTGCGGAAGTCATGCGAGACATTGGCCACGAACTCGCGCTTAGCCCTCTCGCTGTTGATGATGATCTCCTCCGCCCTTTTCCTCTCCGTGACGTCCATGGCCACGCCGCGCGCCCCGATCGGACGGCCGTCGGGGTTCTTGACGACGGTGGCGAAGACCTCCACCCACAGGATACGACCGTCCTTGGCCCGGCACCTGATCTGAATCGAGCCATGATCCGCCGCCTCGAAAATATGCCGAGCCTCCTCTATGGCGCGAGGAAGATCATCGGGGTGGCAGATCCTGGCCCAGGGATCCGGGCAAGAAAGCCATTCCTCCCTGCGGCAACCGAAAACCGCCTCGAAATAAGGGCTGACATAGGTCACCTTGTGCTGCGACGAGCCGGGCGCGCCCCAGCATTCCCAGACTATGCCCGGAAGGTTCTCGATGATGTCATTGAGGCGCTGCCTCTGGTCGGTGAGCTGGGCCAACAGCTGGTCCTTCCGCGACTCGACGGAGACGCCGTTGCCGTTGTCCATTTGTGACGGCCTAGTATAACATCGGTATCCGAAACCCCCAATGGCGGATGGGTCATAGAAATGTGACGGAACCATGACGCTCAATACCGGTTGAACCACTCGATGAACGTAGTGATAGCGTTTCCCTCCTCCTCGCCCCGCAGCTCCGTCTCGATCACCCAATGCCGGGCCAGCCTCTTTCGCAATCTCAGGCGGTTCGACTCTTCTAGGTCCGATCCCAGCTCCATCGACGCGCCCCCGGGCAGTCTCAGTCTGGCCGAATAACTTTGCGTCTCCGGGTTATATCCCACGTATTCGACCGGGGTCGAGGCCAGGAGGAAAAGCATGGGCAGGCCGAAGGCCTGGCTGGCCAGGGCCGCGTCCGTATTGCCCACGGTTGCGGCCTGATCATCATCGAGCTCGGAGGGTTCGCGCCCGAACAGCAGTAGCGCGATGATCTCTTGGCGCTCCAGCGGGGGGTCGCTGGCGAGCTCGATGCGGGGCTTTCCCGTCGATCCCAGCAGCAGGATGTCGATGCGATAATCCGCGGTTTGATAGACGATCTTGCCGTCGAGCTCAGCGCCAGCAAAAAGGAAAGCGGCCGCCAGCCGGATAGCGGAAAGCATGCCCGATCATAGCGGGGCCGGCGGGAACGAGGCTATGACGGGAGAGTCAAAGCTTTTAGGGGTTAGGGGAAAGCTCTCCGGAGAGAGAGACCGGGCCTTGCACCTCGGCCTTCCAGACATTGGGCACCACCGGCACGGCACGGCCCTGCACGCACACCTCGCCGCTTAAGTCCGCCGTGCCCACCACGGAACCGGCTGAATCCTTGATCTCGGCCCAGCCCTCGGCAGGCGCGCAGCCCGTCACGCCCTGAGGCCCAGCCTTGACCGGCACGTGAGCCGCGGCCTCGGCCTGGCCCGATAAGCCGCCCTCCCCGGATACGGGCAGGGAGCCTATCACGGCCAGCGTCCCCGCGGGCGCGCCATCGGCGCCGGCGCGCAACAGGCCCTGGCCGCGCAGCGTGCCGTCTCCGCGCAACACCGGGGCCTGCAGCGGCGAAGCCGCCGCGACCAGAGCCAAGACCGCCGTCCACGTCCTCATCGGCCCACCTTATCAGTTTCTCCCGCCTCGATTCAATGAAAAGACCATCAGGGTCCCGGACCCGGACGGATCGCGGTCGAGCGTGAGCGTCAACCGCGCCGAGCGCTTGCGGAAGATCAGGTGCATCGCCCCCTTTTCCTCGAGCGTCCAGCCCGGGTGGTGCTCGGGCTCGACGTAGAAACGGTGGACCTCCTCAAGGCGCGCGGAGCTGCGGAAAAGCCAGTGTTTCTGCCTGGGCCCCTCGGGCGGGGGAGGCACGTCGAGCACCTTCTGCACGCCGGGGAAGAGCGAGATCATGCGCGAGACCTCTCCCTCCCACCAGACCTTGCGCAACACCGCCAGGGCCGCCACGCTCAGGACCAGGAATACGGCCAATAGGACGCCGGCCAGCCGCTTCTCCCGGGGGCTCCACATCGCATGCCATTATAGCGTTAACCGCGGGCCTTGGTGGGCAGCCTGACGATGGTGAACCAAAAATCCTCGATCTGCCGCACGATCTTCACCAGATCCTCGAAGCCGGCCGGCTTGGTGATATAGCAGTTGGCCCCCAGGCTGTAGCTCCTGAGTATATCCGCGTCCGCGCTCGAGGTGGTCAACACCACGATGGGCAGGCAACGCAGCCTCGCGCTGGCCCTGATCTCTTCTATCACCTGCCTTCCGTCCTTGCGGGGAAGGTTGAGGTCGAGCAGCACCAGGTCCGGCAGAGGCGTATCGGCGTAGACCCCTCTCTGATTCAGGTAGTCCATGGCCTTGACCCCATCTTCGACCACGTCGAGGCGCAGCTTGACCTTGCCCTGCTCCAAGGACATGCGGGTCAGCTCCACATCCGCGGGATCATCCTCGACCAGGAGAACCGTCAACAAATTGGCGGGAAGAATCATGCAGCCTCCCTGGCCGGAATCGAGAAATGGAAGGTGGCGCCCTCCCCTCGCTTGGAGTCGAGCCATATCCTGCCGCCATGCCGCTCGACTATCTTCTTGCAGATGGCCAAGCCCACTCCTGTTCCGCGATACTCCTGCCGTGTATGAAGCCTTTGGAAGATGACGAAGATTCTCTCGAAATAGGCGGACTCGATGCCTATGCCGTTGTCCTGGACGTGAATCTCCCAGGAATCCCCCTTTCTCCCGGCCCATATCCTGACCTCGGGATGCCGCCCCGAGGCATGGAACTTGAGCCCGTTCTCGACCAGGTTCTGCATGAGCTGGCTCATGCAGAAGGCCTCGGCCTGGAGCTTGGGAAGAGTCTCCCACCGCAATTTCGCTCCGGACTTGGCGATCTGGTTCCGCAGCGAATCGGCCACTTCGAGTAACACCTGGTTCATGTCCACCGTCTCGAGCACCAATGGCCTGCGGCTGATGCGGGAATAAGTCAGGAGGTCGTTGATAAGCGCCTGCATGCGATCGGATGCGTCCACGATGCGCTCGATGAACCGATCGGCCCGAGCATCCATCTTCCCTTTATACATCTGGGCCAGCAGCTCGCAGAAACTGCGCACCTTGCGCAAGGGCTCCTGAAGATCGTGCGAGGCGACGTAGGCGAAATCCTCCAGGTCCTGGTTGGAGCGCTGGAGCTCCGTGGTCTGGCGCTTGAGCGCCTCATTGGTCGTGACCATGCTTTTCTCGAGCCGCCTGCGCTCCGAGAAGTCCTCGATGATCTTGAGCACGTAAAGCGGCTCGCCTTCACCCCCCCCCGAAGCTCGCCACGTTCTGCCGTCCCCAAAGCAGGCTGCCGTCCTTGCGCACGTGCGTGGCCTCGTTCTGGAAGGAAGCGCCGCGCCCCTTCTTGAACAGTTGCTCCGTAAGAGTCCGGTCCTCGTGCCTTTGTTCGGCGTGGATGATCATCCCTATATCGCGTCCGATCAACTCATCGGGTTCGTAGCCGAGCATGCGGCAAAGGGCCTTATTGACCATGAGCAGGCGGAAGTCCCTCTCGATGATCGCCATCCCGAGCGGACCTTGATCGAAGATCATCCGGAAACGCTCCTCGCTTTGCCGGAGAGCCGTCTCCATGCGCATCCGCGAGCTGACGTTCTCGTAAGCCACCCCGATGCGTCCCTCGGGAAGGGGGAAGGCCTTGATGTTGAAATAGTTCTCTCCCAGCCTGTCGTCCTTATAATGGATCACCCCGAAATCACGGGGCCGCCCTTGCTTGAGCACCTCGAGAAGCTCGCCTGGGATGGCCGTCTTGAACAGCCCGGAAGCGATCTCGTCGAGGCGCCTGCCGCGCAACTCCTCCGGTGAAACCCCGACTTGTTGCCTCACCG
Source organism: Elusimicrobiota bacterium (assembly GCA_016207665.1). Lineage (GTDB taxonomy): Bacteria > Elusimicrobiota > Elusimicrobia > UBA1565 > UBA9628 > JACQPG01. The sequence continues at coordinate 1,639 of JACQPG010000076.1, read as the reverse complement.
CGGGATTGACCATCACCGCCCTGAAGCTGCCCGGATCGTTCTCCTCCTCGAGCTTGAACACAGTCAGGCCGATCGGAACATGGTCGACGGCCTGCGCGAAGACGCGAAGCTCTTGCTCGGCCCGCTTCCTTTGGGCGATCTCCTTCCTAAGCTCCTCGTTGAGCCGGGTGAGGTCCAGCGTGCGCGCGGCGACCTTGCGCTCGAGATCCTCGTGCGAACGGCGCAGCGTCTCCTCGGCCTTCTTGCACTCCGAGATATCGCTGACCAAGGCGATCACGCCGTCGGTCCCGTTGTGCCGGGCCGGGATGCACTCCGCCCGGACCCAGCGCTCCCCCGCGGGATAATTCACCTTGGCCTCCACGCTCGAACGCTCCCCGGACAGGGCCTTCTCGATGGCGGGATGCAGCCTTCGATAGGCCTCCTCATCGACGACTTCCTTGATATGCTTCCCCTGGAAATCCTCCAACGGCCTGCGAAACCAATTCTCGTAGGCGCGGTTATTGAAAATGTAGCGCTCCTCCGAGTCGACGTAGCAGACCAGCACGGGCAGCGCGTCAGTGATCTGCCTCAGCTCGCCTTGCGCCGCCCGGGCCGCTCTCACCGCCTCGCGAGCCTGGGAGATCGAGCCTCCCAAGCAAAGAGTCGCCAGGGCCATCACCGCCATGAAGGACTGGAGCATCAAAAAGCCCTCCTGCGGCGGCAGGGTGGCGAAGGGACCGAAACCCTGGAGAGTGCCGACGACGGCCATGGCCGAAAGAGCAGCCATGGCCGTGGCCGACTCGCGCTGGCTGAAACGAGCCGCCGCCCAAACCAGCACCGGCATGGCCGCGAAGGTCAAAGGGTATTGCTGGACCGGCAAGGGGATCAATCGGCCGAATATGAGCTGGGCCGTGACCGCGAGAAGCAAGCCCAGCGCGGCCAGTTCCAGCCATTGCCGTCCGGAAAAGCCGGGCCAAGGGTGAGCTCTCCAAAGGGCTAGAAAGGGAACGAGAGCTAGCCCGACAGCGGTGTTGCCAAGCCAGGTTGTCGCGAAAAGCAAGCCCTTCCCGCCCGACAACGGCCCTTCCAGGGATAGGAGATAGACCATCCCTAGCCCGTTGAATCCGGCGGAAAGGGACATGGCCGCGAAAAATCCCAGACACCCTTGGGCCGTATAGAAGGCCCTTACCCCTCCGACATATCGGAGCGTCAGCCCGGCCGTGATCATGGCTTCGGCGGCGTTGAGAGTGGCGATGCCCAAGGACACCAGCCAGGAAGTGCCCAGCAATAGGTTCGAGAGCAAAGCGCCCAAGAACACCGCGGGCCACAAACGCAGCCCCCAGATGATAAGAGCGCCGACCGCCACTCCTGTCGATAGGGCCGCGGCGCTGATATGGGGATCGGCAATGGCGAAATTAGCGCTCCAATAGGCGAAGAGGCAATAAACAAGGAACAAAATGAAATTCTGGAACAGAGGGATCATTCGAATTTTATGGTATCAAAGGCCTGATAATCCCTCTGTGAACGGAGGGTTAGCCTGAAAAATTCAGTTGGCCGCCGATCCTGCGGCTGATTTTCCTTCCAAAACGAGCCATCGCCTCGCTAAACTCCTGTTGCTAAGACAAGGAGGGCGAGACGATGGAATTCAAAGGTACATCAT
>JACQPG010000075.1 GCA_016207665.1 Elusimicrobiota bacterium | reverse complement strand
GCGGGATTCGAACCCGCGAATAACGGTTTTGCAGACCGTCGCCTTGGACCACTTGGCTATCGCACCGTCGGGGAATTATACGATTTCCGATTCGGGGGCCTCAACTGTACCCGCGTACAGTTGAACATCAAGCTCCGCGCGCGGGCTTGAGGGCCTTGTAGAGGAACGGCAGGCTCACGTCCATGCGATAATCGACGTCCGAGTGATTGTCGTCGAACTCCTGATAGCGGTGCCGGATGCCGGCCTCGGCCAATCTCTTCGAGAGTATGCGCATGCCGTAGTGGATGTGGTATTGGTCCCGCCAGCCGCAGTCGAGATAGATGCCGCGCAGCGACTTGAGGCTGGACCGGTGCCGGCCGATGAGGTTGATCGGATCGTGCTCGCGCCAGCGCCGCCAGCGCTCGGGAAGCGCCTCTCCCGACTCCAGGTTGAAGGGCACACGGAAGCCCAGAGGCGCCTTGGGATCCGGGTCGTAGGTCGCCGCCATGCAGAGATTCATGATGCAATGGACCTCCGCTGAGGAAAGCTTTTCCCGCTTCCAGACGCTCTTGAGAAAGCGCTGGATCCGGCCGTCGTCGAGCCCGGCCGAGAGGCTCCTCGATCTCGAGCTCGCCAGAGCGTCATAATCGCCTTCCTTCCGCCCGGGCCGCCGGTGCTTGGAGAGCTCGTTGAGCGTATTGGGCCAGTCATGCCAGTAGACGAATTCGAAATAGGCGTCTCCCGAATGGTCCGCCACCGCGCCCCAGTATTTCGAGTACTTCATGCCATGCACTATGGCGCCATAGCCGCCCGAGGATTTGCCGAAGCAGCCGCGATGATCGCGGCTCGGCAGGGTGTTGAAATTCCGGTCGACGAAAGGGATGATCTCCTGGGTCAGGTAGTCGGCGTAGTTCCCTACGGCGGATGAATTGATGTACTGGTTGCCGCCCAGGGCCGTGAAGCAGTCGGGAAAGACCATGATCACGGGACCCATCTTTCCTTCATGGATGAGCCGCGCCGCCCGCTGCGGCACATTGTCTCCGAAAGGCTTCCAGCCGACATGTCCCAGGCCCGAGCCGGTGAAGCCGACCAGGTCGTAGAGCGCCGGGAAACGGCGGCCCTGCCCGTATTGAGGCGGAAGCCAAACCGCCAGTTTTCGCCGATGCGGGTCGCCCCATGGATTGCCATTGAGTATCTGGGAGTCATGATCGAGAACCACCAGCGTGCCCGCCGGGGCCTGTGAGCGCTTGAGAGCCATAACGATTGAATCTATCTTTTTGCGAGTGAATGGGCCAGCCGATTGCCAATTAAAGTAAACTAGCCGCATGCGGTGGTGGTCGCTTCCTCTCCTTTCCTCTACGCTCCTGTCCGCGACGACCATGGAGCCCGGGGTCGGGCGAACGCTGGCGCAGAGCCGGAACGCGCGGATCTCCGAGCTGCGTTACGATCTGAAGTTCTCAATCCCCGAGGCGGCCTCGGCGCCGATACAGGGCAGCGAAAGACTTCGCTTCAGGCTCAAGGATTCAGAGGAAGACCTCGTCCTGGATTTCCTCCGGCCCGGCGATTCCAAGGTGTCGCTCCACTCTTTGGGACGGCCCGTGCCTTTCCGCTTCGACAACGAGCATCTCGTCATCCCCAAGGCGGCCCTGCGGCCCGGCTTCAACGAGCTGGAGATCCGCTTTGCCTCGTCCGATCCGCCGTTCAACCGGCACGCCGATTTCCTCTACACCCTTTTCGTGCCGGCCAGGGCGAGGGAAGCCTTCCCCTGCTTTGACCAGCCGGATCTCAAGGCTCGATTCCGGCTCTCCCTGGACATCCCTTCCTCCTGGACGGCGGTGGCCAACGCCCCGGAGCTGTCGCGCGCCGCTCGCCCGCAGCGGCGACTCGAGGTCCGATTCGCGGAGACAAAGCCGCTCTCCACCTATCAGTTCGCCTTCGTCGCCGGGCGTTTCCAAATAGAGCGGGCCGTTTCTGGCCGCCCCTTGCGTTTTTTCCATCGCGAGACCGACAAGGAAAAACTTTCCCGCAATCGCGACCAGCTCTTCGCCTTAAGCCAACAGTCTTTGGATTGGCTGGAGGACTACACCCAGATACCGTATCCCTTCGGAAAGTTGGACTTCGTCCTGATCCCCTCCTTCCAATACGGGGGAATGGAGCATCCGGGCGTGGTCTATTTCAACGAGTCGAAACTGCTGCTGGAGGAGTCGGCCACCCGGAAGGACGAGCTGCGCCGAGCGGAACTCATCGCGCATGAGATGGCCCACATGTGGTTCGGCAATCTCGTGACCATGCGCTGGTTCGACGATGTCTGGCTCAAGGAAGTCTTCGCCAATTTCCTGGCGGCGAAATCCGTGGACCCGTTCTTTTCGGACATCGATCACAGGCTGAGATTCCTGATGGGCCATCATCCGGGAGCCTACGCCGTCGACAGGACCGAGGGCACGCATCCCATACTCCAGGGCTTGGACAATCTCAACGAGGCGGGCTCGTTATACGGCTCCATCATCTACCTCAAGGCTCCCATCGTGATGCGCCAGCTCGAGGCCCTTCTCGGCGCCGAGCGCCTGCGCGAGGGATTGCGGCGTTATCTGCGCGCCTTCGGCTTCGGCAACGCCGCCTGGGACGAGCTGATAACGATACTCGAAAAATCCTCCCTGCGCTCCTTGGAGCCGTGGAGCCGCATATGGGTCAAGGAAGCGGGACTGCCCCGGCTCTCGGCCGATTTTAGGCTCGATGGGCAAGGACGGATCCTGGAGCTCGCGATCGTCCAGGAGGATCCCTCCGGAAAGGGAAGGATATGGCCGCAAAAGCTGGAGGTCATGGCGCTCCAGCCCGCTCAGGAAAAAAGGTTCGTGGTGGACCTTTCGCAGATGAGGACGCCTATCCCGGAGGCCGGGGGGCTTGAGACCATCGGCGTGTTGCTCAATTCGGACGGCATGGGCTACGGCTTGGTCGCCCTCGACGAGCTAAGCCGGAGGAATTTCCTGGGCCAGGCGAAGCTGATTTCCGACCCGACCGCGAGAGGCGCGGCCTGGATCGCGCTCTGGGATTCGATGCTGCAAGGAAGGACGCGGCCGCCGGAGCTGTTGGATGCGATAGTCGCGGCCTTGCCCTCGGAGGAGCAGGATCTCATCGCGCATTGGCTTCTCAAAAGGCTGGCCGAGCTGCATTGGCGCTTCCTGTCGCCGGCCGAGCGTTCGGCGCGCGCGGAGGCCACGGAACGCATGTTGTGGAGCTCACTGGGTTCGGCGCGCTCGAGCGGCCTGCGTTCCGAGTTCTTCAAGACCTTCTCCAAGGTGGCCGGCAGCCGGGAGGCCTTGGACCGGCTGGAACGGATTTGGCGAGGGGAGCTGGCCCTTCCCGGGCTCAAGCTCTCCGAGGAGGACATGAGCGTGCTGGCCATGGAATTGGCGGTCCGCGGCCAGCCGCGCTTCCAGGACCTCTTGGCCCGCCAGATCAAGCGGGTCTCCAATCCCGATCGCAAAGCCCGCCTGGAATTCATCGCTCCAGCCTTGTCGGCCGACGCTGATTCTCGCGAGGTCTTCTTCGTCAAGCTTTTGGACGGGCGCAATCGCCGGCGGGAGGAGTGGGTCGAGGAGGCCCTCGAGTATCTCCATCATCCGTTGCGGGCCCAGCAGTCGCTCAAGCACCTGCGCCCGGGGCTCGATCTTCTCGAGGAGATCCACAGGACCGGCGACATATTCTTCCCCCAGGCGTGGGTGGGGGCGACTCTCAAAGGCCACAACTCGCTCGAGGCGGCCCGGGCGGTCCGGGACTATCTCGCCCGCAAGCCGGGACTGGCCCCGCCGCTCAGGCGCCTCGTGCTCCAGCATGCCCATGAGCTCTTCATCGCCTCGGAACAGGCCGCGACCCTGGAAGCCAAAGGACGCTAAGCGCTCTTGTCTGCCTCCAACCAATAAGGCAAAATCGTCCTCATCAAGAAGAGTTTCCTTTCGTCTTTCTGTTGGCTCGCCCTGGCCCCGATCGGGGCTGGATTGAGTTCGGCCGCCGCGGCGCCGGCCTTCACCGCCGAGGCGGGCCTTCGCTTTTCCTCGGCCGTCATCCAAGGCTCCGCGGGCGCCTATGCCGATCCCATGCGCGTGTATTTCATCCGCAACAGCAGCCAGGTGCTTTCGGCCGTCACCACCGATGGGATCAATTTCACCCAGGACTCAGGCGTCCGGCTTTCGAGCCTGACCGCGCCGGCCCTCGACATCGCCATCAGCTCGATCACGGGATTGTCGGTGCTCCCGCTGGACGGCGGCGGTTTCAGGATGCTCTATTCCGTGATCGGCACGACCGGGGCCTTCAGGATCTACAGCGCGACATCGGCCGACGGGTTCAGCTGGGCCAATGACACCGGAACCCGCATCAGCGTGGATTCGGGTCTCACCTTCGCGCAATACCCGTCGCTCGTGGAGCTGACCAGCGGAGATTGGCGCCTCTATTACGTGCAGAACGCGACCGGGACCCTGCCCTCCGGTCGGCGGATCTATACCGCCCTTTCCGGCAATCAAGGGCGAGATTTCGGCGCTTCGGCCGTGGCCGTCGACTCCGAGGCGAGCTATGTGTCGGGCGCGAGACTGACGGATGGCCGAGTGCGCCTCTATTATACAGCGCCGCTGTCGGGGCAGACCACTCATACGGCGGTGCTCAGCGCGCTCTCGTCCAATTCCAACGGAAACTCGTTCTCGGCCGAATCGGGCGTGCGCTTCTCGACCAGCAATTCCGGCTCTCTGACCTATCCCTTCGTGATGCGCTCGACGGAATCCTTTCGCTGGAGGCTCTATTATCACTTCATCTCCCCCTCGACGACCACGGCGGACGCGCGCAGCGCGCTCACCCTTTCGCCGGAGCCTCAGTCCCTCTCTCCTTCCACCGTCTTCCGGATCAATCCGGCCGGCTCGTTCACCATCCTGGGGGAGGTTTTCTCGCCGGCGCCTGCGGCCGTCCTGACGCAAACCGGACAGACCGACATCGCCGGGGCGTCGCTCTCGCGCGTCGACGACCAGACCATCACGGTCTCTTTCGACACGCAGAACAAGGCCCTGAATTTTTGGAACCTCGTCGTGACCAACGCGGACGGGGTCTCGGGGACTCTGAGCAACGCGCTCTTTATCGACTTTCCGGGAGGCTCGGTGGACGTGACCGACAATCTCTTCCGCCCCAATCGAGGCCAGCGAGCCAAGATCGACGTGACCGTATTCAAGACCGACCGTGCCTCGGTCACCCTCTATACCAACACCGGAGAACGGGTGGCCACGCTGCTGGATCAAACCCTCCCGGAGGGCACGACGACGGTGTATTGGGACGGACGCAACAGCCAAGGGCAGAAGGTCGCCAGCGGAGTCTACCTGCTCCGCGCCGTCGGCCCGAAGATCAACGTGACGCAGAAGATCGTCGTGATCAAATGAACGACGCTCATCGAAGAAGCGGGCGCTCCGCGCGCCGTCTTGCCGCGATCGCTCTTTTCCTGGCGCTCGCCCAAAAGGCCGGCGCAGAGCCGGGAGTCACCGGACTCAATACGCTCAAGCGGAGCTTCTCGGCCCATGGGGCCGGGCTGGCAGACGCTTACTCGGGGGTCAGCGGAGGACTTCAATCGTTGGGCTACAATCCGGCAGGGCTCTGCGCCGCGCGCGCGCCGGAAATCGGCACCAGCTACACCCATGGCCTGGCCGACGATCACTTCAGCGCCGCGACCTATGCCCAGCCGGCGGGCCCGGGCATCGCCGCCGCGGGACTGGCCTATTACGACGCGGGCTCCATACAGCTCAATCTCTCGGACGGCACCAACGAGAAGCGAAAGGCGCAGCAAGATTGGGTCGGCATGGCCGCCTATGGAATCGAGCTGGGCTACGGCCTGGCCATAGGCGGCGCAGGCAAGTTCTTCCGCTCCACGCTGGCCGAGGAGGCGAGCGCCACGGGACAGGCCTTCGATATCGGAGGGCTTTGGGCCAGCCCCGTGCGTGGGCTGCTACTGGGAGGCTCGATCCAAAACATCGGTCCCAAGGTCAAGTATGAAAGCGAGGGCGATCCTTTGCCCATGACCAGCCGGACCGGAGCCTCGTATTCCCGCCGCTTCCACGGCCTGGAGGAGTTGGGCTTCGGATTCTCGCGCTTCCAGGCCTCCACGGACGCGATCAAGCTCCGGGAAGAGCGCTGGGCTTTCGCCTCGGCCGTCGAGATGTCGATGCCTCTCTTCGAGCAAGGCCTGGTGGCCTTGCGCCTGGGTTATATTTTCAATCGGGACAGCGACAATCTGACCGTCGGCCTGGGCCTTTCCGATCGGCGCTTCAAATTCGATTACGCGCTGAGGCTGAAGCAGTCGCTCAATCAAGTCCATCAGTTTTCCTTCGGCATCCGGTTATAGGCCGTGCCGCCTCGAAAACCCAAAGGCATCACCCCCTTCTCCCTGTTCGCCCTGGCCTTGGGGGCCATGCTGCTCTGCCTGGCGCTCTACGCGGAACGGAGGCTGTCCCGCTTGGTGCTGGGAGGACTCGGCGAGAGCTTCTCGACCAGGCTTTACTCGGCTCCGGCGCGAATCGAGGGCTCGGAGCCCGGACCCGCGCGCCTGCTCTGGAGAATCCAGCGCCTGCGCTACGCCCCCGCTTCGGCTCCCCAGCTCAAGGAGGGCGAATACTCCTGGAAAGAACCCGATCTCTGGATCGCCTTGAGGGGGTTCAAGACGCCGCGCCAGCTCCAGCCGGGCGGGCTTTTCCGGCTGAGCTGGAACGGCTCGCAATGGTGGATCTCTGATTCCTCGGGCATGCCGGCCGGCGCGATCTTTCTCGAGCCCGAGCTGATCGCGGAGCTTTCAGGCGCCACAAAAATCCGTCGCGAACCCGCCGAATTCGACGAGCTTCCCAGGGCGCTCAGGGAGGCGGTGGTTTCCACAGAGGACAAGCGTTTTTACCGCCATTGGGGCATCGACCCGCGGGCGATACTGCGGGCGCTCAAGGCGGATCTCTTGGGCGGAGGTTTTATCCAAGGCGGCAGCACCATCACCCAGCAGCTTTCCAAGAACATGTTTCTCAGTCCCCGACGCACCTTGACCCGAAAGTTCGCCGAGGCTCTGCTCGCCCTTTATTTGGAACTGCGCTACTCCAAGAACCAGATCCTCACGCTCTATCTCAACCATATCTATCTAGGCCAGGACGGCCCGGTCAGCGTCGCGGGAGCCAAGGCCGCGGCGCGTTTCTATTTTGGAAAGGAACTCGGCGCCCTGGACCTGGCCGAATGCGCGACATTGGCGGGAGTCATCCGTTCTCCATTCCGATACAACCCGCTGCGCGATCCGCAGGCGGCCCGCCAACGCAGGGATTTCGTGCTCCGAAAGATGCTCGAGCAGGGCTTTATCACCCAACCGCAAAGAGCCCAGGCCGCCGCCGCTGCCCTCAAGCTGCAACCTCGCTCGCGCTTGGGTCGTCGTTCGGACGCGGATTATTTCGCCTCCGAGACCGTCCGCGAGCTATTGCCCCGCTATGGAGAGGACGCGCTTTTCCGCCATGGGCTTTCCATTCACACCAACATGGACCCCGCGCTGCAGACGGCGGCGCAGAAAGCCGTGGCCAGGGCCCGTCCCGAAGGGGCTCTGGTCGCCTTGGACCCACACAGCGGCCGGGTCATGGCCCTCAGCGGCGGAAGGGACTACCACCAGAGCCAGTTCAATCGAGCCACCCAGGCCATGCGCCAACCGGGAAGCGCCTTCAAGCCTTTCGTGTTCGGAGCGGCGCTCGAGGCCGGCATGACGCCCGCCACCGCCCTCGAGGACGCGCCCAAGCGATTCTCCGGATGGGGCCAGGAGTGGGCTCCGGCGAATTTCGGCGAAGTCTATCTGGGCACGGCCACGGTGAGGCAGGCCTTGTCTCTGTCGCTCAATCTAGCGACGCTCGACGCCGCCAAGAAAACCGGGGTCTCGGCCATCATCGCCTTCGCCCGTCGCTGCGGCATCGAAAGCCCCCTGCAAAGCCACCTGGCCCTCGCCCTTGGAAGCTCCGAGCTCGGCTTGCTGGAGTTGACCGCGGCCTATTCCCCTTTCGCCAACGGCGGATTCCGGGTGGCCCCCACCCTGGTGGACGCGGTCACGGACGCCGAAGGGACGGTGCTCGAGTTCTCGCGTTACGAGCGGCACGGCGCCATCGATCCTCCTCTGGCTTTCCTGATCCACTCCCTATTGCGCACCGTGGTGGAGGAAGGCACGGCGCGACCTCTCTTTCAAATGGGCTGGTCGCAGCCGGCCGCCGGCAAGACCGGCACAACCAACGACGGACGGGACGCCTGGTTCATCGGCTACACTTCCAGAATCCTGGCGGGGGTGTGGGTGGGCGATGACAGGCACAGACCCATCAACGCCACCGGAGCCGGCCATGCCCTTCCGATCTGGGCGCTGTTCATGCGAGAGACGGCGCTCGATTACGTTCCAGAGGAGTTCGCAGAGCCGCACGGCCTGGTCACCGTGCGCATCGATCCTTTGACCGGCTTGAGAGCCCGCTCAGGCTGCCCCTCCCGAGTCGACGAGCTGTTCCTGGACGGCACCGAGCCCCTGAAGGACTGCCGGGTCCACGAGGGCGGGGTTTTGGGCCTTTTCCGGCGTTGGTTCTCCCGCCCTTAGCCGCCCATTCATTTCTGTAACAAATAAGCCTTGAAAAACAGGAGTTTTGCCTCTAGACTTCAAGGAAGCGTTAAATCGTTGCCTATGGAAACCGTCTCCCAGGATTTTGATCTTAATGAATTGGTGGAGCAGGCCATTCAACGCTGCGCTCGCGACGCGGCGGTCAGAAGCATCGAGCTGCTGCATTTCATTCCCTCGGACGTTCCCTTGTTCCTGCGGGGACGGCAGGCGGAGCTCTCAGAGGCCCTGGCGCTCTCGCTCCAGTTGACCGTCAAGACCGCTCGCGCGGGAGCGGTGGTTATACGAGTCAACCGCGAGAGTCAATCCGGTTCCGCCATCTCGCTGCGATTTTCTATCGGAGAGGCCGAGCCGGGCTCGATCGCGGGACAGGAGGAAACGCGCAGGAGGTCGCCGGAGCTGTCCCGTATCGAGCAGTTGGCCCGCTCAATGAAGGGAACGGCGGGCCTGGGCCCCTCGCCGGCGGGGCCGAGTTGCCTCTGGCTCAGCCTGCCCCTGGAGCGTCAGAAACCTCTTCCGAGCGCTCCCTGGCAAAAGAAGATATTCCCGCGCACCCGCGCGCTCATCTTCGACGACAGCCCCGCCCATCGCGCGGCCATGCGGCAAAGGCTGGCTCAATGGAACATCGAGGCGGACGCGGCCCGGGATGAAGCCGAGGCCTCGGCCTGCCTGCAAAACGCCCGGGCCGCCGGCCACAAGTACGACCTGGTGCTCATCGACCTCGACATCCCCAAACGCCAAGGGTGGGTGGTCGTAGAGAAAGTGATGAAGGATGTCCAGTTCTCCGGCCTCGGGCTGATCCTGATGTCCTCCACCCTCCCAAACGCGCGGCAGACGCGAGGCTCGCATAAGACCACATTCCTGAGCAAACCCATACGGCAGCAGGATCTTTTCGAGGCGCTAGGGGATATTCTCGGCGCCGTGGCGGCCGACGCCCCTCCGCCCGCCGAGCCCGAGGATATCCCAGAAGCCTTTCCCAAGATAAAGCTCGAGCCCGCCATCCAGGCTCCGGTCGAAGCGCCGGTTCCCCTCGAGACCGCCAATCCGGCGGCCATCGAGCCGACTCTTCCACCGGCACCCGCCGGGGAAAAGGAAGCGGGAGATACCCAGCCCATCGAGCCTCCCGTTCCCCTCAAGAAGCATTTCCGGGTGCTCTTGGCCTCAAGCGATCCGGGAATCCATGCGCTGCGCGGCGCGCTGCTCGACCGGGGCTACGAGTCCGACTTGGTCGCCGGAAAAACAGGGCTCATAGCCTCGCTCAAGGAGCATTTTTACGGGATGATACTCTTGGACATGAGCTTCCACCCCGATCCCCCGAAACTGATCAAGGAATTCAAGGGCGAGGGCGAGAAGCTGTGGATCCCGGTCGTGATCCTCAAGGAACCGTCGCAGGCCGCCGCGGAAAGCTGGCCCGTGGCCGGTTTCGCGGATAAACCCCTGATGATGCCGGCCCTTGAAGCCCTGCTGTCCCGCTGGGATACGCCCATACTCACCGATCGGCTTGACAAGATACGCAATCTCGGCGGCCAAAAGCTCGTCCACGAGATGATCGGGATATTCCTGGAAGAATGGCCGCGCCGTCACGCCTTCCTCAAGAAAGCCATGGAGATCAAAGACGCGGCGGCCGCCGAGCAGGCCGCTCACTCGCTCAAGAGCGGAGCCAGCAATGTCGGGATCGTGGCGGTGCAGGCCCTCTGTTACCGGATCGAAAAATTGGCCCGTGATGGCGCTATAGACCAGGCATCGGAGCTCCTGCATCCATTGTACCTGCAATGCCGGCTGGCCCAGGAGGCGCTTCAGCCCTTTTACAAGGCGGATTACGAGCTTCCTTCGGAGCTCAAGCTGCTATCCATCCCAGCGGAACCTCCGCCCCTGGCTCCTAAACCCGCTCCCACGCCCAAGCCCGGTCCCAAATCGGCGGCTCAAACCTCGATCCCGCAGGCTGAGAAGGCCATGCCCGAGCTCAAGCCGGCTTCGGCGCCCAAGATCCGCCGAAGCCAGCCCGGCAAGGCCGTGCTTTGCGACGATGACCGCACCCTTACCCATATACTGGAGCACATCTTGCTCTCGCTCGGGTTCACCGTCACGGTCTGCGATAACGGCCAAGACGGACTCAACTCCATACGCAATGAGAGACCCCAACTCGTGATACTGGACCTCAACATGCCGACGAAGGACGGTCTGGAGGTGCTCAAGGACCTCCAGGAAAGCCCGCTCCAAGGCTCCAGTCCCTACATCATCGTGCTCTCCAACCATGAAAGCAGGGAGATCAAGGCTAAGGTCTCCGGCCTGGGCGCGACGGAGATGATGCACAAGCCATTCCACCCCACGGATTTCCGCCAGAAGATATCGAGATTGCTCCAGGAGGAAACGCTCTAATGGGCGAGATGCTGCCGCAGGACCTTCGCCGCGCCAGCCTAGCCGAGATCCTCCTGAACGTCGGCATAGTCAATCAAAAGCAGCTCGATGAGGGTCTCAAGCTCTGCCAGGGGAAGCAGGAAAACCTGGGCCAGGCCCTGGTCACCCTCGGGTTCACCACCGAGGAGAAGATGATGAAGGCGGTCAGCATCCGGCTGGGGATACCTTATTTCACCACCTTCGACGGCATGATCGAGCCCGAAGCCGTGCGCGCCGTGCCAGAGCCGGTAGCGCGCAGGCTTCTCCTGGTGCCTCTTTTAAGGAAAGGCGACACCTTGACCGTGGGCATGGCCAATCCTCTCGACATCAACGCGATCGATGAGCTCCGGCAGCTCACCGGCCTGCACGTGCTTTCCGTCATGACGCCCCTATCCAATATCTTCGATTCGATCCAGTTCGCCTACAGCCGCTTGGCTTCCTCCTCCATCGCGGCGGCTCCCGCTCCAGCCCCGACGCCGGAGCGCGAACTGCCCCGCATCGCGCCGGCCGGCGCCTCCGATCGCAAGCCGCCCACCCTGGAGCTGGAGCTTCCGGGCGGCCCATCGGCGCCGCTCCCTCAAGCGCCGGCTTCGGCGACTCCGCCACCCAAGGCCCCGCGTCCCGAGCATGAACGCACGCAGCCCGGAGTTCCGATCCTCAACGAGGATAATTCCGCGGTCGAGTTGACCACCGCGATATTGCAGCAAGGCATGGGGCTGCGCGCCAGCGATATACACATCGAGCCGGCGGAAAAGATAGTCAGGATCCGCTTCCGCATCGATGGCGTGCTCCAGGATGGGCGCAACGTGGAGAAGAGCCTGGCCACCTCGCTGGTGGCCCGGATCAAGATCCTGGCCAAGCTCGACATCACGGAAACTCGCCTGCCCCAGGACGGGCACCTGCGCTTCGATTACGCCGGACGGGCGGTCGACATCCGCGTCTCCATCCTTCCCACCATACACGGGGAAAAGCTCGTGCTCCGGATACTCGACTCCTCCAAGAGCATCAAGAAACTCACCGAGCTCGGGCTTTCCGAGCCCAACCTGAAATCATTCACCGCCGCCATACACAGGCCCAACGGAATCATCCTGGTGACGGGACCCACGGGAAGCGGAAAGACCACCACCCTTTATGCGGCCGTGGCCAACCTCAACGACGCCACGCGAAACATCGTGACTCTGGAGGACCCGGTGGAATACCACATAGACCGGGTCAACCAAGTCGAAACATTCACCAAGATAGGCCTGACCTTCGCTGCGGGTTTGCGCTCGATATTGCGCCAGGACCCCAACGTGATCCTGGTCGGCGAGATCCGGGACCTGGAGACGGCCGAGATCGCCGTCCAAGCCGCGATCACGGGGCATTTGGTGTTCAGCACCCTCCACACCAACGACGCCCCCTCGACCATACACCGGCTCATCAACATGAAGGTGGAGCCCTTCTTGCTCGCCGCCGCCCTGGGCGGGGTCATGGCTCAGCGCCTAGTGCGACGGCTCTGCGACCGATGCAAGCGACCTCATCAGCTAACCCAAGCCGAGATGAACGCCCTCGGAGTGGCCCTCACCCCCGGCGCGGCCTATTTCGAGGCCGTGGGCTGCGAGGCCTGTTTCCAGACAGGCTACAGCGGCCGCATCGCCGTGCACGAATGGCTCAACGTCAGCCGGGGCATCCGCGAGCTGATACTCAAGCGCAGTTCCATCGACGATCTGCGCGAGCTCGCCGAGTCCGAAGGAATGAGCACCCTGCAGGATGACGCCATGGACAAGGCCGGCCAGGGCCAGACCTCTTTGGCCGAGGTCATCCGCGTGACCCGCGAGGAGCACGAAGCCTGATGCCTCTGTTCGAATACAAGGCGATGGATCGCACGGGCCGCCTCTTTCGAGGCACCCAGGACGCGCCTTCGCTCGACGGGCTCATCGAGACGCTCAAACAGCAGGAGCTCTTCCTGGTCGAAGGCAAGCAGGCCAAGGCCTCCAGGGCCAGGGCCGCGGAGGCCAAGGAAGCCGCCGAGGAGTTCAAGGTCCGCAACGTCGCCGTGGACCTCAAGAAGGTGGCCATGTTCTCCACCGAGCTCGAGATCATGATACGCAGCGCACTTCCCGTCGTGGAAGCGCTCGACTCGCTGGCCCGCCAGCAAAAGGACGCCAATTTCAAGGCGATACTCAGCGAGATATCCTCGAGCGTCAAGAAGGGAAACAGCCTTTCCCATTCGCTGGCCCGCTATCCCAAGACATTCGACGATATCTTCTTGAGCTTGCTCCTGGCGGGGGAAAGCAGCGGCCGACTGACCGAGATGCTGGAGCGCATCGTGGCCTATCTCAATTTTCAAATCGAGCTCAGGAACAAGATCCGCGGCGCCTTGCTCTATCCGGCGATCGTGGTGCTCACCTCCGTCGCGGTGGTGGCCTTCCTGGTGCTTTTCATCCTACCCACCTTCATGGACGTGTTCAACCAACTGGGAGTGGACCTCCCGCTGCCGACTCGGCTTCTTTTGGGCCTTTCCGAGCATTTGCGGACGCGCTGGTATATCTACGCCCTGCTTCCCCTCATCCTTTGGAAAAGCTTCATGCTCTGGAAATCACGGCCGGGCAACGCCAGGCTTTGGGACATCATCAGGCTCAATCTGCCCGTTGTCGGGCCGGTAATCCAGGCCATCGCCTTGGTACGCGTGCTGCGCACGTTCAGCTCGCTGCTTTCGGCGGGCGTGCCCGTACTGCGCGCCATCGAGCTGGCCCGCAATTCGGCGGGAAACAAGATCTACGCCGAACTCCTGACCATGGTCTATGATACGGCCACTCGAGGAGGCGGGCTGGCCACGGCGCTGTCGGACCATCCGTATTTCCCCTCGGCCGTGGCGGACATGATCGCCAACGCGGAAAAAACCGGGACCGTCCCCGAAGTGCTCTCTCAAGTGGCCGAATATTACGAGAAACAGGCCGACAATACCTTGCGCAATCTCTTCTCCGCTCTCGAGCCGATCTTCGTGGTGTTCTTAGGAATCATGGTGGGAAGCATCGCCATCGCCATACTCCTTCCCATCTTCGAGATAGGCAACGCCATCCATTGACATGAGCGCCGGACGCTCCATCCTGGCAGACACCTCGGTGGTCTACATGATGCTCTGCCTCAGCCTGGCCGCCGCGGTTCCGCTGCTCATGCTCTGCGCCCTAGCCAGCCGGCAGGCCGCGGGCGTGGTCGGTTCCGCGCATCTGGCCTCGGAACTGCTCGAGGAGATACGGCTGCGCCGATGGGACGAGGACGCGCCAAAAAGACGAGCCTCCATCGACCGGCCGAGCAGAGCGCTGGGAGTCGACGCCGGGGAAAACCCGGGCGACAAAAGAAGCTTCGACGACATCGATGACTTCGACGGCTGGGCCGAGGCCAAGGCGCTGGGGCCGGGGATGGAGGAACTGTCCGGGTTGGAAAGCTTCCGCCGATCCGCGAGGATCGCGTATGTCGACGAGTTTCATCCCGACTCGCCGGCGCAGTCTCCCACCGATCTAAAACGGGTGATCAGCTGCGCGCAACGCAAGGGGCAGGCCGCCGTCTGCTTGAGCACTTTATTGGCGAACCGGTGATGAGGAAAAAAGGAGCGACGGCCTTGGAGCTGCTATTGGGCTTGTCGGTGGCGGCGACCATGAGCCTGTTCATCATGGGCTTGTTCAAAGCCGGGCTATCCACCTATCAAGACACGATGCGTCAATTGGGCGTGCTTTCCCGATCCCGAGCCACCCTGGCCGGCGGCAATCGCTCCCAAGGCCTGGTCTCGGCCCTGCAACAAGGACGCGGGGTGCTTGGCCTCGAGAAGACCCGGTTGGAGTTGCGCCCGGCTTCAGGCCCGGCTTTATCGTTTTTCCAATCCGGCCAAGCCCTTTTCGAGTCCCAATGGGGTGACAGCATCAAGAGGGCCGAAGGGATCGCCTCGTTGGAGGCCCGCTATTACTGTTTGGACGATTCCGGAGCCTTGGTTGAGGCCGGCTTGCCCGAGGCCGCCTCCCTGGTCACGGTATCCTTGGGCCTCGAAGGGTCCGGCCGGCGCAGGCCCTTTTTCGCCGGGGCCGGCCTGAGGAATTTCCCGGAGCCATGATTGTTACCTCCTTGAAATTCTCGGCTGTTACCTTAATTAAAAATGGGTAAAAATCCTCTGGGAAGGCGGGGTAGTTTTCTTGTGGAAGCTCTGGTCGCGGTGGCCGTCATGAGCATAGTGTTGCTCGTCCTGGTCAACGCCTATCAGGGAGCCATGAAGGCCCTGACCAGCAGCCGGATCAAGAAACAGGTCACCCAGTTCGCCCAATCCGAACTTCAGCGCTATGTCGCCTATAGCCGCATGCCGCGCCGCCATCCCGACGGCTCGCTCAATCCCGACCCTTCAACCGGCCTCCAAGTCCCGGAAGGCTATAATCAGATCGTCTCTCAAGCCGAGAGGCAGGCCCACTACCCTGAGGAGTTGATGGGCTCCGAGTCGGCCAGCTTCTCAAAGGAGCGCTTCCTTTTCAACCGCGTGCTCACGGTCAATACGGTCAACGCGGGCCAGGCCGACGAGCACAAGGTCGTGAAGGTCGTGCTCAGCGACACGCTCCCGAATCCCCGCTTTTCCCCCATCGAGATGGAGACCAAGATACGCAAGCCGGACCCTGCAGCCCTCGATCTGCGCCAGGCCGTCGACGTAGGCAGCCTGGTGGTTCAAGCCTTGGACAGCTCGCCCGGCAACCCGCCCATTTCGCTATCCAACAATCCTCGCGTGCAATTGACGGGAACGAGCGTGATCACCCAGCCCTTGCCGGAGTCGGGCTCCTACAACTTCATCAATCTTGTCACCAATATCGTCTATCAACTCTATTTCTACGCGTCCAATTATTGGCCCGAGACCCGCTCCGACGTGACGCTGAGCGCCGGGGCCAACACCTTGCCCACGGTGCTGTTGCAGCCCGTCTACTCCGGCACGGTCACGGTCGACGTCATCGATAACGACAGTGAACTTCCCTTGGAGGGCGTGCGCGCTCGCATTGATTATCCCTCGGGCTTCCCCCCTCAACCTCCTCATGGGCCGTCCGTGAACTCCGCCTATGATCCGATGACCAATCCAAGCGGGCGCGCGACCCAGGCTATTCCTATCCCCGCACGCGGCGTGAGCACATTCTCAGGATTCCGCCTGTACAACCTCTCCAAGACGAATTACTTCACGGAGTATCCGGCCGCTCCCATCACGCTGTCGCGATTCGCGGCAGCTTCATTCGGGCCTTATCGAATGTATCGGTATAAAAGCGGAGTGGTCCGGGTCAGGGCGCAGGACGCGGGCGGCATTCCCGTGCCCGGAGCCCAGGTCCAGGCCATCGATCTGGGTTCCGAAGGCGGCATCATCCTGGCGACCAATTGGGACAGCGACAGCGACGGCGCCGTGGAGCTGACGGTGCGCACCAATTTCCCGGGCAACGCGGCCGCCAAGACCACCTCAAGCCGCAATGTGGCAATCGTGGTCAGGCGCGTGCTCTATCAATTGCGCCGGGTCACCCAGATGGTCGCGGCCGATGAGACAAGAGATTTGACCGTCACGCTTGCGCCGGATCAAATGATCGTATCCATGAATCCGGCCTCCGCGGCCCCAGAGCTCGACCGGGTCGGCGTCCCTCAGGGCTCCTCACGAGAATTCCAGGCCCAGACTCGCTATTACGGACATAGCGGCAATGGGAACAACTTCGAAGGGTCGATCGATATCTTGACATTTACTCCGGGAGGCTTCAGCCCTATATCGCGAAACTGGACTTGGGTGTTGCAAGACAACGATAAAGGCTATACCACCCCGCCCTCGCCGGCCTCAAGCAACACCAGCGACCGCATAACCTTCACGGCGGGCATCAGCGCCAACGGCAATACGCAGCTCGACATGACGGCCACCTACAACTTCCAGTACAACGGAGGCAACGTCGGAGCGACCCCGATCGGCCCGGCCACGGGTCCGCAAACGCGCGCGGTCGCGGCCACCGCCTTCATCAGGATAGATCCGGCCGTCGGGGGGACTCCGGAACTTGCCGTGACCATTTCCGGCCCGAGCTCCATGCAGCCGAGCGAATCGGAGGACTTCGCCGCCACCGCGACTTTCGGCACCAATCCCTTGCCGCCGGATCTGACCTATAGTTGGAGCTTAGCGGGACCGGGAGAGCTTCCTGCCGATCCCGATGAACGCACCGTGGAACTTAGAGCCGGCGACAGCAGCCATCTAGGACAAACCATGACACTGACCGTGACCGTATTCTCGGCCAGCCTGGGCCGAAGCGCCACAGCCTCCTTGCCAGTGACCATCGCCTTTCCAGAGCTGACAGTGTCCCTGCCTTGCAGCGACTCAATCTCGCAGCTTGGGCCCTACTCCGAGTTTGAGGTGGAGCCGTCGGTCTCAGGCGGCTCGGGAAACTACGCCTATGCCTGGATGCTGGTCAACCCAGTCGATGGGACCGAGCTCGGGGCTTCCTCTCCCGCGGGGAATCTGGTCAGCTCCCTCGACAACCGCCAGGCCCGTTTCCAGTCCAACGTGACCGGTTCGGTGCGCCTGCGGCTTCAGGTCAGCGATTCGGTCTCCGGAGCGCGCGCCGCCGATCAGTTCTGCGACATCAACGTCCAGCCTTCCGGAGCCTCGGGCGGATAGAGATGCGTGGATTTACCCTTTTTGAAGCGGTAGTGATGATATTGATCATGTCGCTTCTGGCTCTGACCCTCGGCAACTCGCTGCGCTACCTGATGCGCAGCCAGGCCCAGGCTCAGGCTGAGGCGGATCTTCAGGAGGATGCCACGCAAATCATCAACGCCATGAGCGCGCCGATAAGCCTGGCCGGAAACGGGATACCAAACTCGCAGACCGCGGGAAAATCGATATTCGCCACGGCTGACATCGATACGCACACCATCACCTTTTTCCATAGGGACGTCAACGGCTCGGACACCATCGACGCGGGCGACGAATGGAAGCGCCTGACGCTGTCGGACGGCCGCATACTCGAGCAGACCTTCGTGGCCAGCGGTTGGAATAACATCAACTCGCTGGCGCCGGCCTCGGAAAGGGCTTGGAAGCAATCGCCCGCCAGCCGCATCACCCGCTTGGAATTCAATTTCTACTCATCGGACGAGCCGCCGCGGCGCATCGTCGACGCGCGGGCCGCCAGCCGGGTGAGGATACACCTGGAGCTTGAAAAAGGACAGGCTCGCATATCCAAGGACGCCTGGATCACGCTCAAGAACGTCATCAATGCCCAACAAATACCCTGACGTCCGGCGGCAACTGCGAAGGGAAGACGGTATATTGATCCCGGCGGCCCTCTTCTTGACCTTGTTCATCACCGTGTTCATCCTCCTGACCGCGCAGAGGATATTGCGGCAAAGCAAGGACAGCGTGATGCTGTCGCAGTCTGCGGGAGGCTCGGCCGGGGCGCAAGGCGGCATACAATTGGGAATGGCGCGCCTGGCCCTTCGCCTAAGCCATGTCAGCGATCGAGTGACCAACGGGACACCCTCGGGCCCGGGAGTGCGCTGGATGAGCGAAGGAGACATGCAAAGATACACCTCGCTGCGGCCCGCGGATTTCTGGACGGACAATCTGCTGGGATTCGCCCTGAGCGACGAGACCGATTTCGCCAGCCCCGACGGCGGCCAGACCGCGGTTTTCGGCATCGACAACTCCACGCATGCGGTCACGGTCAGATTGATATTCGCCGGCTATTCGCTGGGCAGCTCGGGCTACAACGACGTCACCCTGCGCTACGGCTTCGAGATCATCTCCACGGACAAGAAAACGGGGCTGGTCTCCCGCGCCAAATCCTACCTTTCCACGCCGGATTACAATATCAGCGTACGCCTTCAGCGCCCTCTCTCTCGTTACAATCTCTTCGCCATGTTCAATACCTTCCCGCCGGCCCTGGGCGGCGCTCCGGTCTACGACGGCGCCAGTTATACGGGACCGATCTACAGCGAAAACACGCTCTATGTCCAAGGCGCGGGTCCCCCGGGATCGCCCAGCTACGCCGATGATATCGAGATATCCACCGCGGCCAGTCCGGCCTACGTGCACAGGACCGACGGCGGCTTCACGCTCCGCCATCCTGATGGAAGCGCCAACAATCCCATCCGGGTCGATGCGCAGGCCTTTCCGGGGAGCCTCGACGCGGAAGAGCACAAGAAAACCGCCTTTTGGGGGTTTACGGGAGCCCCCAATCTTCCCGTGGGGCTGGACGCCAACAGCATATTCGCGGCCTCCAGCCTCGTTCCCCGGGTGTCCGGAGACGTGATTCTGTCCACGGTCTCAGTGTATGTGTCCGGAGACGCCCGAATCTGGATGGATGAACTGGGCCCAGGAGTGGAAAGCACCACATTCTATATCAGCTGCCCTCCCGCCGCGGCCCCTGTTCCGGTCCCTCTCCTCGTCGCCGAGCTTTCCGTGCCGCAACTTCTCATCTATGTGGATGGATCCTTGCTGCTTAAGGGCGCGGTCAGCCAACGCTCCAAGATCACGATCGCCTCTCGCGACGACCTGGTCTTGATCGGCTCCGTCACATACGCCAACGGAGCCATGCCGAGTTCGGTTACCGTGGTCGGCTTGGTTTCTTGGAACGGGAACATACTTATTTCCAACGGCATCGAATCCGAGGACCTGACCCTGCAGGCCGTGATCATGGCGCCCACCGGCGGGTTCGGCGCCCAGGGCTTCGAGAATTTCCCGGCCAATTACTCCGAATATAAAGGCACGGTGCGGCACACCGGCGCCTTCATACGCAGGTACGCCCTTCCCACCCTCAGCAGCGACCTAACCTTGGGCTGGGGTATGACCACGCAATACGACGGCGATTTGCGCTCCAATAAATCGCCGCCCTATTTCCCGGGAGCCGGGCACTACGAGCTGGCCGATCCTCAAAAGGTCAAGGTCGTGGATCTATTCCATGTCTTTTGACCATCGCGGCTCCGGCCTGGTCTTGAGCATGGTCGTGCTCACCGGCTTGAGCCTGATGGCGCTCGCCATATATCACATGGCCCGCGCCATCGTGCGCGAATCGGTGTATGAAGTGCGGCTCATCGAGGCGCAATCCATAGCCGAGGCGGGATTGGAGCACGCCCTCTCCCGCCTCAGCCGCGACCCATCCTGGCGCGAGGGCTTTTCGGACAAGCTATTCGCCGGAGGAAGCTATACCGTGACCTTCTCGCCGGATTCCCCGCCCTGGATCACCTCCACCGGCCGCTCCCGGCCCATCTTCGCCCTCGGCTCGGCTTCCAGGATGGTACGAGCGCGCCTGAGGAAAAGCTCGGGAAGAACCGGCTGGGAGCCGGGAACTTGGTCGATCGACCTCAGCCCGGCTTCGAAAACCGCGCCATAAGGCTGGAAAACTCACTTTCGTCGAAAGGCTTGGACAAAAAACCAGCCGCTCCCGCTTCGGCGACCTTTTCTCTGACCTTGCGGTCCGGATTGCCTGAAACGATCACCACGCGCGCCGTCCGGTCCAGCTCTAAGATAGCCTTGAGAATCTCGAAGCCATCGGTGGCGGGCAAGGAAAGATCCAGGGTGACCAGATCAGGGCGGCTTTCACGATAGGCCGCCAGCGCGTCCTCGAAATTGCCCGCCTCGGCGACCAAGCTATGGCCGCCCTCCTCGAGCATGGCTCTCAGCAAAGCCCGGGAGATCGTGTCGTCGTCTACGGCGAGCACTCGTAGGCCCATGGGGTGGCCGCCTCGCGAAGGTGGCGTCTCTTCACTTATCTTAGCAATAACTCCACCCCGCTCCAAACCGCCTTGAAGGCCCCCGCCAAATTAGGGAAAATGAGAAAGGCTCCGCTCGAGATGAATCCTCTGCTGTCTTGGCTCTTGCGCGTCGCGCTATTCACGCTCGGCTTGGGGGTCAGCCTGCTCCCCCGCTGGCTGGAACTCTGGCTCGGACCGACCCTCGGCAGGTTGGCTTTGGCCCTTGACCCGAGACGCCGCCGGATCGCTTACGATAATATGCGCCGCTGCCTCCCCGAGCTAGGGCCGCGGCGCTGGGACAGCCTGCTGCGATCCAACTACGAGCATTACGGCCTTCTGGCGCTTGAGATACTGCACATGTTTTCCCCTATCCCGGGCCATTACCGCCGTTACGCCCAACAGGTCGCCCGGCTGGAGGGCCTGGAAAATTGGCGGCGCGCGCATGACAAGGGGAAGGGCGTGCTTTTCGTCTCGGCGCATCTGGCTAATTGGGAGCTGATGGTGGCCGCGGGCGCCCTTTCCGGAATACCGATAACCATGGTGACGCGGCGCCTCAAGCCCGAATGGCTGCTCAAGAAAATAGAGGCCTCTCGCGCTTCGGTCGGGGTTCGCTGCGCCTATCAACCCCGCACCATGCCCGCGGTGCTCAAGGGCCTGCGCCGGGGCGAGTCCATAGGTTTTGTTCTGGACCAATACGCGCCTCCTCCCATGGGGATTTCCGTGCCGTTCTTCGGCGTGGCGGTGGATACCCTAGCCGCGCTGGGGCCCCTGGCGGAGCGCACGGGCGCCGCCATCGTGCCGGCATTGCAGAGCCGCTCGCCCGATGGCACGGTGCGCATCGTGATCGAGCCCGAGCTCGACCTGGGCGAGCGGCGCGGCGATCCCTATGAATCAACGGCGGCCTTGGCCCTCAAGGTCGAGGATTGGATCCGACGCAGACCCCAGGAATGGCTCTGGGTGCACCGCCGCTTCAAGAACGTCGCATGGCCTACGCTGGGCTCTAGGGCCTAGAGCCCTCTAGGCCCTTTTCCCGCCTGCCCCTGGTCCGCATGGCCCCCGTTTTAATCCGGACCATTCTATATACTGGACTACCTTGAGCGCTTTAACACAATCAGCAGGGGGGTAATACAACATCCCATGTCTCGGCAAACATCGCCTTTCGCGACTTTTTTGCGTCTCTGGCTCTCGGTCCTGATCCTCCTGGGACCGATTTCTTCCGCCTCCGCCGCCGGCCGTTGGCAGCGCGCTAAAACGGCTCTTGGCCAGCCCATCAAGTCCTTGGCGATCCGCTCCCCTCGCGAAAAAGCGGACCTCCCGCCGAAAGCTCAATACGTAGGCAAAGGACCTTTGGCGACTTTTCAATCCTTGGAGCGCTACTCCGCTCTCGAGTCCCTGGCCGATCCCCACGCCTCCGCCGCCTCGCTCAAGGCCGAGTCAGCCAAACTCTTCGGGGCCGAGATGGTCCACTCCGACGCCACGAGCGAGGTCCCTGGAGTCCCGGCAGGAGCGCCCTCCAGTCTAGGCAGCGCCTTGAGCCGGCCTTTTCGTTCGGCCTCGGCGGCATTGTCGCGCTGGGCCTCGGTCCCTTCGCCTCGCTTCGGCGGAGCTCGAAGCTCATCGCGCTGGGCCCTGGGCGGCGCCATGGCGGGCGTGGGCGCGATCGGCTTGGCCTATCTATTCGGCGGCGCTGATTTAGCTCTCCAGGTCGCTCCGATGTCCATGCTGGGCCTAGCGCATTTGGCCGGAGGAGGCGGCAACGAAGGGGAAACGCCCTCTCCGGAACGGCAATTCCTTGCCCGGCTCGAGAGCTTCAAGCCTGCCCAGTGGCTCGATACCAAGGCCCTGCTCTCGATGGCGGAGCAATTGGGACTCGATAGGGCGCAGTTGGGCTCGGTGATCGACCAATTGGCGAACGAGAACCGGCTGGCGATCTTCTCCAACGGACTCATGTTCCTCGATCCCTCGCCGCTCAACCCGCGCGAAGTCGAGGCGATCGATTCGATCAATCGGGCCAATGCCGACAATGCGATAGAGCTGCTGGCATCGGCGATCAATGGTCTCAATGTCTCCTTGCAAGAATTGGAGGATAGCCCGCGCAAGGACCCAGCCCGAGAGTCCTCGCTTCCGCAGCTCCGGAGCCTGCGCAACAACGCGGCGCTCGAGCTGCTCCGGTGGATGAACCATGTCTACCGGAAAAAGATGAAGGAGCCGGCCGACCACATCAAGGCTGCCGAGAAATACCTGTATGCCGCCTACTTCGAAGGCGAGCGGCATCCTGAGCCAGCGCCTGATCTGCTGAGGGAATACCTCGAGATCATCACGCGCCATCCCCAACTCTACATAAGCCGCGACAATCCCGCCTGGGCCGACACGGTTCGGCTCCTCGAACAGATGACCTACGCGGCCAAACGCATGGCCTCGGGGCACGAGCCCTCGTTCGACGTGGTCGAGAAGCAACCGGCTTCTCCTTCGCACGCGGATCGGCTCTTCGCGCAGCTGGGCGATCGCTTCAGGCCAGGCCAGATCATTCCCGTGCGAGACGTGGAGCCCTTCGCATCCTCCGTTGGCATCGACAAGCTGGACTTGTTGAATGAGCTTGCGCAACGACGCAAGATCGCCAAGGTCAATACGGGCACATGGGTCTATTTCCTTTTTAGCCGGATCGAGTGGAACCAGGCTTCCTCGGCCGAGGAGGAGCATGTCCGGGAAATGGCCCTGCTCGGCTTGAGGCGGCTCAACCAGAGCGCGGATCTGGATGACTCTGCCGTGGCCGCCGCCGCCTTCTTGAACGCCATTCTATTGCTCAAGGAGCTTCCCGAATCCGACAAGGTCAGCCGCATCGGCGCCTTTGAGGAGCTCAAGGCCCTCTATTTCAACGCATTGATCCAGTCACTGCGCAAGATACTGGAAAGCCAGAAGAGCGATCCCGAGCTCGGGCCAGTGCCCGAGGTGCTCCTCCGCGATCTGGCCCAGGCCATACCCGCCGCCGGTACGCCCAACGGCGCGGCCGACCTTCTCTCCGAGGAGCAAAGGGAGTTGGCCCGGCAATTGCTGGCCCGATTCGATCCGCGCGGCGAGACACTCTCTCCCCATCTGCTCAAGGTCGTGAGACTGCTTCATGATTATCTGCGCGGCGAAGTCCAGCCTTGGCAACTGCCTCCCGATGAAGCGCGGAGCCACATCAGCTCCCTGCCGAGCATGCCCAAGGAGATCAAGCGGGCCCCCCAGGTCTCCGTCGACCCCGGGTTCCGTTTGCTCAAGCCCAGCGAGGCCGCGGCTCTGACGGAATTCGGCCGCAATCTCACCGCGTCGGCCCTGGAGGACAAGCTCGATCCCATGGTGGGCCGCGATGATGAGCTCCAGCGGGTGATCGAGATACTCGCGCGCAGGAGCAAGAACAATCCCCTCTTGATCGGCGAACCCGGCGTGGGCAAGACCGCCATAGTCGAAGGCTTGGCGCAAAGGATAGTCAAGGGAGACATCCCCGAGCCCCTTCGGGGCCGGAACGTGATCGCGCTCGACATGGGAGCGCTGGTCGCGGGCACCAAATACCGCGGCCAGTTCGAGGAAAGGCTCAAGGCCCTGATGAAGGAGATCTCGCAGCTTAAGGACAGGGTCATAGTGTTCATCGATGAGCTGCACACCCTCGTGGGAGCCGGCGCCGCCGAAGGGGCGATAGACGCGTCGAATATGCTCAAGCCCGCGTTGTCGCGAGGAGAGCTGCAGGCCATAGGAGCCACCACGTCGGAGGAATACCGCAAGCATGTGGAAAAGGACGGGGCCCTCAATCGCAGATTCCAACCCGTGATGGTCAAGCCTCCGACCCCCGAGCAATCCATAGCGATACTCGAAGGGCTGCGCGGCAAGTACGAAAAGCATCACGATGTCCGTATCACGGACGCGGCGATCAAGGCAGCCGTCACCTTGTCCGACCGTTATATCACGGATCGGCACCTTCCCGACAAGGCTATCGACGTGATGGACGAGGCCGGCTCACGGGTCCGCCTCATGGCCTCTAAAAACCCCGCGGCCGAGCCTGCCCAGCAACGGCCTGAAGTCTCGGAATCCGACGTCGAGCATGTCGTCTCGGTCTGGACCGGCGTCCCCGTCTCCAAGCTCGGCGAAAAGGAGGCGGCCAAGCTCGCGCGCATGGAGGAGTCCCTCCATGGCCGGGTGATAGGCCAAGACCCGGCGGTCAAGGCGATCGCGCGCGCGGTGCGAAGAAGCAGGACTCCGCTCAAGGATCCGAAACGGCCGGTGGGAACCTTCATCTTCCTAGGCCCGACGGGCGTGGGCAAGACGGAGCTCGCCCGCGCCTTGGCCGAGTATCTTTTCGGCGATGAGAACGCGCTCATACGCATCGATATGTCCGAATACATGGAAAAGTTCACGGTGTCCCGGCTGGTGGGAGCGCCTCCCGGCTATGTGGGATATGACGAGGGCGGGACTCTGACCGAGGCGGTGCGGCGCCGCCCGTATTCCGTGGTGCTCTTCGATGAGATCGAGAAGGCCCATCCGGACGTCTTTAATATGTTGCTCCAGGTTCTTGACGACGGGCGCCTGACCGACTCGATGGGCAGGACCGTGGATTTCAAGAACACCATCCTGATCATGACGTCGAACCTGGGGACCGCGCAGATCGGGAAGAAGACCGCTCCGGGCTTCCTTCAAAAGGAGGAGCCCGAGCAGTCCCGCTCGGACAATGAGGGCCGGGTGATGGAGGCTCTCAAGCAAAGCTTCCGGCCCGAATTCATCAACCGGATCAATGATATCATCGTCTTTGAAACCCTCGCTCCAGAGCACGTCAAGCGGATTATCGCCCTGCTTCTGGCGCGCATCAACGCCAATATCGCTGACAAGCGCATCGAGGTATCGCTCTCCCCGTCTGCGGAGGATTGGTTGCTGGAACGAGGCTATAGCGCGACCTACGGCGCGCGCCAGATGAAGCGCGCGCTTCAGAAATACGTGGAGGATGCTCTCGCCGAGGCCATTATCCGCCGAGAGATATCGGAAGGCGACCGAGTGCGCTTCGACGTGGTCGATGGGCAGCTTAAGCCTTCGCGCGTCGATCCAAAGAACACGCCGGGCGACGCGGCCTCGCTGCTGCTGCCCTGAACAGGGCGCGCCCATGGCTTCGCAGCCCGAATCCGTATGGACTACGCGGCCGCCGCGCCTGCACCTGCGGCTCTGGAGTCAGGACCGCGGCCGGCTTCCCGTACTGCTCGTCCATGGCCGCGGCGGCAATACCCATTGGTGGGACAAGGTATGCCCCGGGCTGGGTCCCCTCGCCATCGCGGCGCTGGATTTCCATGGCCATGGCGAGAGCGATTGGCTCGATGAGGGACATTATGACGAGGCCTTGTTCGTGCGAAACATCGAGGCCGCGCGGGAATTCCTCAATTGGCCGCGCTTTATCCTGGCCGGCCACTCGATGGGCGCCCGCATAGCCCTCGAATACGCCAGCTTGCATCCCGCGTCGCTCGAGGCCTTGATCGCCGTGGATTTCCTTCCTGAATTCTCCGATTTGAGCAAGGAGCGCTTCGAGAAGCGACGGAGGCGATTGCGGCAGCCCTATTACTCCGATCCGGACGCCATGGCGGCCCGCTTCGCACTTTATCCCTCGGCCACCACGCTTTCGACCCAGGAGCTCAAGGAATTGGGCCGACTTTGCCTCAAGGAGACGGCTCAGGGCATTACCTGGAAATTCGATTGGCAATTGTTCAATTTCCGCTATACCCCTATCTGGAAGGCTCTCAAATCCATCACGGTTCCGACCCTGCTCGTGCGCGGCCAAAATAGCACAGTGATGAGCCGGGAGGACCTGGAGCAGGCCCGCAAGGCCCTGTCGCGCTGCGAGACCGCGGAGATCGCCTCGGCCTTCCATCATGTCCCCCTGGACGCTCCCCGGGCCTTGAGCGAGGCCATGCTCGGTTTTCTCGAGCGCAACCTGCCGGCTTTGACCGGCAAGGGCAAATAAGGGAAAATCGACGGATGATGAGAATCGACGTCGGAGCGCCGGAGCTCGGGATATTGGCCGGGATGCTTCGAAAGGTGGATTTTTTCCAACCCCTCAAGGTCGGCCAGATCGACCAGATATTGCCTTATGTGATGCTCTTCGAATACGATCAGGGGGAGACGGTATTCAAGCAGGGCGACCCGGGAGACGCTTTCTTTATCGTCTATACGGGAAAGGTCGGCGTCAAGGTCAAGACGGGCTTCCTTGGTTTCTCCAAGCTGATCAAGACCTTGGGGCCGGGCGAGTTCTTCGGCGAGATGGCCTTGTTGGGCGGCGAAAGACGCGCCGCCAGCGTCCAATGCCTGGAGCCCACCCGTCTTTTCGCCCTGGCCGCGGTGGACTTCCAGTTCGTGCTCAACGAAAATCCGGCCGCGGCCTCGGAGATAGCGCGCATCGCCTCCCGGCGGGGCGTGGAGAGCCGGCATCTCTCATGAGCCCCACGCATTTCGTGGTCACCGGCTATGTGGTCCGGGAGGGCAAGACCCTTCTCCTCTATCACAAGAAGCTCAAGATGTGGCTGCCGCCCGGCGGGCACATCGACGAAGGGGAATTGCCGGAGCAGGCCCTGTTGCGCGAGATCCGGGAGGAGACGGGACTTGAGGCGGAGATCATCTCGCCCAAGCGCCAGCCCGACTCCGCGAACGAGGGCGTGCTCTACCTGCATGTGCCGAACCATGTCCAGCTCGAGCATATCCCGGATCACGGCCGGCACATCGATCTCATCTATTTCTGCCTCGCCAGGGATGGCCAGACCGTGCTTTCGGTCCGGGAGCATGAGCAGCTGCGTTGGCACTCGATCGACGATCTCAAAGGCCCGCATATTCGCGAGGAGGTGCGGCAGACGGGTATCTCGGCCATACGCTACGTGGAAGATTTCCTCCTTGCCACGCAATCTCAATAATTTCTAAAAATAGGCTCCATTGGAAGGAAACACTCGTAAGGGGGTCTCAAAATGGCGGAGTTGATCGTCTCTAAGTCGGGAACCAAGAAGGCCGTCAAGGGCTGCAACGTCTCAGGGGATTTCTACAAGGCCCTGGATAAGGAAGTGCGCGACATCATCAACAGGGCCGTGAGCCGGGCCAAGTCCAATGGCCGCAAGACGGTGCGCCCTGGAGACCTTTAAGCGATCTCCTTGACCAACGACGGAGAAAACAGCCAAAATACGTCCTTCGCACCAGCAGCAAACCAGGAGGCAGGATGGCACGAAAACCAAACGCAGCTTTCATGAAGGAGCTCAGGCCCAGCGATGAGCTCGCCAAGATCGTAGGGAGCAAGCCGTTACCGCGCACTGAAGTCGTCAAGAAGCTCTGGGCTTACATCCGCAAGAACAAGCTTCAGGACTCCAAGAACAAGCGCAATATCAACGCGGACGCCACTCTCAAGGCGGTGCTGGGCAAGGGCACGGTCAACATGTTCGAGATGACCAAGCTCGTCAACAAGCACCTGAAATAACGTCGTTTAGCGACCGCTCGCCACAGAATCCGGGGCTGTTGGAGGCAGGCGGAAGGTGAAGGCCTTCCGAATGACCTCCACATAGCCCCGGAATTTATTTAAATGCGAACGCCAGCCTTTCGAGCTGGCGTGAAAATGGTGGCGCGTACGGGATTTGAACCCGTGATCTCCGCCTTGAGAGGGCGATGTCCTAGGCCGCTAGACGAACGCGCCTAAATCCGATTTGCTATTTTAGCAGTTCAGGTGGCCCAAGACAATGCGTTTCCTCGTCGAGGCCCTTGAGCGATCCGAATATGAGATAATGGACGGTCATGAGCCGGATACCTCTCGAGATACTGTTCGGCAATCCCGAGCGCGCCTCCGCCCAGATATCCCCCGACGGCAAGAGCCTGGCCTGTCTGGCCCCCAAGGATGGCGTGCTGAATATCTGGGCGGGACCCGTGGAGGGGCCCTATCGCGCCATCACCGATGATCGCAAACGCGGCATCCGCTCCTATTTTTGGGCCGAGAACAGCGCAAGCCTCCTCTACGTCCAGGATCGGGATGGAGACGAGAATTGGCATCTCTATCAAGCGCCCGCTCATGGAGATCCGGCCCGGGACCTGACGCCCTTCCCCGGCGCCCAAGCCCATATCATCGGCGTTCACTGGCGGTTTCCCGATCAGGTCCTGGTCGGGATCAATCACCGGGATCCCCGGATCCACGACGCCTACCGCATCGACCTGGGCTCCGGCGCGTGCTCAATGGAGCTTGAGAACCCGGGCGACGTCATGGGCTGGCTTCCCGATGAGGATTTCCGCATACGCGCGGCCCGCGCCATCACGCCGCAAGGCGGCACCGAGCTGCGCGTGCTCGACGGCGGCGCCTGGAAAGTATTCATGTCCTGGGGACCCGAGGATCAAGGCGCCGCCCACGGGTTTACCGCTGACAACCGGGGACTTTACGTGGAGTCGAGCCTGGACTCCGATACCACCGTGTTATGGGAGATGAGCCTGGACGGCGGGTCCCAGCGTAGATTGGCCTCATGGCCGGGAGCTGACCTCTCCGGCGTCCTCACCCATCCTCGCCGGGCTCACGCTCAGGCCGCCGCCTTCTTCAAAGAAAGGCTGCATTGGGTGATTCTCGATGAGGAGATCAAGCCCGACTTCGAGGCCTTGGCCAAGCTTTGCGAGGGCGATTATCACCTCCTGAGCCGTGATGCGCAAGACCGGTATTGGATCGTGCTATTCAACCTCGATCGCAAGCCTCCGCGCTATTATCTCTACGACCGGAAGACGCGGCAAGGCCGTTTCCTTTTCAGCACCAGGCCACGCTTGGAGGAATACCAGCTCTCGGCCATGAGCCCGGTCACGATCAAGGCCCGGGACGGCTTGGAGCTTCCGGCCTATCTCACTCTCCCGCAAAGAGTCGAGCCCAAGGCCTTGCCTTTGGTGCTCGACGTCCATGGCGGGCCTTGGGCTCGCGACAGTTGGGGGTTCAATCCCGAGACTCAATGGCTGGCCGATCGCGGTTACGCGGTGCTGCAGGTCAATTTCAGGGGCTCTCAGGGCTTCGGCAAGCGTTTCCTGCACGCGGGCGACCGCCAGTGGGGGGCGAAGATGCAGGATGACCTCACGGACGCGGTGCATTGGGCCGTGCAGCGGGGATTCGCCGATCCCAGGCGCGTGGCCATTTACGGCGGCTCCTACGGGGGCTACGCGGCCTTGGCGGGCGCGGCCTTCACGCCCGAGCTCTATTGCTGCGCGGTCGACGTGGTCGGACCCTCCAACATCATCACCCTGATCCGATCGATCCCGCCCTATTGGGAGCCGATGCGCAAGATATTCGATCTGCGCGTGGGCGACGTGGACAAAGAGCCGGAGTTCCTGAAGGAGCGTTCCCCTCTTTTCCACGCGGATCGCATACAGATACCTCTGCTGATCGCCCAAGGCGCCAACGACCCCAGGGTCAAGAAGGCCGAGTCCGAGATGATCGTCGAAGCACTCCGCCGCCGGGGCAAGCCGGTCGACTATCTTCTCTTCGAGGACGAAGGCCATGGTTTCGCGCGCCCGGAAAACCGGCTCAAGTTCTACGCCCATATGGAGGATTTCCTGGGTCGATATCTCGCTGCCGCTCAACCAGCCGGAGCCAGGCCTTGAGCCGCCTTAAGGAGCCGGCCCGTTCGGTCTGCGCTCTTTTCGAGCGACTGGTCTCCGTGCCGACCGCGCCGTTCTTCGAGCGCTCGGCGCTCCAAAGAGCTCTTTCTTGGGCGAGAAGCTCGCTGCCGCGTTCGGTCGCGGTGCATGTCCACCGGGGAGGCGCTGTCCTGCGCTATCAAGGCTCCGGCACGAGGCCGGCCCTCTGCCTGGCCGGACATATCGATCATCCGACCTTCCACCTCAAAGGTAACCGCGCCCGGATGATGGGCGGCCTGCCGGCCCATCTGCTGCCAGGAAGCGCGATCCAAGCCTTCCCCGCGCGTCCGTCAAGCAATGAACCTTTGGGGATAGGCCGTCTAGGCCGCGGCCGAGACGGGACATTCCAGGTGCATTGGACACGCCCGCCTTCGCGCCGCGCCGCCTTCGCGGTGCTGGACCTTCCCCCTTTTGTCCTCGATGGCCGGTGGGTGCTTTCCCGCTCGATCGATGATCTCATGGGCTCCGCCATCTCCCTGGAAGTGCTGCGCCGGGCCGCCTCGGCCGGGCTCAAGACCAATCTCACCGTGCTTCTTCACCGAGCCGAGGAAGTAGGCTTCGTGGGCGCCCTGGATCTCATCGCCCGAAAGCACGTCTCGCTCCTGGATTCGGTGCTGTCCATCGAGACTTCACGGGAGCTGCCCGGAGCCAGACCCGGCAAAGGACCGGTGATACGTCTGGGCGACAAGGCCTCCGCCTTCGATCCCAATCTAACGGCCCTTCTCGACCTGGCGGCAAGCAAGCTCAAGCCGCGCAAGATCCGGGTGCAGCGGCTGAGGCTCACTGGCGGCACCTGCGAGGCAACGGCCTATCTAGCCTTCGGCTATGAAGCCTCGGGCGTCGCCATACCCTTGGTCAATTATCACAACGGCTGGGGCGCCAAGTCCATCGCGCCGGAGAAGGTGCGCGTCGAGGACATCGCGGGCGCGGTCGAGCTCTTGCTCGAAGCCGCCAAGCTGTTTCCTTTCGAGAACCTGCGCGGCCGCTTGCGCGCGCGTTTGGCCGCGAGACAGCGCGAGCACTCCAGGCATTTGGCATTTGAATTAGCCTGAAAAATTCAGTTGGCCGCCGATCCTGCGGCTGATTTTCCTTCCAAAACGAGCCATCGCCTCGCTAAACTCCTGTTGCTAAGACAAGGAGGGCGAGACGATGGAATTCAAAGGTACATCAT
>JACQPG010000073.1 GCA_016207665.1 Elusimicrobiota bacterium | reverse complement strand
TTCGAGGAGTGGGGCAACCCCAAGAACAAGGAGGACTATCTTTACATCCGCTCTTACAGCCCCTACGAGAATCTCAAGGCGATATCCTATCCCGCCATGCTGGTCAACACCTCGTTCCACGACAGCGAGGTCATGTATTGGGAGCCGGCCAAATACGTGGCCAAGCTGCGCCGGCTCAAGACGGACTCCAACCCCCTGCTGCTCAAGACCAACATGAGCGCGGGCCACGCCGGCTCCTCAGGCCGCTATGATTTCCTGCGCGAGATCGCTTTCGATTACGCCTTCATACTCTCGCAAATGGGAGCCGGCCCCGCCCTGAACGGCCGATAGGATTCAGGCCTTCAATCGCTTGGGCAGCGTCTCTATCTTGGCCGCGAGGATGAAGTCGTTCTCGGACAAGCCGCCGATCGAGTGCGTGCTCAGCTCCACGCGGAGATTGCGATAGCCCGTCAAGTGGATGTCGGGATGATGATCCTCGGCCTCCGCTATGCGCGCGATCTCGTCGACAAGCTCGACGGCCGCGGCGAAATCCCTCATCGCCCAATCGCGCGAGAGGCTTTTGGCGTCCGCGGACAAGGACCAGTCTGGCAAAGAGCCGAGATAGCTTCGAGCGGATTCCCGGCTCAAGGGGCTGGCCTCTCCCGAGCATGGGCGGCATCTTCTCCGGATGAGTTGTTCTATCGTCATATCTACCTCAATATGGCCAGGCTCGAAGTGTAGCCATGGATATAGTTGCGCTCGCCGACGGGGCCGATCTCTCCATTGGCGAAAAACCCCGCCAGAGCCAGGGGCCCGTGCATTTTTTGCACCAAGCCAGAGTCGTGATCGGGCTTTCCGTAAAGCCCGCGGCCTCGGCCGCAGCAGCTGAAAAGAAGCGCTCCCTTCTCGCCCCGATCCACCTTTCCGATCCGTCCAAGCAGCGCCCTTAGATCGTCGCTCGAGGTCTCCGCGTCCCTGAGCTGGAATTGGAA
Source organism: Elusimicrobiota bacterium (assembly GCA_016207665.1). GTDB lineage: Bacteria > Elusimicrobiota > Elusimicrobia > UBA1565 > UBA9628 > JACQPG01. Next base: position 19,245 of record JACQPG010000073.1, on the reverse strand, counting down.
GGTCTGTCCCGGCCGAAGCTGGGTCCCTATCATGAGCGCGCCGCTCTGCGCGTCATAGCCGATGATGTTGCGCACGAGGAAATCCCCGCGCCCGAAGCGGTCTCTATACTCATTCATGACCAAGCCGCCAAAGAGCGAGTGCCTGGCCAAAGCCTGATCCCTGACCGGCAGAGACCCGAGGAGCTCCTTGAGCACCTCAACCGCCGGCCTGCCGCCTAGCTCAAGGAGGATGTGGGCCTGAGCCTTGGTTATGATGAGCGGCGAGCCGATGGGACGGCAACCCTGGGCTACCGCGATATCGAGCTCCACATCCCCGCAGAGCGCCGCTCCGACCGCACCTTGGCGGCAGACCTGCCCATCAAGCACGAGCCAATTGGGCCGGCCCACGGCCAAGCCCGAGGCCAGCCCCCCGACCATGGGGCTGCCGGGATAACTCTCATTGAGCGCCTTTACCAGTCTCTCGACGTCGCAGCCCATCGGATCCGCCAGCAGTATGAACTTGGGGGCGTCGCTAGGGTAGACATCAAGGTTCTCCAGCAGGCGCGGCCCCCCCTCCGCGGCGTGGGACTGCTCGGACGAGAAGCGCAAGGGCCGCACCGCCACGCCGGGCAGCCTCATAGCCATCAGAGAGACCGCCGGCTCGAGCTCCACCTCTCGCGATCCCATGATGACCCCGCTCGAGTTGCAGCCCAACAGTAGCCGGCTGGGCAAGGCCTCGCCGAGCTCCGCGCAGAGCTGCTCCGGCTCGAGACCGGCATATATCTCGGAGACGAAGACGAGGGCAAGGTCGCAGCCCTCGCCCAGATCTTTGCGCGCCTTGGCGGCGACGGTCCGGACCGCCCGACGCCAGTCCCTATCGGTGGATAAAGCGGCCGAGAAACCCTTAGAAGCTGGAGCGTTCATGGGATGTCCTTGACTCCATTATAGCGCGACCCTCGCCTAGCGGATCGACAGGGCAGCGAGCATGGCCAGGACTTTTTCCGGCGAATCGGCCTCGGCCTTGGGCTTGAGCTCCACGCAGCCGAAGAGACGCGGATAGGACGGCGCCTTGAGCTTGTGGGCTAGGATATAGTCCTGGTCGTCGGGATCGACGAACGAGATGATCTTGCGGGGAAGGTAACGGCGATGGACGGCCTCGAGCAAGCGGCGACTGTCCTCATTCTCGAGACGTCCGACCAACTCGAGATCCAGCCGTCCGCGAAGGAGCATGTCCTGAAGCCTGGCCAAGGCGGGGGCGGGCGTCGCCGAGAGGCTCTTGAGCCCCCATTCGGTCCAGCGCCGATAATTCGGGACTCCCTTGAGCTCGGCTATCCTCCAGGCTCCCTCGAAAGCCACGGCGTTGAGCTCCGGGATCAAGCGAGGCCGCCTGAGCTCCAAAGGATCCTCGGGACGCGGCACGCGATCCAGGAATCCTCCTCCCTCCCGCTCCCAAAGTTCTTGGAAGAGATGCTTGAGCAGAGACTCGGCGAAATCGCGGTGAGCCTTGTCCCCTAGCGCCAAGTAGGCTTCCGAAAAAGCCAAAAGCGCCCAAGCATTGTCTCCCAGAAGACCGTAATATTGGGCCCCTCCGCCCTTGATCCAGCGATGAGTCATCCCAAGCACGGGATCGTACATCCTATTGCGCAAGAAGGCCAGAACCTGCTCGACCCGGGACAAGGCCTGCTCGCGATGGGGCCAAGCCCTCATCATGGCCAAAGCCGCCATCGCGTTGGAGTCGGCATCGAAGCAATCTTCTTCGGGCCTGTTGCGGAAGGCCCAGGATTCGGGATCGAATAGCCGGGCGTCGACGAATGCGGTGCTCTTGGCGGCCGCCCGGGCCAGATCCTCGAGTCCCGTGACGGCGTAAGCGTCCCATAACAGTCGCGCCCAGCGCGCGTTGACCTTGAGAGTGGGTTTTTGTCCGGCGGCGGACACGGCTCCCGAGGGCCCTTGATGGGCCTCGATAAGCCGGCGTAATCCTCGCGCGGCCACCTCAGCCGCCTCCGAATCGCCCCATTCCGAGGCGGCGTAAAGAAGCAGCTCGAAGGCGTCGAAATCCGAAAGCTCCAGCTCGCGGCCCTTGATCCGCCCCAGCTCCCTGGAGGGGCGCTCCGGGTCGAGGGCCGGGATCGGCTTGGCCTTTGCCACCGCGCCCGACCAAGTCTCTTCGCGCGAAGCGCCGCCGTTATCGGACTCGGGGTTGTATCCCTCGGCGATGCGCCTCAACGATATCATGAGCTCGCCTCTTTGCGGCTCGCCGAAAGAGGCAATCACGCGGCCATCCTCGCTTAGCACGCTCCCGAGGTCCCGGACGGGATAACGCAGCGCGATATCCGGCCTTTCCTCGGGGTCGACGAGCACCGGGATGTAGCGCTCCAAAAGCAGGCTCTCCACGCCTGGTTCGGGGCTGCACTGGCCGAACGCGAGGAAGACCGGGCGCCTTTCACGCCGCGATTGCTCGAAGACGGCGGGGCCCCACGGACGCCAGGATATCATGACTTGACGCCGTCCTCCGCGAGCTCGAACATCCTCTCGATCGGCCGGCGGGCCTTCTCGCAGAGCTCGGGCGGGAGATCGATGCGCTGAGGCGCCGCGGGCCGTTCCAGGACTCCCAGAATGCCCTCCAGGCCGGTCGCCTTCATGTACGGGCAGAGGCGGCACATGGGAACGAAGCGCTTCTCGGGAAATCGCGTGCGCGCCAAGTCTCCGAGCCCGCATTCGGTCACCAACATGTAGGAGGACGCGCTTGACTTGGCCACGTAATTCATCATATCTCCGGTGCCGCCCACGAAGTCCACCATCGAAACGAGCTCCGGACTGCACTCGGCATGGGCCAGTATCTTCACCCCGGGATACATCTTGCGGTACAGGGCCACGGACTGAGAATCGAAATTATCATGGACGATGCAGCGGCCCTTCCATATGATGATCTCCCGGCCCGGCTCCTTGCCCAAGGCCTTGGCGAGGTTGAGTCCCATCATCTCATCCGGAAGGAAGATCACTTTGGGATGGCGGGAGAAGAGCTTGCGCAGGATGGTCGCGGCGTTGGCGCTAGTCACGATCACGTCCGACTCGGCCTTGATCTCCGCCGAGGTGTTGATATAGGTGGCCACGGGGGCCCCCGGGTGGAGCGCCTTGATCCGCCTGACGTCCGCCGCCGTGATGCTTTCCGAAAGGGAACAGCCGGCCTCGACGGCCGGCAGCCAGACCTCTTTGTCGGGATTGAGTATCTTGGCGGTTTCGGCCATGAAACGCACGCCGCAAAACACGATGGAGCGAGATTCGGCGACGGCGCACAGCTTGGCGAGACGATAGGAATCCCCGATGAAATCGGCGACGCCGTGGATGATCTCGGCCCTCTGATAGACATGAGCCGGGATCACGGCCCGGCGCTCGGCCTTGAGGCGGTTGATCTTCCAGGTCAGCTTGGCGCAGCGCTCGATGTCCTGCTCGGTGTAACCCAAGTCGGCCAAGCCGGCGGCGAAAAGACGCTCAGCCTCCGCGGAAAGCTCCGCGGCCGAGGGCTCGGGCGCCCTGAGGCTCTTGACCTCGGTCCTCATGGGAGCCTTATCTCCGGGAAGTTGGTGAAAATGCCGTCGACACCCATTTTTTGGAGGCGCTGGGCCGATCTCTCCGTATTGACCGTGTAGACCAGGACCTTGATATCCCGGTCGCGGCACTCGCGCATCATCCTGGCATCGACCTGGCGCGAGCTTAGATTGAGACTCTCGGCCTTGAGTTCTTTGATTTCCTTAAGAGCCGTCTTGATCTGAGTCAAGCCCAAGAGGTAACCCAAACGGGCCCGGGAGTCGATGGAACGCAGGGAATAAAGGGCCTCATGGTCGAAACTCGACACCGCGGTCCACGCCCAAGCCCTCCGGCGCTTGAGCAACGCGGCCAACCGTTCCTCGATGCCGGGGTATTGCCTGGACCCCTTCTTGACCTCGATGTGAAGCTCGGCCTTTCCCTCGACCAGGTCCATGACCTCCTCAAGCTTGGGGAGCCGCTCGGCGTGGAAGCGCTCGTCGAACCAGCTTCCGACGTCCACCGTCCTCAACTCCGACCAGTCCAGATCGCCGATCCTGAAGTGCGTCAAATGGATGGAGCCGCGCGGAGGCAGCCGTCCGACTCTTTTCAAATCGAAGTCATGGACGATCACGAGCTCGTGGTCCCGGCTCTGATGGACGTCGAGCTCGATGGCCTTAGCTCCCATCTCGAGAGCCAGGCGGAAGGCCGCCAGGGTGTTCTCCGGGGCGTGGCCGCTGGCCCCGCGGTGGGCGATCAGAAGCACTTGGCGAGCCGGTCCATGAAACGGTCGTAAACCTCGTCCGGGACCTCCACTCCCAGGGCCTTGTCCCGGCCGCTGCCCGGGCCATGAAAATCAGTGCCCCCCGTGCAGAGGAGGCCGAGGCTCTCGGCCAATCTTCCGTACCTCACGATATCCGACGGGGTATGCGTGCTGTAATAGACCTCCAGGCCCTCGAGCCCATAGCGCGTCCAGCGGGACAAGGCCTCGAGATCCGCCACCGTCTCCGGATGCGCCACGCTGCAGAAGCCGCCCGCGTCCCGGATCAACGCGATGGCCTCCTCCGCGGAGGGGCCCATGGATTCGACATAGCCCGGCTTGCCCTTGATCAGGTAGCGGTTGAACGCCTCTTGGCGGTTCTGAACGATGCCCTTGCGCCGAAGGAGGTCCGCTATATGAGGACGGCCCAAGGTTTCGAGGGACTGGCCGGCCACGTCGTCGAACGAGATGTCCAGGCCGTGCTTGCGAAGGGCCTCCACCATCCTCTCTATCCTCAGCCTCCTGCGGCCCTGGAACTCCTCGAGCCTCTCCCTGAACCCGGCATCCTCCCAGCGTATCCCATATCCCAGTATATGCAGATTGTCCTGATAGATCGTGTTGATCTCGATCCCGCAATGGAGGAGCACTCCGCTGCCCTTGGCGGCATCCCTGGCCTCGGGAAATCCGGACACGGTGTCATGATCGGTGAGGAACAATATCTCCACCCCGTCGCGCTTGGCCCGGGCGACGATGTCCTGAGGAGTCGTCGTGCCGTCGGAATACTTGGAATGGGTGTGAAAGTCGACCTTCCGCATACGCTAAACCGCGACGACCTCCTTGATCTCGGGCACTTCTTCGCGCACCATGCGCTCCACGCCGCCCTTGAGCGTGGCCATGGCGCTGGGGCAACCGCCGCAAGCGCCGTGTAGGGCCACTTCGACGATGCCCGTGTCCTCGTGCACCTCGACCAGGGATATATCCCCTCCATCCGATTGGATATAAGGCCGGATCTTCTCGATGACCTTGGCCACCCTTTCCTTAACGCTCATGGAACAGACCCTCCAATTTGACTGGGCACGGCATGCCCTGCTCTTGCATCAGATTGTCCAGGGTGATGCCATCGAAATATTCCTCGATCATGGCGCCCAGGCGCCTCCAGACAGGCGAGATGCCGCAGCGGCCCTGATGGTGGCAGTCTTTCTTGCCTCCCTCATAACGGCCGCAGACGCTTTCGAAGATCTCGCCCTCCACCGCGCGCACCACCTGGCCGAGCTTGACCTGCTCGGGCCTCTTGGACAATGTGTAGCCGCCGCGTATGCCTCGATGGCTCTCCACCAGGCCGGCCCTCTTGAGGCGCAGCAGTATCTGATTGACATAGTCGACCGGAACGTTTTCCGTCTCGGAGAGCGTCTCGGCCGAGAGGGGCGTCTGCCCGAAGGCGCGGCTCAAGGCGACCATGAGCCTGGTGGCGTATTCGACGGAGCTGGTAATTCTCATCGCATCCTCCGCTAAAAGAGGCCCAATTGGTCCTTGGCCTCCTCGCTGGCCATGATCCTGGGATCCCAGGTCGGGCTGAAGGTAAGATCCACGTCCACGTCCCGGACGCCCGGTATCTTGGCTAGGGCCCCATGCACCGAGGCGAGCAGAGCCGGGCCGTAGGGGCAGGCCGGCGAGGTCAGGCTCATCGTCACCTTGACCGAGTCGTCCTCTTCTATCCGCGCCCCGTAGATCAAGCCCAGGTCCACGATGCTGATCCGGATCTCCGGATCATAGACCGGCCTGAGCGCCTCTCCGACCGACTTGAACGTAATCACCCTTCCACCTCCTGGAACTCGGCGGCGTGCCCCTTGGGCCCGGCGAGCATCTGCAGCAAGGTGTTCCAAGCCAAGGTGGCGCACTTGACCCTCATAGGAAACCGTCTCACGCCCTCGAGCGCGCGCACGATCTCAAGCTCCGCGGGAAGGCTCTCCAGGGAGGCCTTCGAAAGCATCATTTCCTTGAAAGCCGAGGCCAGGCTCCGGGCTTTTTCCACGCTTAACCCTTCCAGGGACTCGGCCATCATGGCGCAGGAAGCCTGGCTGATCACGCAGCCATGCCCTTCGTACCTCAAGCGGTCGATCGCTCCGGCCTTGGTATTGAGCGTCAACTCGATCTCGTCGCCGCAGACCGGGTTGATCCCATGAGAGTGGAGCTCGGCCCCTTTGATCAAGCCCTTGTGGGAAGCACTGCTGGAGTAATCCAGCAACAACTCCCTATAGAGATCCTGCAGCTCCGAGTCGCCTGGCCGAGACATCATCCCACCGGGGCCGCGCGCCGCAAGAAGAAATCCCGCGTCTTGCGCAGAGCGGCGACGAGGGCCTCGACCTCCTCCAGGGTGTTATAAAGATAAAAGCTGGCGCGGGCGGTCCCGGGAACCTTGAGCCTCATCATCAGAGGCTGGCAGCAATGATGCCCCGCCCGGATGGCGATGCCCTCGAGGTCGAAAGCCGTGCCCACGTCGTGCGCGTGCACGCCCTCGATATTGAAGGAGATCACCCCCCCCCGTTCGCTCGTATCTTGCGGACCATAGACCTGCACGCCCGGCTCTGCCTTGAAAAGTTCCAGGGCCCGCCGCGTCAAGCTCTCCTCATGCGCCGCGATCCGGGAGAGGCCCACGCAGGTCAGATAATCAAGGGCCGCGCCGAAGCTTACGGCGTCGGCGATGCTGGGAGTCCCCGCCTCGAATTTATGCGGAAGGACGTTGGGCGTGAAGCGCTCCAGGAACACCCGCGAGATCATGTCGCCGCCGCCCATGAACGGGTCCATGGCGTCGAGCAGCTCCTCGCGCCCATAGAGCACCCCGATGCCAGTCGGACCCAACATCTTATGCGAGGAGAAGGCCAGGAAATCGCAGTTCCAGGCGGAGACGCTCATAGGCCTGTGCGGCGCCCATTGCGAGGCATCGACGAGCGACAAGGCCCCATTGGCCCGCGCTAGAGCCGTTATCTTCTCGACCGGAGTCAAGCTCCCCAGCACGTTGGAGGCGGCGGTAAAGGCCACCAGCTTGGTCTTGGGCGTGATGATGCGCCCGGCGGCCTCCACGTCCAACCGGCCATCGGCCGTCATGGGCACGAAACGCAGGCGCACTCCCTTCTCTCGGGAAAGCATCTGCCATGGGACCAGGTTCGAATGATGCTCCATCTCCGTCAAGAGCACCTCGTCCTGCGGGCCGAGGAACTTGCGGCCCCAAGCGTAGGCGATCAGGTTGATGGCCTCGGTCGCGTTGCGCGTGAATACGATCGTCTGCGGCTTGGACGCGCCGATGAATGCCGCCGTCTTGGCCCGCGCTTCCTCCACCAATTGCGTCGCCTCGTCGGAGAGGGTATGCACGCCCCTATGGATGTTGGCGTTATGGTTCTCGTAGAAGCGCGACAATGCGTCTATCACGGACCTGGGCTTCTGGGTGGTCGCCGCGTTATCGAGATAGATCAAAGGCTTGCCGTGAACCAGCCTCTTGAGTATCGGGAAATCTGCGCGAATCCCTTCGAGATCCATCAGCCCCCCCATAATTCCTCCGCTAAAGCTTGGCGCGGCCCGGCCATCCCCACCCGCGAAACCATCTCGCCGACGAAGGCGTAAACGAGCAGCCGGCGCGCCTCCGTTTCGTCGATGCCGCGCGAGCGCAGATAGAATAGCGCTTCTGACGAGAGCTGTCCTATCGTGGCCCCATGCTTGCACTGCACGTCATTGGCGTAGATCTTGAACTCCGGCTTGGTGTGCACCAGGCCCTCGCTCGATAACAATAGGTTTTTATTCGACTGGACCGAGCTGATCTTCTGGGCGTTGGGACGGACCACGATGGCGCCGTTGAATACCGCGCGCGAAACGCCGTCGAGAACGCCCTTATAGAGCTCGCGGCTGGTCGTATGGGGTTTGGCATGATCGACGCGGGTGTGGTTGTCGACGTGATCCGAGTCTTTGAGGAAATAAAGGCCGTCGAGCTGGCATTCGGCCCCTTCGCCCTCCAGGCGCACATCGAGATCATGCCTGACCAGACGGCCCCCGAAAGAGAAGGCGCGCGACGCATAGCGGCTGTCCCGAGCTTGCCTGACCTCGGTCAATCCCACGTGCAAGGACTCGGCGCCGTCGCGCTGCACTCGAATATGCTCGAGGCTCGCGTTCTCGGAAAGCTTGATCTGGGCCACCGAGTTGGTCCAGTTCGATGTCCCTCCCGGGGAAAGATACTCCTCCACGATAACGGCCCGGCTGCCGGCTGAAAGCCTGATCATGACCCGCACATGCGCCGCGGCGGGCTCGCCTTGCGCGGCGCTGAGGAATACGATATGCACCGGCTCAACCGGAGAGCCATCGATCTCGATATAGGCGCCATCCTCGAAAAGGGCCGTGTTCAAGGCCGCAAACGCCCCCGTAGCCGAGGTCTCCTTGAGCCAAGGCTCCAACTCCTTTCCATCCTTCTGCAGCATTTGCGACATGGGGACCACGCGGGCCCCGGGACGCGCGGAGGAAAGACCGGGAACGTAGCGGCCATTGACGAAAACCAGCCGGGAGCCGCTCCAGTCCCGGAAGGCCGGTTCCGGATAGGCCTCTGGCAGACGGGCCCGCCGGAAGCGGCCCTCGGCTATCGGAGCCACGGAGGTATGACGCCAGTCCTCCTCCGAGGGCCCGGGCAGCCCCAGCTTCGAGAAACGGTCCAGGGCGTCGCGCCTCAGGTCGCGAAGCCAAATCGCTCCGCTTTCCGGCAGTTCGGCCAAGACCCCGGGCTCCGTCATGGCTGGGCGACCCTCTCCCGATCCTGGGCTTCGATCCAGCCATAGCCCTTCTCTTCCAACTCCAAGGCGAGCTTCTTGTCTCCAGACTTGACGATACGGCCGTTGACCAGCACGTGGACCACGTCGGGCACCAGATAATCGAGCAGCCTCTGATAATGGGTCACCACCACGAAGGACCGCGAGGGATGCCGCATGGCATTGATCCCGGAGGCCACCACTTTCAGCGCGTCGATGTCGAGGCCCGAATCGGTTTCATCGAGGATCGCGAGCTTGGGCTCGAGCACGGCCAACTGGAGTATCTCATTGCGCTTTTTCTCGCCGCCGGAGAACCCCTCGTTGACGGGACGATCAAGCAGAGTCGGGTCGAGCTCCACGAGCTTGGCCCGCTCCTTGATCAGCTTGAGAAAGGCGCCCGCTCCCAACTCCTCGAGCCCCTTGTGCTTGCGTATGGCGTTGTAGGCCGCCTTGAGGAAATATTTGTTGCTCACTCCCGGGATCTCGACCGGATATTGAAAGGCGAGGAACACGCCCTCTCGGGCCCGGATCTCGGGGGCCATGGCCAGGAGATCCTTCCCGTCGAAACTCACGGAGCCCCCGGTAGGCACGAAGCCTTCCCGCCCCGCCAGTATATGGGCCAGCGTGCTCTTCCCCGATCCATTAGGACCCATGATGGCGTGTATCTGTCCCGCCTCGACCTTCAGGTCGATGCCTCCTAGTATCTGCTTGTCCCCGACGCGGACCTTCAAATCCCTGATCTCTAGCAAGCTCATCTTAACCCACCGCTCCTTCCAGACTGATGTTCAAAAGCTTGTGCGCCTCGACCGCGAATTCGATCGGCAGCTCCTTGAAGACTTCCTTGCAGAACCCGTTGACGATCAACCCCACGGCGTCCTCCGGGGAAAGCCCCCTCTGGCGGCAATAGAACAGCTGGTCTTCCCCGATCTTGGAAGTCGTCGCCTCATGTTCCACCTGTCCGGTCGGCTCATTGACCTCGAGGCTGGGGAAGGTATGGGCTCCGCACAAGTCTCCCATGAGCAGCGAGTCGCATTGTGAGAAATTGCGCGCCCCGCTGGCCCCCTTGGCGATCTTGATCAGGCCGCGGTAGGTGTTCTGCCCATGCCCCGCCGAGATGCCCTTGGAGACCACGGTGCTGCGCGTGTTCTTGCCCACATGTATCATCTTGGTGCCGGTGTCGGCCTGCTGATAATTATTGGTCAGGGCGACCGAGTAGAACTCGCCGACCGAGTTATCCCCCAGCAGCAGGCAGCTCGGATACTTCCAGGTGATCGCCGAGCCCGTCTCGACCTGGGTCCAGGATATCTTGGAATTGCTCCCCTTGCACTTCCCCCTCTTGGTGACGAAGTTGTAGATGCCGCCCCGACCTTGCTTGTCCCCCGGGTACCAGTTCTGGATGGTGGAGTACTTGATCTGGGAGTTGTCGAGCGCGATGAGCTCGACCACCGCCGCGTGGAGCTGGTTCTTGTCCCTGATGGGAGCCGTGCAGCCTTCCAAATAGCTCACATAAGCCCCATCCTCGGCCACGATCAATGTTCTCTCGAACTGCCCGGTCTCGGCCGCGTTGATCCGGAAATAAGTGGAAAGCTCCATGGGGCAACGCACTCCCTTGGGGATATAGCAGAACGAGCCGTCGGAAAAGACGGCGGAATTGAGAGCGGCGAAAAAATTGTCCGTGTACGGCACCACGGAGCCCAGGTACCGGCGCACGAGCTCCGGATGGTTTTGCACCGCCTCGGAGAAGGAGCAGAACACTATGCCGAGCTCCGAAAGAGTCCTCTTATAAGTCGTGGCGACCGACACGCTGTCGAAAACCGCGTCCACGGCCACTCCCGCCAGCATTTTCTGCTCCTCCAAGGGGATACCCAGCTTCTCGAAAGTCGCCCTGATCTCAGGGTCGACCTCGTCCATGCTCTTGAGCAGTTTCTTGGGCTTAGGCGCCGAATAATAAATGATGTCCTGATAATCGATCTTGGGGAAATGGAGGTTTTGCCATTGGGGCTCCCGCAGTTTGAGCCAATGCTGATACGCCTTGAGCCGCCATTCCAGAAGCCATGCCGGCTCGCCTTTCTTGTTTGAAATGAGCCTGATCACATCCTCGGACAAGCCGCGAGGGGCCTGGTCCGCCTCGATATCGGAAGCGAAACCGTATTTATAGTCCCCGCTGGTCAGTTTCTTTAGCGCGTCCTGCTGCTCAGGCATAATGTTCTCTCTTGCTCTCTTTGAGAGTGTAACATAGTTGACTAAATTGATCAAGTATATCTAAGCGACCCTTTACCCTCTCATAACCCTGTTTTTAAGGGTTTTTTTCTCGATTTTGGGAGATTCCCCTTTTAAACTACCGGCATGAAGATGAACGCCCCTTCGCGAGGAACAGCATCCGGGATAGCTCTCTTGGGTCTTTGCTTCTGCGCGGCGCAAGCCCCGGCCTGAAATTCGTGGAGCGGGCCGATCCCCTGCCTCTCAGCGTCGGGATGGGAGCCTCGATAAGGGTCATGGGCTCCATGCAAGTGGCGGCGGGCTTCAACCATTTTCCGCATGATCGCCAGACCCAGTTGAGCCTGGGCACGGAATTCTCCCCCGTCAACGGCTTTTCCCTGAGAGGCAGCTACGGGCTGGCTCGCTCGGGGGGCGGATCCGATGGGGGATTGGGTCAGATCGCGGGCGGTGTAGGGCTGCAGCACGCCGGCTATCGCTTAGAATACGCCTTCGTGCCCATGGGCGAGCTGGGCAATACGCAACGCATCAGCCTGGGCTTCCGCTTCGGCTCGCGGGCCGCGACGTCCTCGGCCCGGCCTTCGGTGCGAGAGCGCGTGGTCGCGCCGCAAACCGTGCCCGAGACCAGCGACGACACGCGCACGGACAACGGCTTATTGTTCATACAGTAGACGGTCCTTGAATTCGGGGGTTGCGCGGCCGCTAGCCTTGGCACTGCTAGGCTTGACCTCCCCAACGGCGCGCAACCTCCACTTATTTTTGTATGATGCGCCGGCATGGTGAAGGTCTTTTTCGTCATGGCGCTGATTCCGCCTTCGCTGGCCGCCCCAACCGTCATCGCGAGCGCCAAGATGCCGGAGACCCTCGATTCTCCCCTTCCGGGAGATCTGCTCAAGACCACCATCCATAGATTGCCCAATGGGCTGACCCTCTATCTCAGTCCCAACGACCAGGAGCCCCGCGTTACCGCCTGGATCGCGGTCCGCACCGGAGGCAAACACGACCCCGCGGACAACACCGGGATGGCCCATTACCTCGAGCATATGCTGTTCAAGGGCTCGACCCGGCTCGGCACGCTCGATTACAAGAAGGAGAAGCCCCATCTCGACCGGATCATGAGCCTTTATGAGAGGCATTTCCATTCCCAAGACGCCAAGGAAAGGGCGGAGATCTATAGGCTCATCAACGCCGAGAATCAAAAGGCGGCCGCCTACGCCATCCCCAACGAGTTCGATCGCCTCTACGCGCAGTTGGGATTCCATTCCACCAACGCCCGGACCTCCAACGAATGGACCCGCTACGAAACCGACCTCCCCTCTAATCGCCTAGAGACCTGGGCTCAGGTAGAATCGGACCGGTTCGCCCGGCCCGTCTTCCGGCTTTTCCAGAGCGAGATCGAGGCGGTCTACGAGGAGAAGAACCGCTCCATAGACCACCCGGAGAGGGCTCTCAACGAGAGCCTGCTCGACCGCCTTTACAAAAAGCATCCCTACGGTCAACAGACGATCTTGGGTTCGATCGAGCATCTCAAGAACCCGTCTCTGGCGGCGATGTATCAATACTACAGCGACCGTTACAAGCCCGGCAACATGGCGATCATTCTCGCCGGGGATTTCAAACGCGAGAAGGCCCTCCGGGTGCTTGGGAAATATTTCGGCGCCTGGAAAGCCGAGCCTGTCGAGCCGCAACGGCGCTGGCCTCTGCCTCCTCCGGCCGGACGGGAGTTCACGGAGCTCAAATTCGAGGCGGAGGAGAAGGTCGCCGTCGCATGGCCCACGGTGGCCGATCAGCATCCCGACGCGGACGCCGTCGCCGTCATGGACATGCTCATGGACAACTCCGTGGCCGGCATCATCAACCTGTCCTTGGTGCAGGCGCAGCAGGTCAAGGCGGCGGGCAGCAGCCCGTCCTTCTATAACGACGCCGGGCATTTCACGGTCTGGGCCGTGCCCAAGAAGGACCAGAGCCTGGAACAGGCCGAGCGTCTGCTCATGGCGGCGGTCGCGCGGCTCAAGAACGGGGAGTTCTCCGAAGAGGATATCCGCGCCGTTATCACCAATTTCGAGGTCGGCGAGAAGGGAAGGCTGGAATCCAATTCCGCCCGGGCGGAACTGATGTCCTATTCCTTCACCTCTTACGCGCCTTGGGAGCGGACCGTCGCGAGAATGGACCGGCTAAGAAGGGTCAGCAAGGAGGAAGTCCTGCACGCGGCCCGGACTTACCTGGGAGAAAACCGGGTGGTGGTCTATCGCCGCAACGCCAAGCCCGAGCTGCCCAATATCGCCAAGCCCCGGTTCTCCAAGGTCGATATCGACGCCCAGCGCCGGTCTGATTTCGCGGCCGCGATATTGGCCTCTCCCGTCGCGTCCCTGGATCCTCGCTGGATCGAGGAGGGCCGAGACTACGCGGTCGGGGAGACGCCCTCGGGAAGGCTGTATGCCACTCTCAATCCGGTCAACGATCTTTTCTCGCTGTCATTCGTCTTCGAGCGAGGAAGCCGCCATGAGCGGCATCTCTGCCATGCCCTTTCGCTCTTGGAACTGTCCGGCGCCGGCAAAATGCCCGCGGAGCAATACAAGAAAAAACTCTACGGGCTCGGCACGTCATTGTCCGTCGGCTGCGGGGAAAGGCAGTCTCATGTGTCGATCAGCGGGCTCGAGGCCAACCTGTGGCCCTCGCTGGAGCTGCTTTACGCCCGCTTCGAGTCGCCTCACGTCGCGACCGATACGCTGACCAAGATGATAGACGTGGAACTGGGAGCCCGCCAAGACAATAAGCGCAATCCGGGCTATGTGCATCACGCCCTGGGGGAATTGGCTCGATTCGGCAAGGAAAGCGGAGTCCTGCACGAGCTAAGCGATGCGGAGCTCAAGAACCTGAACCTGCAGGAGCTCGAATCGCTCATCCAGGGGTTTTTCACGCTCAAGCATCGTACCGGCTATATCGGAACCCGTCCCTTCGGCGAGATCGCGCAGCTTCTGCGCCGGGACCGCAAATACCGCCATCCGCCCTCTCGCCCCCCGCGGCGCCATGCGCCGGCATCCAGCGACAAGATCTATTTCACCCACCGCGACATGGTGCAGGCACGTATCGGGCTCTTCTCGCCGGGAGAAGTTCTAGAGACCATGGAGCCTCGCAAAGCCGTTGACTACATGTTCTATAGCAACTACATGGACGGGGATATGAGCTCGGTGATCTTCCAGGAGATACGCGAAGCCCGGGCCCTGGCCTATGCGGCCTGGGGAGGGTATTCCGGCGTCAGCTTCTCGGGGGATCAAACCGAGCTTTTCGGCGGGGTGCAGACCCAAGCGGACAAAACGGCCGAGGCGACGGCGCTTCTGCGGGAATTATTGTTGGCTCCCCCATGGTCCGAGGAACGCTTTCGGTCCACAGCCAAGATGGTGGAGCAGGGATATCGCACCAATAGGGCTCATTTCCGCTCCATACCTTCCACGGTGATGGGTTGGGAGGATCTTGGCCTGCCCAAAGGGGATCCGGGGGCGGAACGCTTCGATTTATCCCTGAAGTATCGCCTCGAGGACCTCAAGGCCTTCGCCGAAAGCCTCAAGGGCAAGCCCACCGTCATATACATCCTGGGCCACAAGGATCGGCTTCCCCTCGACGAGTTGCGCAAGCTTGCTCCCTTCGAGGAAAGGACGCTCGAGCAAATATTCCCCTATTGACGAGCCGGCCTAGCGGCGGATTTCCCGCAGAGCCTGGAGCAGGGACAGATCCCTGGGCGCTCGCTTGAGGGCGCGTTCGAGCAAGTCCGCGGCCTCTTTCTCGCGTCCGAGCTTGGACAAGGCCTTGGCTCCGCTCACCGCGAAGGACGATTCCTTGGGGCATTTCGAGAGGGCATCGCGGCATAGCTCGGCGCATTCGGCCAGGCGACCCGTCTTGGCGTAAACCGCGGCCAAGGCCATCCAACCCATGATCTCCCGGCCCTGCTTGACCAACCATTCGCACAGGGCCTCGGCCTCGCCATACATCTGAAAACCTATCAGCGAGCACAGAACGTCCTCCCAATACCGCTGGGAACCGCGTCCCTTGTCATGGATGAAGCGCAACACCTGGAGAAAATGCCGGCAAGCCATCCAGGCCGTTCCTCGCGCGCCCAAAGGAAGGCGCACCAGCTTGCGGATGTCCTCCGCGCGAAAATGTCCGGCGTCGGGGATGCAAAGCAGCTTGCCCTTGGGGTCGCCCGGCCCGACATTCACCGCGCCGAAGGCGATCTTCGAGCCGGCCGGCAGCACGATCTTGGCCACGGGCAGCTCGTAGACCTCCGGGGCGTCGGCGGGCAAGCGGCCCTCTGAAAGGGTCTTGACGTCCGACCATGGGATATCCAGCGATGAGGCTTCGTCGAGGTAAAGCCTCATGCCCGCAAAGCACTTCACCCCTCCCATGAGCGAAAAGATCGTTCCCGGCTGATGAGCCATCCACAGGAATTCCTTTCCCGGAGGCGCTTGCAGGCTTTTGGCGGATACATACTGGGCCACGGCGTCGCGCGCGGGAAAGAGCGGCACCCAGACCCCGCCCAGCTCTGGATCCTTGTCCGCCCATATCGGGAAGGTGTCCTCGCCGCGAGATATGCGCGTGATCTGCGCGGCTGAAATCGGGGAGTCCACGGTCAGGAGAAACGTGTCGGAGCGCAGCAACTCCTTGTAAAGCGGGCTTCGGGTTTGGCGCGGATGCTGCGCGGCCTGGCGGATCAGATGCTCAAGCGTCTCAACCATGTTTGGCCAGCTTACCCCCCATGGCGAACACTGTCAAGGCCCAGGGCTGTAACGCTATTTATGCGATAATCTCTTATGCCCTTGGTGCATACCGCCGTGCGAAAGGTGGTCATGCTGGGCGATCCCGTGCTGCGCGCCGAGACCCGCCGTCTTTCCCCGGCGGAAATCCGCCTTCCCGAGATACAACGCTTGATCGAGGAGATGGCCGTGACCATGGAGGCCTATGAAGGGGTCGGGATCGCGGCCAACCAGGTCGGCGAGGGCTTGAGCCTCTTCCTCATGGGGCTTAAGCCGGGAAGCGAGCGCTGGCGCGAAGGCATAGATCTGACGGTGGTGTTCAATCCGGAAATGAAGTTCCTCGGCCAAGAGACCGAATGGGACTGGGAAGGTTGCCTCAGCGCGCCGGGGCTGCGCGGGAAGGTCGAGCGCCACACGAGATTGGAGCTGGAGGGCCTGGACCGCGAGGGAAAGCCTTTCCGCCGGACCTACGAGGGATTCCCGGCGCGAGTCATACAGCATGAGACCGATCATCTCATGGGCAAAGTCTACCTCGATCGGATGAAGGATTTGACGACTCTCGCGTATTAGGAGCGAAAATGAACAAGACGAAGACGTTCATCAGGATATTCCTTTCTTTCTGCCTATGGCGCGCGCCACAGGCGGCGGCCTGGGGCGAAAGAGGCCACCACGCCATAGCCCGAATCGCGGCCATGAGAGTCGCGACGGGAACGGAGGACGAGAAAGCCCTCGCCGCGCTCTTCCGCTCCAAGGCCATTCAACTGGGCCATCTCTCCAATGTTCCGGACACGGCATGGAGGAATATGGACAAGGAGACCTCGGCCCTCAACGGCCCCACCCATTACATGGACGCGGACTATTGGACGGATGACATCGGCTCCATCCCTCTCGATTATCAAGAGGCCTTCAAGCGCTTCAACGGCAAGCCCAACAAGATCGACGGCAAGCCCATAGACCTTTTCCAAGAAGGCACGCTGATATGGCGATCGCAGCAGCTTTATGATCTTATGGTCTCGGAGTTTCATAAGGCCAAGACCGCGGCTCCCGGATCGGCGGAGTATAAAAGAGCCGTCCATCAGGCCCTGGTCTACGGCGGTCTGCTCGCCCATTTCGTGGGCGATGCCTCCATGCCCTATCACAACAGCCATGACTACGATGGCGCCAAGACGGGCCACGCGGGGGTGCACGCCTATTTCGAGATGGAGACGCCGGACTCCGACGACCCGGGGCTCGAGTCTGCCGTCTACCAGGGCATGCCTCAGTCTTTCGCCAGCCTCAAGCTCGAGCAAGAGTTCTCCAGCGGCGGTTCCCGGCCGGCCGCCCATCTCACGCGCCTGCTATCCGAGCGCGCCTTCGCTCGTTTGGGCGAGCTCGAGAGGCTCGACGGTCAGCTCATACTCGAAAGAAGCAAGGGAAAGAGCCCGGCCAAGCGCAAGCCCGCCCAGGAAGCCCTGGCCGCCTTTCGCCCCATGATCGTCGAGCAGCTGGCCGAGTCCTCGGCGGTGCTGGCGCGGCTCTGGCGGGGGGCCTGGGAACAGGCGGGCAAGCCGGACCTTTCCGAGGCCAAATTCTGGGACTACGCGCACAAGCCGGATTTCGTGGTCCCCTCCTACGATGAGGCGGCCGTGACCCGCATCAAAGCCAAAACAGCCGCTAACTGAGACGCTCGGCGTGCTGGCTTAGGTCCAAGCCCAAATCCTCCTGCTCGGGCCGCACCCGAAGGGTGATGAGCGCGTCCGTCAGCTTGTAGAGTAGGAAGGAGACCGCCAGACAATAAGCGCCGACCAGGGCTAGGGCCTTGAGATGGACGAGAAACAGGCCCGCGTCGCCGTGCATCAGCCCGGAGGGCGCGGCGAAGACGGCGGTCGCCACCATCCCGACCATGCCCCCGACGCCATGGCAGGGAAAGACATCCAAGGTGTCGTCAAGCGCGGAGCGGCTCTTCCAATGCACCGCAAGATTGCTGATGACGCTGGCCGCGGCGCCGATGAGCAGGCTTTGGCCCGGGGTCACGTAGCCTGCCGCCGGAGTGATCGCGACCAGCCCTACCACCGCGCCGATCGAGGCCCCCAGGGCGGAAGGCCGCCGTCCACGGACCGCGTCGAAAAAGACCCAGGAAAGCATCGCCGCCGCCGAGGCGGTGTTGGTGTTGAGGAACGCCAGGGCGGCGGTCTCGTTGGCGGCCAAGGCCGAGCCGGCGTTGAACCCGAACCAGCCGAACCAGAGCATTCCCGTCCCCAGCAGCACGAAAGGGATGTTGGCCGGGGCGGTGGCCTCGCTGGCCAGATGCACCTTGCGCCGGCCTAGGAAAAGAGCCCCCGCAAGCGCGGCGAAGCCCGCCGACATATGCACCACCGTCCCGCCGGCGAAATCAAGGACTCCCCATTGACGCAGGAAGCCTTGCGGATGCCAGGTCCAATGGGCCAGGGGACAATAGACGAGCAGGGCGAATAGCGTCATGAAAAGCATATAACTCGAGAAACGAACGCGCTCGGCGAAAGAGCCCGTGATCAAAGCGGGAGTGATGATCGCGAACTTGAGCTGGAAGACCGCGAAGAGAGCGAGCGGTATCGTTGGAGAGAGCTCCGAATGGGTGGCTCCGCCCACGCCCCGGAACATCAAAAAGGTGCGAGGATCGCCGATCAAGCCGCCGAAGCTGTCGCCGAAGGCCAGGCTGAAACCCACCGCAACCCAGAGCACGCTCAAGACCCCCATGGCGATGAAGCTTTGAAGCATGGTGGAGATGACGTTCTTGCGCTGTACCATGCCGCCATAGAAAAAGGAGAGCCCCGGCGTCATCAGCAGCACCAGCCCGGTGGCGGTCAACATCCAGGCCACGTCTCCGGGATTGATAGGCCCGCCGGTCTTGGAGGGCGCCGCCGATGGCAGCAGGGCCCCCACGATCGAGACGGCCGCGAGCAGGCCCAAAGCGATCAACCATTCAGGCTTGTTCTTCCTCATGTGCCTTATGTCCATGGGTCGATTGAAGCATTTATGACGGGAGCGCCGCCGGACCGTCGATGGGTAAATGATAAAATGGATCGGCGGCGATGATCTCCATACGCACTCAGGAGCTTTCAAAGGATTATGGGTCTTCTCCAAAGCGAGTGGGTGATTTTGACCTGATTTCAGATCGGATCGAGCATGCAGGTGAGCACCTTGAGGCGCAGGTACTCCTCGTCTCGTAGGCCGTAGCTGCGCCGCTGGATGACGCGGATCTTGTTGTTCA
>JACQPG010000077.1 GCA_016207665.1 Elusimicrobiota bacterium | reverse complement strand
CGACCGGAGAGTCGGGGCCGGGGTTTTCATCCCGCCAACAGCGGCGGGCTGAAAACCTTCAAAAAAACAAAAATGGATCAGTGGTTCGCGGCGAGGGAGAAAAACGACTTTTGAAGGAGTTCACTTTTCAGCGTTAAATCCCTAAAAAACGGTTCACTTTTGAAAGTTAAATGACATCGCCGCAAGAGCAAGTTGAACCTTGATGCCATAAATGGGAAAATACCCATGAGCGGCTCCCCGCATGGAAATACATATCGTTAGAAAGCCGATTTCACTCGAAGAAGTGACGGCGATGGCCAAAGATCAATTCGAAGACATGATCAAGGCGACGGTGGATGTCCAGAGAGGAATATTGGCCCTCGGCGGCGAGCTGCATTCCGATGAGGAAGCCTTGCTTCTGGAGGACGGGTCCGAACAAGGTAATCTTTGGGGCATCAATATCTACCCCGAGAAGAAGGGGAACGACAGGGTCGAGTTCGATTCGATGATCAATGTCAGGCCCTCCCAGAATAACCGCTCGCGCGGCGTGGAGGATCCCGGGTTGCAGGCGCGCATCAGGGAAATCGTCGAAAGCATGATTATCGAGCGGCCATGACGGCGCGGCACGCCGATTTGGCGGCTGGCCGCTGGGGCCAACTCACCCTGGCCCAACAACTGGGCAATGTGGGCAGCGAGATCAGCCGCGCCTCGCGCTGGAAGGACAAGGATGCCAAGCTCTTTGACGGGGCGATGATTAGGGCCCTTGAGTTGTTGGATCTATCCATTCGCGATCCGCGTTGGAGGAAGCGTTTGAAGGAGCTGACGCGCGCGCGCGAGCTTCTTTGCGATGCCTGGTCGGGAGGGCGGGAATATCGCAGCGACTTCGACGGGCTCAATCGCTACTTCTTCAGGTTCGCGCTGGTCGCGAGGCGCTGAGAGAGGCGCGGCCAGAAATGTTAGACTCTAACCTTACAAATCTTTGGAACGAGGTGCGCCATGAAGGGTGATGCCAAGGTAATCGAGGCTTTGAACAAGGCGTTGACGATCGAGCTGACCGCCATCAACCAATATTTCGTGCAGGCGAAAATGTGCGCCAATTGGGGCTATAAGAAGCTCGCCAAGAAGCATCACGAGGAATCCATGGGCGAGATGAAGCATGCCGAGAAGATCGTCGACCGGATCATCTTCCTCGAAGGCACACCGGCGATCTCGCGCTACGACGTGATCCGGGTGGGGACGGACGTCCGCTCGCAGCTGGAAAACGATCTCAAGCTCGAATTGGGCGGGGTCAAGACCTACAATGAAGCCGTCGCTCTCTGCATCCAGGTCAAGGATGGAGGAAGCCGGGATATCCTAGAAGGCATCCTAAGGGAGTCCGAGGAGCACGTGGACTGGCTTGAGTCGCAGCTTCACCTGATCAAGGAGCTGGGGCTGGAGAATTATCTTACGGAGCAGATGGGCGGGGACAAGTAGCGTCCTCGACCGAGCCTTCCCGCTCTAGATATTCTCTCAGCAAGGGATGGCAGCAAGTGCAGCCGTCCCCGGCCGACGTGTAATCGATGATGTCCTTGATCGAGCGGATCTTCTTGGTCCGTATCGCCTTGAGCACCTGAGCCTCGCTGACCTTGAGGCACTCGCAGACGATCTTGGGTTTTGGCGTCATTCTTATTGAGATACCATTTCATTAAACCATACAGGGCCGCTCGATGCAATCCCCCGGATGCTATACTAGGCTCGATGGAACAAAAACAAAGGCTCAATCGTAATTTCTCTCGAGGCAGGAGCAGATCGCGGCAAGAGCGTCTCCTGGCCCGCATGCTAAGGAGGAAGGCTATGGGGGAAATTAGGGCGAAGGTCCATCTCGAGAACCATGATGACCGCGTGCTTTTTAAGGTGGGCCGTATCATGGAAAAGGAAATACGAGCCAAGGAGATCGAGGCCGTGGTTGATACGGGAGCGGTGATGAATTTGCTTCCCCAGGACCTGGTCGAGGCTTTGGGTCTGGAGACCATCGGTAGAACCGTCGTGACCTTGGCCAATGATCAACGCATCGAGCTGAACGTAGCCGGTCATGCGACTTTGACGGTCGCGGGGCGAAGCTGGCTTACCGATTGCCTGGTTGGTCCCCCCGGATGCGAGATTTTGCTGGGCCAGCTCGTCATGGAGCGTCTTGACCTGATCGTGGATCCGCTGAGGCGAACCCTGACTCCTAGGCCGGAGTCTCCATACCTTCCCAATTTGAAGCTCAAATCGTCAGCTAGAGGACGAGGTGTAATGCCTGACGCAGTCGCGCCAATACCATAGCGCCGAGCCCATGAGAGCCCCGCAGAGGGCGAAGGAATAAAGCGTCCAGGCGGGCGAGAGCAGCCCCAGCAAGGCCTTGGCCGGGAACGTCGTCATCACCGCGATGGGCACGACGAAGGTGAGGGCGGCCCTGGCCGCCGGCCCATAGATGTCGGCGGGGAATTTCCCCATGAACATCATGTCGCGATAGATCCAGATCGTGTTCTCGAGCTCCTGCGTCCTGACGGCCAGCCCCGCGACGAAGACGTGTATGGCCAGGCCGATGCCCACGCCGTTGGCCGTCAACAGAATATAGAGCACATAGCGCTCCCACCCCAGGCCTTGAGGCAGCCGGGCGAAAACAAGCCCGATCATCGCCAGCACCGGGATGATGATCGCTATGTCCAGGAAATCGAGATAGGACAGGACCATCCGGAAAAGCGGGGAACAGGGCTGGATGAGGTAGAAATCGAAGTCGCCGTCCGTGACCACGCGGCGCGCCGAATAAATGCCGCGAAAGAATATCTGGGCCACGATATCGACGACGTTGAAGGTCAGGAAGAAGAGCGCCGTCTCGACGAGCGTGTAACCCGCCAATGTCTCGGTGTGCTGGAATATGGCGATGACGAAGGCGAAAAAGAAGAAGAGGCGAATCAGCTTGCCTATGAAGAAGCCGAGAGAGCCCAGAGGATAGGTCAGCTGGGATTGGAGGCTCATCGAGCCCAGCCGCGCCCAGATCCAGAAATACCTCAACCGCCCTCCGCCGAATAGCTCTGGAGCCCCACCCGCCAAACCCATACTGACATGGCGGCGAAAAGGGCCAACCACAGGCATTGCATGCCTATGATCTGGGCGGCCTGAGCCAGCGGCACGCGTTCCAAGTAGATGTTGATGGGGAAAAACACCATGTAGGGGAAGGGCGTGAGGGAAAGGGCCGCTTGGAGGCTCTTGGGCAGCACGTCGAGAGGGAAAAATGTGCCCGCCGCGAACTGGAGGAATAGCTCGAAACAGAACAAGGGTCCGCCCGATTCGGAGGTCCAGAAGGCCATGGAGCTGACCGTGAACTCCAGGAAGAAGAAGATCAGCGAGGACAATAGCACCGCGACGGCGAACAGCGGCCAGGTGGCCGGCTCGGCCGGTTGATAGACCGGGGCTTGCACGAGAAGGATGAGCACGCCTATCTCCAAGAGCGCGGCGAAAAGATGAACGGTTTTTTGCGCCATGTCCAGGGCCAGGCTATAGCCATGATAGCTGATGGGTCGCACCAGATAGGAGGCGATCCTCCCCGAGGAGATGTCGCCGACCAGCTCCCAGCCTCGGCCGGTGAAGACGAAGGCGCGAAGAAGGTTCATGGCGAGTACGTAGCTGAGCATCTGCTCGCCCGAATAGCCGAGGAACTCGGATTTCTGGCCCAGCAGGGCCTTCCAGAAGTAATAGAGGCTGACGATCACCGCGATGCCGCCCACGCGGTCCATGAGCAGGGAGGCCCTGCGCTGCAGCACCTGCTGCAGCGCGATGGAATAGGCGGTGAGGTATTTCTCAATCCCCATGGCCGCCGCCAGCCTGGGTGAAAATGCGTCGGACGATCTCGTCGATGGATACCTCCTCGATGGTGAGGTCGGCGACAGGGAAAGACCCCAACAGCTCGGCCGCTCGGCGGGAGACCTCCCGCCGGGGCACCTCCAACACTGCTCGAAGGCCTCCATTGGCGACCACGCGCCCGATGTTCGCGAGCGGGCCCAGGGCGATCTCCCTCTCGAAGATCACGCTGATGAACTTATTCTCCGCGTAGCGCGAGATGAGCTGCTCGAGGCTTCCGTCATAGAGGATCTTGCCCAGCTCGATGATCAGCACCCGCGGACAGAGCTCGACCACGTCGTCCATGTTGTGGCTGGTCAGCAATATCGTGGCTCGATGCTTCCGGTTATAGGCTCGGATGAACTCCCGGACCTTCTTCTGCATGACCACGTCCAAGCCCAGGGTCGGCTCGTCGAGCAACAGCAGGCGCGGGTGATGAAGAAGGGCCAGGGCCAGCTCCGCTCTCATCCTTTGCCCGAGCGAGAGCTTCTTGACCGGCACCGAGAGCAGCGGGCCGATCTGCAACAGCTCGGAAAGTTCCTCCAGATTGGCCTTGTACTCCGCCTCCGACATGCCGTAGATCACCTTGTTGAGAAGGAATGTCTCCTGGGCCGGCAGCTCCCACCAAAGCTGGCTTCTTTGGCCCATCACCAGGGATATTCGCTTTTGGAATTCCGGGTCCCGCCGCCAAGGCACATGCCCCAGCACCTCGGCGCTGCCTTCGGTGGGAGTGAGCAGGCCGGAGAGCATCTTGAGCGTGGTGGTCTTGCCGGCGCCGTTGGCTCCGAGGAAGCCGACCAGCTCGCCTTCCTCTATGCTCAAGGAGACGCCGTCCACGGCGCGGACCTTGCGGAACTTGCGCAAGACCAGGGAGCGCAAAGCCGCCAGCAGTCCCTCTTCCTTCTCGGGGACTATATAATCCTGGGTCTTCTCCGTTCTGAGTGGGTAAAAACAATGTAAGAAACGGTATGCTCTCGACGGGAACGCGGCTATGCTGATG
>JACQPG010000072.1 GCA_016207665.1 Elusimicrobiota bacterium | reverse complement strand
TCGAGGGCCTTCTCCAAGGCCAGGGCTCCTCCAGGCTGCTTCTCAACTATTTGCCTCCCGATGCGACGATCGAAAGAGGGGACCTGATTTTTACCTCGCCGACCAGCGCGACATTCCCGCCCGAGATATTGATAGGGACGGTGTCCGGCTTATTCGAAAGAGACGCTTTCCTGACCTTCCAATCCGTCGAGGTCAAGCCGGCCATCGAGGCATCGCGGCTCAAGGAAGTGATGATGCTCAAACCCCGCACGCCGGAGCCGAAGTCCGCGCCTAAGCTCTCAGCCGGACCGGAGGGCCCCGCGTCATGACGCCGATCATCCGGATTCCGTTGTTCTTCGTCTTGGCGATGCTGGCCCATTGGTGGTGGACGACCCATTTCACCTTTTCGGGCATTGCGCCACAACTCCTTCTCGTTCTGACTCTCGCCATTGCGGCGCGTTATGGGCCGATACGAGCCATGTGTATGGGCTTCGGTTGGGGCCTCTTTTTGGACACCATGTCCGCCCATCTTTTCGGGGCCAACGCTCTGGCCTTGACCTTGGCGGGTTACAGCACCGGCTCCATTCGCCGGTGGGTGGACGTGGCCGGGCTTCCATCCCAGTGCCTCTTGGTCTTCGCGATGACATGGATCTATTTCCTCTTTTTGGGGGTCTTGGGCGCCCTTTTCATGAAGCAATTCTTGTGGGTTGGCTGGCTCCCTTTCTTGGCGGACCCTCTTTATAATTGTCTGGCGGCCGCCGCGGTTTCCGTTTCTTGGATGGATTACAAATAAGATGATCCAGGGGCATCAGGCGCTGCACTCGAGGCTCAATTTCATATGGGCCGTTATCTACGCCGCGGGATGCATGCTGGGCCTGCGTCTGATCCAGCTCCAGATCCTTCAAAAGGGCGAATATCGGCTGGAGGCCGAGCGCAACAGGACGCAGATGATACACCAGACGGCCCCGCGAGGGCGCATTTATGATCGCAAGGGCCTGGCCCTGGCTACGAATCGCCCCGCGTTCTCGTTGATTTATCTCCCGGGCAAAGGCAAGGACAGGCCCGACATAAAACTGCTCAAGGCTCTGGCGGCCGACCTGGCCATTCAATTGAAGCAGGACCCCGGCGCGGTGCTCGAGAGGCTGCAAGAGGCGGTGAAAGAGGAGACGGCGATACGGCTGGCCGAGAACCTGCCCAGCAAGACCATGTTCCGCCTATCGGAGTTGAAGACGATTTATCCTGGGGTGGACTTGGTCGTGGAGGCCCGGCGTTATTATCCATTCGGTCGCTTTGCCAGCCACTTGATCGGCTATATGGGCAAAATGGATCCCCGAAGCTGGCGGCAGTTGAAAAAAGAGGGCTATAGGGTCGACTCCAGAATCGGAAGGATGGGGATCGAGCAGCTCCTGGAAAAGGAGTTGAGGGGACGCGATGGCGGCATACGCATGGAGGTGGACGCCCAGGGCAGGCTCAAGCGGATGCTCGAACGCATCGACTGGGTTGCAGGGAGCAATGTCTACCTCACCCTGGATGCGGCCGTGCAGAGGGCCGCGGATGAGGGGCTGAGGAAGTCGGCGACCAATCGGGGGGCGGTTGTGGCCCTCGATCCGCGCAACGGCGCCATACTTGCCCTATCCTCGGCGCCCGACTTCGACCCTAACGCCCTGCTTTCCTCGGATCCGGAGGAAGTCAAACGAACGGCCGCGACCCTTCCGGAGTTCAATCACGCCATTTCCGGGGCCTACCCTCCGGGATCGGCGTTCAAGCTCATCGTCGGTGCCGCGGGGCTCAATGAGGGCCGCTTCAGCACGCAGGAAAGCATCTATTGTCCCGGTTATTTCGAGCTCGGGCGAAGGGTGTTCCTCTGCCATGAGCATAAAGGACACAAGAACGTGTCTTGGCTCACCGGCATGGCCAAATCCTGCGACGTCTATTTCTATCAAATGGGTCTTAAGACGGGAGCGTCTCTTATCGAGCGATACGCCAAGATGTTCGGCCTAGGCGAACTGACGCGCATCGCGCTCAAGGGCGAGAAGAAGGGGAATCTCTTTGGCCCCGAGAGCCGGCCCAAGGCCCGCGGGCCTTGGTATGAGGGAGAGACGGCCAACCTCTCCATCGGACAAGGAGAGCTGCTCGCCACGCCCATTCAAATGGCTGTCATGACCGCGGCTATAGCCAATAAGGGAACTCTCTGGCGGCCCCATTTCACCGAGAGGATCAACTATGCCTCGGGGGACTATGTCCAACTTCCGGAAAGACTCGGCTCCATCAATTTGAAGGAGGAAACATGGATGAACGTGCAGGAATCCATGCAGATGGTGATCTCCTCCGGCACCGGCAAGGCAGCCGCCATAGCCGGGATCGACGTGCGCGGTAAGACAGGCACGGCG
This sequence comes from Elusimicrobiota bacterium, assembly GCA_016207665.1. Taxonomy (GTDB): domain Bacteria; phylum Elusimicrobiota; class Elusimicrobia; order UBA1565; family UBA9628; genus JACQPG01. The sequence goes on along the minus strand of JACQPG010000072.1, from coordinate 8,140 downwards.
CAGAATCCTGCTGGGGATGATCATGCCTGGTTCGTTTCTTACGCGTCCCGGGCGGGGGAGGCTCCCAGCATCGCGTTGGCCGTGATCGTGGAGAACGGCGGCCACGGCTCCAGCGTGGCGGCGCCTATAGCGCGCGAGGTGATCAAGGCCTATTTCGGGCTCTCAGAGTCGCCCACGAAGCGCTATGAACCCCATGGGGCTCGGCCCATAGGGCCTGAAACCGCTCGAGCATTGTGATTTGAGATGCTGATTCGAGCTGAGACCGGAGTCAAAGGCAAGATCGATTGGGCTTTTTTCGCCGCGGCCCTCGGGTTGCTGGCCATGGGGACGCTTTCCGTGTTTTCGGCGGCCAACGAGCTTCCTTATTACGGGCAGGTTATCCAAAAGCATTTGAGCGCCCTGGCGCTGGGAGGCCTGTTGTTCCTGTTCGGCCTGACATTCAATTATCAGATCTTCCAAGACCAGGCCAAGGTGCTTTATGGGGTGATCATTGCCGTCCTCGTCGCGGTACTATTGGTAGGAGTGACGCAGCGCGGCCAAAAGGCCTGGTTCAATCTGGGCTTTATGACCTTTCAGCCCGCCGAACTCGCGCGCGCCTCGACCATCCTAGTATTGGCCGCCTTCTTGGATTTCAGGGCGCGCAAGACCCATGAGTTCGCCACCGTTCTCATGACCGTCGGGGTGGCGGCCCCGGTCATGATGCTCATACTCAAGCAACCCGATTTTTCGACGACGCTGGTATTTTTCCCCGTGCTTCTCGGCATGCTCTTTTGCGCGGGCGCCAGCATCGCGCATCTCCTGGCTGTCACGGGCTTCGGATTCATGGCCTTGTCCATGCCTTTGTTCTATACCCTGTGCCAGGTCCGTTACGCGGAGGCGGGTCCCGGGTCCTGGGCCTATTGGATACTTCAAACCTCGCGTTTCGGGGCGGCCACCTGGATAGTCGTGGGGTCCATCATCGCGGCCAGCGTGCTGGCCTGGAGGCTGGCGGCCATGGCGCGGTTTCACGTGCGGGCCGTCTTTTTCGTGGTCGCCCCGCTTATTCTCATCTCTGGGTTTTTTTCGGGGATCATGGTGCACCGGCAGCTCAAGGGTTATCAAAGGAACCGGTTCGTGGCGTTCTTGGCTCCGGAAACCGACATACAAGGCGCCGCCTATAACGTCCGGCAATCCCAGATCGCCATCGGCTCCGGGGGGGTGGTAGGAAAGGGGCTGTTCTCGGGCACCCAATCCCGGCTGGGCTTTCTGCCTGAGAGGCATACCGATTTCGTCTACGCCGTGGTGGGAGAGGAGCTGGGGTTCTTCGGGACCATGGCCATCTTGTCCCTGTATCTGGCGTTGATTTGGCGCATAGTGATTGCCGGCCGATTGGCTCGAGACCGGTTCGGGTTCCTGATCTGTTGCGGCATGGCGACGATGTACTCCTTTCACTTGGTGCTCAACGTGGGGATGTGTCTGGGGCTGATGCCCGTGGCGGGAATACCCCTACCGCTGATTTCTTACGGGGGCTCGAGCTTGGTGATCACGCTTTGGACCTTGGGAGTGGTCGCGAACGTCTATTCGCGCCGCTATTCGCTTTTATAGTCGCTGATATTTAGGAGTTTTAATGGAAAACGAAGAAAGCAACATTTCGCAGACAGTCCCGCCTTCCAGTGGCGGCGACTCGCCGCATGTCGAGCCGTTCAAGCCCCGCGAGGAGCTTCCCGCGGAGCGGCAGCCGATCCGGCAGAATCCTCAACCGCAATCCGTCCCTTCGCAGGTGGCGGAAGGCGCCGGTCCCGAGGAGGCTCCCATGGAGGAGAGCCCCGCGTCGGCAGGGGGAGGATCGTCCGATCCCGCGGGTCCCGAGAGCGTCCAAGGAGCGCTTCCCGGCTCCTCCGGGCGCCGAAGACGGCGAAGGCGCGGACGGCGCGGGCATGGTCAAGGGCATCAGGGGCAAGGCCAAGGTCCGCAGCAGGTCCAAGGCCGTCCGGAGGAAAAACGGGGCGAGCGGCAGGAACGCGGCGGCCAGCAGCAGCGCCATGACGGCCAAAACAGGCGCGAGGAGGGCCGCCACCCGAGAGGGGAAAATCAGCCCGCCGAGGCAAGGGCCGAGGGCCAGCGTTCCGGCGAATCCGCCAGGCACCATGAACGCGCCAAGGCCAAACCGATCAAGAGGGAGGTGTTGGCCAACACAAGCTTCGAGGAGACTCGAATCGCGATCTTGGAGGATGGGACTCTGACCGAGCTGCTTTGGGAGCGCAAGAGCGAGGAGAGCATCGTCGGCAACATCTATAAGGGCGTCGTCGAGAACGTGCTGCCCGGGATATCCTCGGCTTTCGTCAACATAGGCTACGATAAGAACGCCTATCTCTACATCTCCGACGTGCTCGGCGAGAGAGGCGCCTCGATAGACTCGACCCTCAAGAAAGGCCAGCATATCATAGTCCAGGTCGCCAAGGAGGCGATTGGCACCAAGGGCATGAAGATCACCATGGATGTCTCGCTTCCGGGCCGCTACCTCGTGTTTACTCCCTTCCAGACCGCGGTGGGCTTGTCGAAGAACATCGAGGATGTCCAGGAGCGCCGGAGGCTGGAGTCCATCGTCACGCCTCTGGCGGCCAAGCACCTCGGAGGAAAGGGCATGGTTGTCCGCACGGAGGCTGAGGGAGCCTCGGCGGAAGAGCTCGAGCGAGAGGTCAAGTATCTCATGGCCACTTGGACCGGAATACAAAAACGCTTCGACTCCATGCCGCCGCCGGCGCTCTTGCACAAGGATCTGGACCTCACGCTGCAAGTGGCCAGGGATATCCTCTCCGACGAAGTCTATGTCTATCTCATCGACAACAAGGAGTCCTATCGCAATGTCACCCAGTTCGTCGAGGAGATATCTCCGCTGCTCAAGGAGAGGGTCCGTTATTACGACGGCAAGACGCCCATATTCAAGGCCTTCAATCTCGAGAACGAGATAGAGAACTTGCGCAAGCCGAAGGTGCAGCTTCCCAACGGAGGTTCAATCGTCATCCAAGAGGCCGAGTCCCTGTGCGCCATCGACGTCAACACGGGGCGTTTCACCGGCTCCAAGTCGCAAGAGGAGACGGTGACCCAGACCAATATCGAGGCGGCCCAGGAGATCGCCCACCAGATCAGATTGCGCAACATCGGCGGAATCATCGTGGTCGATTTCATCGACATGAAGAAGGCCTCCAACCGGAACAAGGTCATGGAAGCTTTCCAGCAGGCGGTCAAGAACGATCGGGCCAAGATCAGGATATTGCCGATCACCCGCCTGGGCCTCATCGAGATGACCCGCGAGCGCAAGAGGGAGTCCACCGTCAGCCTGATCACGGACGAATGCCCGCAGTGCAAGGGCTCGGGGAGGGTCCTTTCCGCCGAAACCATGCGCATCCGGATCCAGCGCGAGATCTACGAGATGACGGCCGGACGTCCCGGAGGCCAGATACGCATACTCCTTCATCCGCTGTTGGCCGAGGCGTTCCGTTCGCAGCAGGTCATCATCGAGAAGAACGTGCAGCGTTCGGTCAAGATACAGAGCGATCCGCAGCTTCAATGGGAGGATTACAGGATCATACTGGAATGAGGTTCCTGCTCCTTCTTCCGCTCCTGGCTCTGCCGCCCGCGGCCGCGACGCCGGCCCAAGATAAGGCCGTCGCCCGCTGGGACCAGGTCTCGGCGATCGTTTCGGACCGTTATTACGGCTCGGTCTCGGTCTACCGCGTCGCCGACCGGGTATACCTCGACGCCAAGGAGGCCGGCCCGCTTTATGGAGGGCAGGTCTATTGGTATCCCGTCTCCGGCAAGGTCCAGATCAACCTGCGGGGTAAGGCGCTTCAATTCCTGGTCGACTCCGACACGGTGCAGGTCGGCGAGAAAATCGTCAAGCTGGAGGCTCCGGTGATCGTGAGGACTTCCCGGGCCTTCATTCCGCTCACCTTTTTCCTGACTCCCGAGTTTTCCGCCTGGGCCGGGATGGAGAGCTCCTATAGGGCCGGCACGCGCCTGTTGAGCGTCGAGCGGCGCAGCTCGGTGGGGTCGGTCCGCTGGTTTTCTTACCCGGGTTTCACCAGGATCACCCTCGAATTGGCCCCGGAGATCTCTTACGGCGCCTCCGGCAGGGGCGTGGGAGGCCTGGAGCTGTCTTTCCCTCTGGGACGCATACCTTCCTCGGAGATGAGCACGATCGGAGACGGCTTGGTCTCGGGCTACACTCTCTCGCAAGGTCGCAACGCGGCGAAACTCGCCGTTCGCGTCGGCGGGCCGGATGTGAAGTGGAGGGTTCAGGAGTTGAGCCAACCTCGCCGGGTCGCGGTGGATTTCTACCGGGACGAAGAGATGCTTTCGGCCGGGCTGCCGGCCGTTCAGGCGGCGATCCCGGCGCGAATGAGCGCTAAACCGGCCAAGCCGGCCTCAAGCCCTGTCGCCGCTCGGGTGGCCCGAAGGATCATGATCGATCCAGGGCATGGAGGCAATGATCCGGGCGCGATCGGACCGAGAGGATCCTATGAAAAGGATGTCAACCTCGCGTTCGCGCAGGAGCTGGCCGAGCTGCTCAGGCAGGAAAAGGCTTTCGAGGTCAAGTTGACCCGGGAAGATGACACTTTCATCCCCCTGGCCGAGAGATCCCAGATGGCCAACGAGTTCGGTGCGGACCTCTTCATTTCTCTGCATTGCAACGCCTCCAAGGGCGGCAGGGACTCTGGTTTCGAGGTTTATTTTCTATCGGAAAAGGCGTCCGATCCCGAGGCCGAACAATTGGCCGCTTTCGAGAACTCGGTGCTGGAGCTGGAGGGCAAGACCGTGCCCGATATCTCCGCCGAACTGATACTCGGAGAGCTCACCAAGACCGAGAACATAAACGCAGCCTCGGAATTGGCGGGCCTGATGGTCCGTCAGCTGGGGCAGCGGGTGGACATCCCCAATCGCGGCGTGCGCCAAGCCGCCTTCTACGTCCTTCGCGGCACGCATGCTCCGGCTGTGCTGGTCGAGACGGCCTATATCACCCATCACCGCGACGAGGCCCGCCTTGGTTCCCGGAGATTCAGGCGCAAATTGACCGATGGTATCTACGCCGGCATACTGGATTTCGCCAAGCGACAAGGATGGACGGCCCCCGCCGTGACCGCCGATGCGAGATAGGCCGATAGGAGTCTTTGATTCGGGGGTGGGAGGCCTCACCGTTTTCAAGGCGCTCGAGGAGAGACTTCCGGGCGAGAATCTCGTCTATTTCGGCGATACCGCCCACGTGCCCTACGGCTCCAAATCCCCCAAGGCCGTGGCCCGCTATTCGGTCGCCGTGGCGCGCTTTTTAGCCCGTCGCGGAATCAAGGCTTTGGTGGTGGCGTGCAACACTTCCTCGGCCTTGGCGCTGCCTCAAATCCGCCAGGCCGTCGCGGTCCCCGTCATCGGCGTGATCGCGCCCGGGGCCAGGGCCGCGGCCGAGGCCAGTCCGAGCGGACGCATCGGGATCATCGGCACGGAGGCGACCATCGCCTCGGGGGCTTACACTCGGGAATTGAGTCGACGCAAACCTGGCCTGCGGGTGATGGCCAAGGCCTGCCCCCTGTTCGTTCCCCTGATCGAAGAAGGCTGGTGGAGCGATGATGTGGCCTGGTTGGTGGCCCGACGATATCTCAAGGATTTTCACGGCTCCGGGATCGATACCCTCATCCTGGGTTGCACCCATTATCCCTTGCTCAAGCCGGTTCTGCGAAGGGTGCTGGGCGCCAAGGTGTTGTTGATCGACTCGGCGGAGGAGACCGCCCGAGAGACGGAACGGCATTTGGCGGGCTTGGGGCGGCTTCGTTCCGGCCGCGGCGTCAGGCGAGATTTTTACGTATCGGATGGACCGGATAGATTCTTGGGCCTCGCCCGGCGATTCTTGGGATCCGGGGTCAAGCGCGTGCGATTGGAGCAGATCGATGCCTGAAGCGGACTACGTGGCTCTGCTCGGCAAAGCCAAGGCCTCGATGGATCATGGCTTCAGCCAGGTGGGCAAAGGCCTGGATCCCGACAGCGCGCAAGACGAGGCGCTCATGTGGTTGGCCAGCCGTTCTATCGCGATCGCCAGCGCCCTATTGCTGCTGGGCATGCATAACCATGCCAATGAGGCCGTCCCCTTGCTTGAGTCCCTGACCGGCGCCGCCCTGGATATGCGTTGGATCGTTCAGGAGGACGGCGAATCGCGCGCACGGCAGTTGCTGAGCCGGCGCGGCGGCGGTTGGCAAGGTTCTTGGAGCGCCGAGGATATGCGGGCCAAGGCCGAACCGCTGGCCCTGGCAGGGCTAATCGATGCGGCGGCGAGATTGAAGAGGAGCCATGTATTCGGAAACGCCTCCGGCCTGCCTTGGGCTCACCGTTTCTCCGCCCTGGACGAGCCTGGCGCGGCTCAAGCCGAGCTATTCCGCGCGGCCGCCAGGGCGTTGGGCCATGGCCTTAAGGCGCTTGAGCTTCGCTGGCCCGGATATTTCCAAGGCTCGGGAATCCTTTTGTCCGATCCATGAGACGCATGAAGTAAAAATCAGGAGCAAGGTATGAATAACGATAGACAACATCAAGGAGGCGGGGGTCACGGCAAGGGCCGGCACTTCCGTCATTACCGTCACGGCCGCCAGGGGGGCCAGCAGCATGGCGGACATGGGCAACTGCATGGCGGCCAGCGCCAGGGCGGCGGCCAGGCCCCTAGGCCGGCGCCAAGGGTGATCACCGAGGCCGAGAAGACTTTCATGGCCAAGACGCCGGTCGATCCTCATCAATGGATCAAGCTCGAGGACGGGCTCAAGGATCCATCCATGAGGGCGATGGATTTGCTGTGCCCCGTGGGTCGAGGCACGCGGGGCCTCATCGTGGCTCCACCCAAGGCCGGAAAGACCACGTTTCTCAAACAGATATCCAACGCCGTGCACGCCGTCGATCCATCCATCAAGCAGTATTGCCTGCTCATCGACGAGCGCCCGGAGGAAGTCACCGAGTTCAAGAGATCGGTTCCCGCCGAGGTCGTGGCTTCCTCCAGCGATCAAAGCTATGAGCGGCACGTGGCCGTGGCTGAGAACCTCATGCGCCAGGCGGTGGAGGAGGCGTCCCAGGGCAAGGACGTGTTCTTGCTCTTGGACTCTCTGACGCGCCTATCCCGCGTTCATAACCAGTTCGCGACAGGCTCTCGCACGATGACCGGAGGGCTGGATTCCCGGGCGATGGAAGTGCCCCGGCGTTTCTTCGGCGCGGCGCGCAAGCTCGAAGAAGGAGGCTCGCTCACCATATTGGCCACCATCCTGGTCGACACTGGAAGCCGGATGGACGAGGTGATATTCCAGGAGTTCAAGGGAACCGGCAATATGGAGCTCGTGCTCTATCGCCAGGCGGCCGAGATGAGGCTGTTTCCGGCATTGAAGGTGCGCGATACCGGCACCAGGAAGGAGGAAAAGCTGTTGCCGCCCGAGGTTCTTGAGGGAGTCTGGAAGCTGCGCCGGCACCTTGCCCCTTTGGGCGATCTGGAGGCCATCAAGGCGCTCAATGAGCTGCTGCGCGTGCACAAGACCAATCACGCCTTGCTGGCTTCTCTCAAGTGAACAAGGCCGTAGCGACGGAGCAGGCGCCCAAGGCCATCGGCCCTTATTCCCAGGCCATCGAGTCTGGAGATTGGTTATTCGTTTCGGGGCAAATTCCCCTAGATCCCGATGGGAAGCCAGTGTCCGGGGACATCGCCGCCCAAACGCGACGCTGCCTGGAAAACTTGAGCGCCATTTTAAGGGAGGCCGGCCTGGATCTTCGTGACGTGGTCAAGACCACCGTCTATATGACTGACCTGGGGCAATTCCGGGCCATGAACGAGGCCTACTCGAGCTATTTCCATGCTCCCTATCCCGCGAGAGCGACGGTGGGGATTACGACGCTTCCTCGCGACGCCTTGGTCGAGATCGAGGCTATCGCCCGCCGCCCCGTCGCAGCGAAGCAGTAACTCACCGGACTTTCGTCCTATTTCGTTGTGGGTCTTTTTTCCGCATACGCCTACCCTATTTCCTGACTTCCGCGGCGACCTAAAATCGGATAGCGTCATCGACGAGAGCGCCTTGTAGTTTGGGTGTCTTATCCACAATAATAGGGCGTGTTCGTCCGCAAGAAGCGCAACCGGGGCGGATCGGTC
>JACQPG010000074.1 GCA_016207665.1 Elusimicrobiota bacterium | reverse complement strand
CGTCCGTGCAGAGCCGCAGGCTCGCGGCCGGAGGGTAGATCCACGTCCCGCGGGCGACGTACTCTTTCAGGATGTCGTTTTGCAGCGTGCCGCGCAGCGAGGACAGCGCGACTCCGCGGCGCCGCGCCACGGCCACGTAGAAGGCCAGCAGCACCGAGGCCGTGGCGTTGATGGTCAGCGAGGTCGAGACCTTGTCGAGCGGGATGGATTCGAAGAGCTGCTCCATGTCCTCGATATTGCCGATATGCACCCCGACGCGGCCCACTTCCCCGCCCGCCCGGGCGTCGTCGGCGTCCAGGCCCATTTGCGTGGGCAAATCGAAGGCGGTCGAAAGCCCGGTCTGGCCCTGGGACAGAAGCCAGCGGAATCTCTCGTTGGTCTGGCGCGCCGTGCCGTAGCCGGCGTATTGGCGCATGGTCCAGAGCCTGCCGCGATACATGTTCTTCTGTATGCCGCGTACATAGGGATATTCTCCGGCCGAGCTACGCTCGGCGGGCGAGCCGTTCTCCGGCCCGTAATAGCGCGCTATCTCTGTCCCGGAAGGCGTTTTAAATTGGGTTTCTTCCATTATGGCTTGAATTCAATCGTATGGCCCGCCGCGACCGAGCCCTTAAGGCTGCCTCCGGGAAGCTCCAGCACGGAGTGGGCGCCGAACACATAGGGCGATATACGCCACGGCTTGAGATTCTCCATGACCTTGAGCACTCGCCATTGGCGGCTCAAGAATAGCACATCGATCGAAAATTTCATGAAAAAAGTGTGAATCATGGGACAGGGCAGCAACCAAAGCCCTTCCCCGGCTTCCATTCCCGAGCGGCCCAGAAGGCCCCGGGTCCGGGAGGCCGCGTCATCAGCCCGGGCCACGCGATCGGCGATCACCCGGCCGGAAGTCGCGTTAAAAGCTATCAAATTTCAGCGGATCACGGCCACACGGCCGCGATGGAGCACGCGATCGTTCTTGTAGACGAACACATAGGTGCCGGAAGCGACCATGCCCCCGTCTTTATTGCGTCCATCCCAAGCCAGGCTGTTGAGATCGCGCACCAGCTCGCCGTTGACCGTGTATATCTTGAGCTTGGCTCCGTCGGCCTGAAGGCCCGGCGGGATGGCGAAGAACACGCGGCTGGCCTCATTGGTCCGGAAGGGATTGGGAAAGGCCACGACCTTTTCCTCGCCTTGGAAATCCGCCAGGCGGCCGCGCACGGTCAGTTGCATGGCCATGAAGACGTTGATGCGACCCGCGCCCGCCACATGCGACAACGGCCTGCCTGCGGCGTCCAGCCCGGAGAGGCCGATATTATTGGCGGACTGGCGCATGATATTCCTCACCTCGGCCGGGGTGAGCGTGGGCTTGGCCGAGAGTATCAGGGCGGCCAAGCCGGCCGCGTGCGGCGAGGCGAAGGAGGTGCCGTCCGGGGTCGCCGTGGCTCCGGCCGCCCCCACGTCGGTGGTCAGCACGTCCACCCCCGGGGCCGCGATGCCGTAGGAGGACAAGGCCGCTCCCCGCGAGGAAAAGGCGGCGATATTGCCGAGCTGATCGGTGGCCGCGACCGGTATCACGTTCAAGCAATTGGCCGGCTCGTTGACCGCGCCGCCGTCGTTGCCGGCCGCGGCCACCACCACGATGCCAGCGTTGACCGCGTTGTTCATGGCCGTCTGGGTCAGATTGTCGCAAGTCGAGCCGGACTCCCCCAGGCTCAGATTGGCCACGACCTTTCCATGGGTCGGCGAATTCTGGAGGGTCACGAGATAGTTGAGGGCGTTGATGATGGCCGCGTCATCCGTCACGCAACCCGCCCCGCCGCAGTCCGCCGCGCAAGTGCCGTCAGTGAAGACTCGTATCGAGAGCAGCTGGGCGTCCCAGGAAACGCCCGCGATGCCGGCGCCGTTATTGGTGGCCGCCGCCGCGATGCCCGAGACCCGGGTGCCGTGATTGCAGGCGAAGATCGGGACGTCCGCGGCGCAAGCTCCGCCGCCCGGAGGGCAGAAGCGATGACCGGCCACGAGCTTGGCGGTGAGATCGGGCACCGTAGGGTCTATGCCCGTGTCGATCACCGCGATGGTCGCGCGAGACGAGGAGCCGATCTCGTAATTCCAGCCATCGAAAGCGTTGATCTGCGAAAGGGCGTATTGGTTGTTGACCAACGGATCGTTAGGCGTGCGCAGAGGGCGATAGACCTTGTTGGGCTGGATGGACTCGACGCCGGAAAGAGCCAAGAGAAGCGAGAGTCCGGTTCCTACCGGCATCCCGGTGGAAAGACCCACCTGCCACCAGCCGTCGAGGCCCATGTCGGAGATAGGAGAGGCTCCGATCAAGGCCAAAGCGGCCTGGACCTGAGCCGCCGTGCGGCTGGAGAACTTGACGAAGGCCTGGCCGGAGACCACCTCGACCTCCCGCGAGACGCCGCTGGCCAAGCGGCGGCTCAGCTTCTCGGTCCTGAGGGCGGCCGAGGCAGGCAGCGAGAGGACCAACAGGACGGCGGCGCAAAAAGCCGGTCGCTCGCTCAAGCAATCCCCTGCACTTTTTCCAAGGCGGGCGCGGAGAGCCCGTTCTCCATGCGGATGATGCCGACCAGCTCATAGATGTCGTTCAAGATGAACTCGGCTCCGGAATCCGTGGTGTTGAACTGATCGCCGTATTTCGCCCAGGCCGTGCGTATGCCCACCTTCTTGGCTCCCACCATGTCGCGCTCGGCCCAATCGCCCACCATCAGGGTCTCTTCGGGCTTGGTGCACAGAACGGACAAGGCCTTCTTGAAAGGCTCGGGCGCGGGCTTCTTAAAGCCCGTATCCTCCGAGGTGATCACGTGATCGAAATAATGGTGCAAGCCCAAGCCCACGATGCGCAACCAGGCTTCCAGCCGGGGCGCGTCCGAGACGATCACCATCTTAATACCCATCTTGGCGAGCTCAGTCAAGGTCAGGCCCACGTGCGGGTAGAGGGCCATGGAGCCGGATTTGGCCCGGCGATAGCCCACGATGCCGCCGGCCAGTATCTTGAAGTCGAGATAGCCCAGCTCCTGCTTGATGACCTTGTCGAAAATCTTCTGATCCTCCACCCCGTCCTTCCAATAGGTCTCGAAGATCTTCTCGATCATCTTGGCCTTGTCCACCTTGAGGCCGGCGTCGATCATGCCCTCGACCGCGGAATCGACGGCCGCCCGCTTGGTCTTCATGAAATCGGTCAGGGTGTTGTCTATGTCGAAAATGACGGCCTTGATCATGCGCTCCGTCCTCCCTCGCGCTTTTTCAACAGCGAGTCGACCAGCGCGATCAAGGATTCCTGGGCGAAGGGCTTGCTCAAGAAACCAGCCGCGCCCAGGCTCTTGGCCCTTTCCTCGAGCCCCGGTTGGGCATGTCCGGAGATCATCACCACGGGGATGGCTGGATCCCAATTCTTGATGTGGGACATGAATTCCAGGCCGGACTCGCCCAGGAGGAATACGTCGCAGATGACCAGATCAAAATTGCCGGCGGCCAGGCGCTCCAGGGCCTGTTCGCTGCTCGAGACCAGGGCCAGGTCGTCGTAGGGGAAGATGGCCTGCAAAAGCTCCTGGTAGGAGGGATCGTCCTCGACGGCCAGGATGCGCCTGTGCACGAGAAGCCTACTCCTTGGCCCGCTCCACGTAGCTGCTCGTGCGAGTGTCCACCCGGATCCTATCGCCTTCCTTGATGAACAGGGGGACCTGCACCTCCAGGCCGGTCTCGAGCGTCGCGGGCTTCATCATGTTCGAAACCGAGTCGCCCTTGACCCCGGGCACGGTGGAGGAGACGGTGAGCACCACGTTGGGAGGCAGTTCGATGTTGGTGAGCTTTTCGTCGACGTAGACGCCCAATACCTGCATGTTCTCCTGAAGGAACTTGGCCTGCGAACCCAGCTTGTCCTTGGGAAAGCGCACCTGATCGTAGGTCTCGTTGTCCATGAACACGGCGAAATTGCCCTCGTCGTAGATGTAGACCTTCTCGCGGCGCGTCACCGGGACTTCGCGGAACTTGGTGCCCGAGGCGTAGGATCGCTCCACCACGTTGCCCGTGCTCAAGGAGCGCAGCGTGGTGCGATAGACGGCCGCGGCCTGCGACTTGCGATGATGCTGGTAGGTGACTATCTCCCAGATCTGGCCTTCGTCTTCGAAGACCAGCCCGTTCTTGAAATCAGAGGTGCTTATCATGGCTTACGCCGCTCCTATACGTCGCAGGATGAGTACAATGTTACAATATTTGGATGACCGAGCATAAGCGTGAGGCTCCCGAAGCCATCATCGCGCTCTGGCTGGGCCGGGTGGGAGACCTGATCGTCTCCACCGCTTTCCTTAGATCATTGCGCCAAGGCTTCCCGAGCGCCCGTATCACGCTCGCGACCAGCGCTCTCTGCGCGGAAGCCGCCGAGCTGATTCCCTTCGTCGACGACGCGTTGTTCATCGGCCGCTGGGACCAAGCCTGGAGCAACCTGCGCTCCTGTCTCAGGCTCAGGGCTCTCCAGCCGGATCTGCTGATCGATCTCAATCCCTCTCTCTCCAAAAGCGGAGCGGCTCTCGCCTGGCTCTCCGGTGCCGAGATGCGGCTGGGATTCGAGAAGGGGAGGCTCGGCTGGGCTCTCACCGACGCCATAGAGGCGGCGGCCGAGAATGAGCATATGCTCGATCGTTACGCCCGGCTGGCCGCGGCCCTGGAGCTGCGCTATGAGCTCCGGCCCGAGTTGGCTCTCGGGCCGGAGCATGAGGGCCAGGCTTCGGCCGCGATGCCGGCGCCGCCCGAGGGCCGGCCCAGGATATTGATCCACCCCGGCAATTTCAAGAAGGTGGAGAATCGCTGGCCGGAGTCGAAATTCGTGGAGCTGACCCGGCTCGCGCTGAAAGAAGGGTGGTTCGTGGCTTATCTGGCCGGGCCGGGCGAAAATGAGCCGGTCAAGGCGATAGTCTCGGAGATCGGCCAAGACGTCCCGCTCATTTCCGGCCTGTCCCTGGGCGGCACCGGCGCGCTCATGCGCCGCTTCGATCTCTGCGTGCTCAACGCCACCGGCACCCTGCATCTGGCCGCGGCCATGGACATTCCGACCTTCGCCTTTTACGCCAGATACACGGATACGGTCTGGCGGCCCAGGGGTCCCAGGCACAAGGGCTTGGTCTCGGGCGACTGGGAGTCCTGCCGGGACATCGGCGTGTCCGAGGCCTGGAGCGCGCTCAAGAGCGCGCTCCCAGGGCCCGCGGCGCTGCGGCGCTAAAAGAAATGCGCCGGCTCCGCCGGCGTCCTCTCCCGGCCTTCCGCGTCCAACAGCCGCACGGGGCCGATGGCCTGAAGCTGCTCGAGCACGCTCGGCGCGTCTTTATACCGCCGGAAGGCGTCCCCAGCCACCACGACGCGCACGGCCTCCGGATGGAGCACGAATCGGGCGACCCTCTGTATATCCGCCTCCGTGACGGCCATGATGCGATCGCGATAGGTCGACATATCGTCCGAGGGCAATCCGTAGAGCTCCATCAGGGCCAGGCGCGCGTTGATGTTCTGGATCTTTTGCTGGCCCATGAGAAAGCCGACGCTCAATTGTCTCTTGGCGATGTCGAGCTCCTGGGGGGTGACGGGCTGCTCGCGCAGGCGGCGCAATTCCCTGAGCACCTCGATGACCGCGGACCCGGCCTTGTCGGCCTGCACATCGGTCCTGACGGCGATATGACCGGCCGTTTTTGAGGCGCTGACTCCGGAATAGGCGCCATAGGTCCAGCCATTGGCCTGCCGGATATTCTTCTCAAGCCGGCCCTCCTCGCCCCCGCCCAATATCTCGTTCATCAAGAGAAAGGGCGCCCAGTCGGGATGATTCCGCGGCAAGGCCAGCTGTCCGATGCGCAATATGGCCTGCAGCCGGTCCGATGGCCGCTCCGGGGGAGCGGGGACGTCGATGAGCTCTATGACCAAACCGCCTGATTGGACCGCGACCGAACGAGGATCGGGCGGGGAGGCCACGGACGCGATAGGCCCCGAATTCGCAGCCCAGCCGCCCCAGTGTTTGCCGGCCATGGCCTCGAGCTCGCTCATCGCGATGTCGCCGGTGACTGCGATGACGGCCCCTCGAGGGAAGATGCGCTGCGCGTGAAAGGCCCGCAGATCCGAGGTCTCGATGGCCTTCACCGATTCCTCGGTGGCGCGCCGGCTCAAGGGATGGCTCGAATAGATCCGCTCCATCAACCTCTGGGAAGCCAGAGCCTTCGGATCGGAGCTCGATTGCTTGATCGCGGCGAACGTCGATTGCTTCAGGCGCTCGAGCGACTGACCGGGGAATGCAGGCCTCTGGACTATCTCGGCCGCCAACGCCATGGCCTCGTCGAACCTCTCCTTGGCCACCAGGAATTTGACCTCGACGGCGTCGACGAGAGCCTTGACCAAGATGTCCGTCCCCAGCCTCGCCGCGGCTCGAAAAAGCTCGTCGCCGTCGCGCTCCACGCTCCCTTCGGCCAGCATCGCGGCTGCAAAGGAAGCCAGCGACTCCTTCCCTTGAGGGTCGGAAACGGCGCCCGCGAAAGGAAAGAGCATATGGAACTGCACCAGCGCCACGCGCCGCGATTCCACCAAGGCCAGCTTGAGCCCGTTGGCCAACTGCGACTGCTGGATCAGGGGGGGGCGATACTCCAAGCCGGAGGCTCGATTCTCCTCGGCGCCGAGTCCGGAGCCCGCGCCCAACAGGACGGCGAAAATCAGTTTTCCCATGATTACCTCGATTTCGGCGTGAATATGATCACGGCCGAGTTGTCGGAATTCAGATACTCAGCCGCCGCACCCTGCAGCTCCCTGGCCTCCATGCGCTTCATTCTCTCGAGCTGCGCCTCGAAATCCAAGGGATCGCCGGCGTTCGATTGTCCGCTGACCAGAGAGGAGGCGATGGACGCCGCTTCCTGAAGGGCGCTCAAGCGATGGGTGTGCAGGCCCGCGAGAATTTGCTCGATCTCCTCGGGCTCTATCCCGTCCTTGACGAGCTTGTCCAGCTCCGCGCGTATCTCGCGCTCGACCTGCTCGGGAGTGGCGCCGGGCAGCAGATCCGCTTCCACGATGAGGAGATCTGTCTCTTCCCGGCCTATGGTATACACTTCCAGGTCGGCCACCAGCTTTTTCTCGTAATGGAGCTTGGTCAGGCGGGTATTCCTCCCCCCGCCCAGAATCGAGGAAAGGACCGATAACGGCAGCCAATGGGCGTGGCCGCGTCCCGGTATCGAGAACGCCACGGCCATGTGCGTCAGCCTGGCTCGGCCGTCCTCCACGCGCCTTTCCCTGCGCCCCCCGAGCTTTTGGAATGGAGGGACCTTGGCTTTCGGCGCCTCCTGGCCCGCCGGGCAGGCGGCGAACTTATCCTTGATGAAGTCCAGGGTCCGGGTTTTGTCATGCCGTCCCGCCACGGCGAGTATCGCGTTATTGGGATTGTAGAATCGGCCATGGAATTCCTTCATGGCCTCGATCGAGGCCGAGTCCAAATCCTCCATGGAGCCGATGATCTCATGATGATAGGGGTGCTCGGGCGGGTAGACCAAGCGAAGTATCTCCTCGTACAGAGTGCCGTAAGCCTGCTCTTCGCGCGATTTCTTCTCGTTCTTGACCACGTCCCGCTCTTCCTTCAATCCGTCGGCGTTGATGCTCTGGCGAAGGCGGCATAATCGGCTGGCTTCCTGCTCGAGCACCCGCTCGAGGCAGTCGCTGGGGATCATCTCGACATAATGGGTCGCGTCCTGGCTGGTGAAGGCGTTGTTATTGCCTCCGCAATGATTGACAGTCTTGGCCAGGTCATTGCCCCGAAACATGTAATGCTCGAAAAAATGAGCCAGGCCGGTCAGGCCCTTTTCCTCGTGCTTGGAGCCCACGTTGTAGCGAATCTCCACGGCCGCGATGGGCGGCATGGCCGGATCATCGTCGGAATGGAGTATCACCGTCAGCCCGTTAGGGAGAACATGGCGCTCGTATTCGATTCTCTGGGCGGCGAAACACTGGCCGAAGCCGGCCCAGAGCAGGGCGGCCGACCATATCTGGGATTTCAGTCTCATGGACTCAGTTTAGTGGAAATTCGCCGGTCTCGATAAGAGACCTCCGGCCCCTTTTCACCCGGCCAAAGGACCCATGCGCCCTCGTCGATAAGTGTTATAATCCGGGAGAAGCATGGACCTGGATATAAGGAAAGAGAGCCGCCTCATACTCGTGGTCGATGACGAGGAAGAGCAGCTTTTCTATGTCCGAGAGACGCTCGAGCTGGCGGGACATCGCGTGCTCTCCGCCTCCTCGGCGGCCGAGGCGGGCTCCATCATAGAGACGCAGAAGCTCGCCCTGATACTGGCGGATCTGCGCCTGGGGGGCCATTCCGGGCTCGAACTCCTGGCCCTGGCGAGGCAAAAGGACCCCGTCACCGTGGGGATTTTGCTGACCGGGCACGGCTCGCTCGAATCCGCCCTCGAAGCCATGCGCGAGGGCGTGTTCGACTATCTGGTCAAGCCTTGCTCGCCGGAGGCGCTCGTGCCGGCCGTCCAACGCGGGCTCGAGCATCACAAGCTGCGCCTCGAGCTGCTTCACAAGACCAGCGAGCTCGAGAAGCTGGAGCTGCGCCTGCGCGATAAGGCCCAGATGATTCACAACGTCTCTCATGAGCTCAAGAACCCCTTGGCCGTGGTCTGCGGCTATTCGGCCTTCCTGCTCGACCGCCCCGACCCCGCGCCCGAGGAGTTGCGCAAGAGCCTGCAGTCCATCCATAACAACGCGCAAAGGCTCAGCGGCCTGCTCGAGGAGCTGCTGGAATCGGCCCGGCTGGCCAATCATAAGGTGAAGCTGGACCTTTCCGACATCCCGGTCGAATCCCTGGCCCGCGAGATGATCGAGGACAGCCGTTTTCAAGCCGAGCAGAGACAGCTCGACCTGGCCTTCTATTCCGGCGCGGGCGCCGCGCGAGTGCGCGCGGACAAGGGCCGGGCGCAGCAGATACTGGGCAATCTTCTCGGCAACGCGATCAAGTTCACGCCAGCGGGCGGAGCGGTCAAGCTTCTGGTGGAACCGGACGGCGGCATGATCCGCTTCTGCGTGCGGGACACGGGCATCGGCATCGCCGAGTCGGACCTGCCCCATCTTTTCGAGCGCTTTTATCAGGCCGGGAACGCGCAGAAAGACTATCCCGGCCTGGGGCTGGGCTTGGAGATCGCCAAGGGCCTAGTCGAGCTGCATGGCGGCCGCATCTGGGCTGAGAGCCGCCCGGGGCACGGCTCTTCCTTCTACTTCACCCTCCCGTCGTCCCCCGCTTGACGCGGAAGATCACGCTTCCCTCGCCGGCGTTCTCGAATGCCCGTTCATAGCGCGAGGCATCGCCGAGGCTTTTCAGCCTGGCCTCGAACGACGGCGCGTCATGGGCGCTGCTTCCACGCCTGCTGCGCAACGGATCGTCGGACCGGAACAGGGCCACATAAGAGACGCCGGCCAGGCCGGAGAGAAGATCGCCTTCCGCGGCGGGTAATTTGACGGCCTGACGGCCGGTATGGAGGAAGAACCGGCCGTCGAGATCCACGGCGAAGACTTCCTCGGGCCGGCTCCGGACTCGCGCCCATTCGAAAGCCGATGCGGGAGCAGTGGTCCTCGCATCCCCGTCTCCCGGCCGAGCCCTGATGATGGCGCACAAAGGCGGCGCGCATAAGGCCAGGCCTAAGGCGGCCGCGCCCCAAGCCCAGGCTCGAGCGCGCGCCAGGCGTTCGAGGCCCCATAAGGTATAGGACAAGACGAAGGGGAGCAGGGGCAAAAGATAACGACTGGCCTGCTTATCCCAGATCAAAAAACTCAGCAGATACAAGCCCGAAGCCGGCAGCAAGAACCTCCGAGCCGCGGGACTACGCTCGCCCCGAAGGCCCCAAAACGCCAGCCCCAGGCCGATCGCGGAACTCGGGATCGCAAGCCAGGAAAGGCCGGCCGGCCAGCGGAAAAAATTGGCGACAAAGGCCGCCTCCAGATAATAGAAGAGATTATACGCCAAGGCTCCGGCCAGCCCGGTCCAAGACCCGCCGGCGAAGGAGATCAGCTCGGCCCAATGCGTGTCCGCGGCGCCGGCAAGGCGCTGATTACGCAGCCACCACGGAAGGGCGAAAGCGGCCAAGAAGAAGGCGGCGCCGGCCGCCAGCCTCAGCCGCCTTTCCCGAGCCAAGGCCAGGGCGAGCGCCAGGCCGAGCGCGGCTCCGTTGGGTCTTATGAGCGAGGCGAATCCCGCGAGCGCGAAAAGGCCCAGCCAGGGGCCTGCTCGCGGCTCCCTCCAAACCCGTTCGGCGTAAACCGCCGAAGCGGTCAAGGCCAGCAGGAAAGGAGCCTCCGCCAGCACGGCGCCTGACATGCTCGCGCACAAGGGATTGAAAGCCGCCAGGAGCAGGGCCGGCCAAAATGAGGCTTTCAGCCGCGATCCGAGATAGATGTAGAGCAGGCCCATGGAAAGCGCCATCATCGCGATCGAGGCGGCCTGATAGGGCCAAAGCCTATCCCCGGCCAGCCAGGCCAGCGGAGCCAAGAGCAGTGAATGTCCCGGAGAGTACTGGACCAGGGGCGGATGGCCCGGGACATTCAACTGGGCATAAGCGCCCGAAAGCAGCGAGCGCGCGCCGATGATGTAGAAAGCGTCATCGTTGAAAAAGCCGACATAATAGGCCTGCCGGCAAAGCGCATAGAAGCCCGCGGCCAGAATAGCCCAGGCCCAAGGGGCTAGGCGGGCTTGGGCGGGCGCTGATCTAACTTGGGCGGAGTTCGAGCGCGCCAATGCGCTTTTCGTGATCCTTGAGCTGGAATCCGGCGTCGGTCAACGCTTGACCGTGCAGCAACATGGCTCTCTCAAAAGCTTCGGAGCGCTTGGCTGAGACTTCAAACGCCGAAAGCACGCGTCCTATATCATCCTTGGTCGCCATGTCTTCCAGCCTTCGTTCGATCTGAAATATTTTCCCCTCGAGATTGGCGAATAACACCGCCATCCCACGCATTTCCTTCTTAAATTCCTCTTGGGTCAAGGCCAAGCTCATAATCTCACCGTAGCATAATAGGATTTCACTGAGGAGGGCCCAAAGGCCCAATAGAATACGAATGAAACACCCTAAATGTTCCCGGCCAAGGAGAGAAAACCCTCGAGCGTCACGTTCTGGGCGCGGCAGGCGGGATCGATGCCCGAGCGCTCAAGCGCCGCGAGGGCTTCGGCTCGCGACAGACCCAGCGACGAGGCCAAGGGATTGATGATCATCTTGCGGCGTTGCGAGAAGGCGGCCTTGACCACCTGAAAGAAGCGCTTCTCGAGCCGCGGGCTGACCAGGGGCTCCGCCCGGCGGCTCAGGCGCACGACGGCCGAGCTCACCTTGGGACGCGGAGCGAAACAGTGCGGCGGAGCCTCGACCACCCATTCGACCTGGGCGCGAATCATCACGGACAAGGTCAGCACGCCATAGTCCGGCCCGCCGGGGGCGGCCAGCAAGCGCTCGGCCACCTCCTTTTGGAACATGAGCACGGCCTGGTCCCACCCGGGCCACAACAAAAGGCGCTGCAATATGGGCGTGCCCACGGAATACGGCAGGTTGGCCACGATCTTGAAGGGACCGGGGCCGAGCGACTCGAGTTCGAGCTCCAGGAAATCGGCGCGGATGAGCTTAAGCTCGGGCCGGCCGGCGAAGCGCTCGGCCAGGGCGGCATGCAGCCTCTCGTCCATCTCGATGGCGACGAGCTCGCGCGCCCGGGGCAAGAGCATCTCGGTCAGAGCCCCGCGGCCCGGGCCGATCTCCAGCGCCCGGTCTTGGCCTTGCAGCCGGGCGGCGGCCACGATCGCGTCGCGCACGCCCGCATCGACGAGAAAGTGCTGGCCGAGTCTGGCGCTCACGCTGGGCTGGTGAGGTTGGATTGAGCCCGGCGCAGGAGATCCTCGCCGATCTTCCAGACGTCCCCGGCGCCCAGGGTGAGCACCACGTCTCCCGAGCGCATCTGGCGGGCCACATCCAAGGCTCCATTGTAGGCGGCGCAGGCCACGCCCTGGGACTTGAGCGACTCCAATATGAGCCTCGAGCTCACTCCGGGCAGGGGCTTTTCCCCGGCCGCGTAGATTTCGGTAACATATACGAAGTGCGCCCCCCGGAAGGCCGCACCGAACTCGCGCGCGAGCATCTTGGTGCGGGTGTAGCGGTGAGGCTGGAAGACGACCAGCACCCGCTTGCGCTTCCATAGCGAGCAGACCGCCTCGAGCGTGGTCGCGATCTCGGTGGGATGATGGCCGTAATCATCGATGAACTCGATGCCGGCGGCCGTGCCCAGGCGGTCGAGCCGCCGGCCCACGCCGCGGAACTCGCCCAGGCCCCGGGCCAGCCGTCCGGGCTCGAAACCGAGGAATCGTCCCACGGCCATGGCGGCCAGGGCGTTGAGCACGTTATGCCGCCCGGGAACCCGGAGCCTGACCACCGCCTCCCTCCTGCCGTCGAAATGCGCCTCGAACGTGGACGCGCCGCGCTCGAGCCTGATGCGCTTGGCCTGCCAGCGGGCCGGGTTCTTGATCCCGTAGCTGATCACCGGGCGGCCGATCTGAGCCGTCAAAGAGGCCAGCACCGGATCGTCGGCGCACAAGACCGCGGCGCCGTAAAAAGGCAGGCGTTGCAGATGATCCAAGAAAGCCCTCTTGAGATTGGCCATGGACTTGTGGAAATCGAGGTGATCGTTGTCGATGTTGGTCACGACCGCGGCCAGCGGGGAAAGATGAAGGAACGAGCCATCGGACTCGTCGGCCTCGGCGACCATATATTCGCCCAAGCCCAGCTTGACGTTGGAGCGTATGTTCTTGAGCTGACCGCCGATGATCATGGTGGGCTCGGCTCCGGCCGCCTTGAGCGCCATGGCCGCCATGGAGGTGGTGGTGGTCTTGCCGTGGCTGCCGGCCACGGTCACGGTTTTCTTGAGCCGGCCCAGCTCGGCCAGCATCTGGGCGCGCAAGATCACGGGCACCCGGGCCCTCCTGGCCCAGGCCAGCTCGGGGTTGCTGCCGTCGACCGCGGAGCTGATCACCAACACCTGCGCCCCGCGGGCATGGGCCGCCGCATGGCCCCGGAATACCTTGATCCCCGAGGCCCTCAGGCGCCGGGTGATCTCGCTCTCCTTAAGGTCCGAGCCCGATATCCGGTAGCCCAGATTGTGGAGCACCTCCGCGATGCCGCTCATGCCGACGCCCCCGATGCCGACGAAATGGACGCGCCGGATGAAGGCGCCCATGGGCCCGCTGTCGCGCGAAGGCATTCGGCTCAAGTCTTGCCCCCGGTCTTGGTGGAGGGACGCAAAAGCCATTTGAGGCCTTCCTTGGCCGGGCGATTCTTGGGGCTGATGCGCAGGGCTTCCCGGTAGGAGGAGGCCGCGGCCTCCTCATTGCCCGTCATGACCTGGGCCACGCCCCGGCCCAGCAGGGCCGACATGTTCTCGGGGTCGAGCTGGCAGGCGCGCTCGAAGGAAGCGAGGGCCCTTTGCCCGTCCCCCAGGGTGGCATAGCCCAGCCCGGTGGCCACCCACCAATCCGACTCGTCCGGGTGCGAGGGGCTTTCCCCGGGCTCGGGGAGCACCTCGTCGACCAAGCCCATCCAACCCGTGCCGATGATCCATAGGCCCATGTCATTGCCGACGGCTCTAGGTTGATAGGAGACCTTGGGCTCGCTGTCGGCGTCCTGCCGTCCCGAGGCCGGCACCTGGGCCAGGCGCTTGAAATTCAGGTTCATGCCGAGCCGCACGTCCGCGTCCTCGGGCGCCTGCTTGAGCACGTCCCTCAGATCCTGGATCAAGCGGTTGATCTGCTGCTCTCGCTGAGCCGGCGTGCCCGCCGAGATCTGATACTCGCGGCGCACGGCCTTGGGCGCCGAGCGCTCGGTTTGGGCGGCCTGCTCCAAGGCCCGCTTGAGCGAGGAGCCGCTTTCCGGAGAAGCCTTGACCAATTTGGGCTTGGGCACGAACACCACGTCGGTCTGCATCAGCGCGCTCTGATCCAAGGGGATGCGCTCGAGATTGCGGCGGAAAATCGAGAGGGGCTCGTTCGGATCCTCCCGCTCCGGCTCGGAGCCCTTGGCGGAGGGGCCGCGGGACTTCTTTTGCCCCCCCGCGTAGGCCACGGAAAGCTGGAGCCCCCCTCCCGAGTCCTCGGGCGTCAGATGAAAGGCCTCGCCCATCACGTCCCGAGCCTTGCGCTTGTCGCCGGTGAGCAGATAGAGCCGCCCAAGGCGGAACCTGGCCACCGAGTCGCGGGATTTGAGCGAGACCGCCTTCTTGAAGCTATGGATGGCCGCCTTCTTCTGACCTTGCCTCTCCTCGATGGCGCCCAGCTCGAGCAGAGCGTCCTCGAATTGGGGATAGAGCTTGAGGGCCTGCCGGAAGGAGTCGGAAGCCTCTTGATCGCGCCCCATCTTGCGGTAAAGCATGCCGAGCTGGAAATGATAGAGCGGTTCCTTGGGAGCCAGGAGCGTGGCGCGCCTGAATCGTCCCATGGCCTGCTGCGCCATGCCCAGGCTTTCCTCGATGGAGCCCAGGTTCATCTGCACATCGCCCCGCTCGGGCTCGAGCTCGGCGGCCTTCTGGAAGGCGGCGTAAGCGCCGCGCATGTCCCCTTTCCACGCCAGGGAGATGCCGGTGAGCATATAAGCCTGACCGTTGGCGGGCTCGAGCTCGAGGCTCTTTCTATAGGATTGGAGCGACTCCTCCACCTGCCCGGTCCAGTAAAGCGCCGCCCCCAGCATCATGTGGGCGTTGTGATCCTTGGGATTGGCGAGAACGGCCCGAGAAAACTCCTTGACGGCCAGCTCATACTGCCGGGACTCGAGGGCCTCGATGCCCAAACGCAATCCCCGATGAGCCTGCGAGGCCATGATCTTGTCCCACACCGTTTCCTGTCCCGGCTCGGTCTTGCCGGACCAGGCGGCGGGCGAGATCAACGCGAGCGCGGCCAAGGCCAGGGCCGCCTTCCTGATGTGCGCCACGATCTTGCGCAACGCCTTGGAACGGTGGCTGATGCCGTTCTTTTCCTCGCTCGACAGCTCGGCCAATGTCTTGCCCAAGCTCGGGATGAGGAACACCGGGTCATAGCCGAAGCCGTTCTGGCCTCGGGGCCGCTCGCTGATCGCTCCCTCCAGGCGGCCTTCCTCGAGCGCGACCTCGCCCGAGGGATGAGCCAGGGCCATCACCGTCCGGAACAACGCGCGCCGCGGCGCGGGCACGCCTTTCAAGGCCCGGAGCAGCTTGTCGTTGTTGGCCGGATAATCGCAATCCGGCCCCGCGTATCGGGCGGAAAGGACGCCGGGCGCGCCCCCCAAGGCCTCCACTTCGAGCCCGGTATCGTCCGCCAGGGCCGGCAAGCCGGTGGCCCGGCAGGATTCGACGGCCTTTTTACGGGCATTGCCCTCGATGCTCGGCTCATCCTCCACGGTTTCGGCCAGTCCGGGGAAGGAATCGAGCCAGGCCAATTCCACGGGAAGGCCCTTGAGCAGCTCCGATATCTCGCTTATTTTATGGCGATTGCGGGTGGCCAAGACCAAGCGCATCATTTGATTTTATCATTTGCCGCCGCCCAACTTTTTCCAAATTAGCTAACATGGTCGCTCATGCGCCCCTCGGCACGAAAGCGGCTCCTCGACTGGTATCGCCGGAGCCGGCGCGAGCTCCCCTGGCGCAAGTCGGTATCCCCCTATCGCACGTGGGTCTCCGAGATCATGCTCCAACAGACCACCGTGGCGACCGTGCTGCCCTATTATGAGCGCTTTCTCGAGCGCTTTCCGGACATAGCCTCGCTCGCCCAGGCTCCGCAAGAAGATGTGCTCCGGCTCTGGGCCGGCTTGGGCTATTATTCCCGGGCGCGCAATCTCCAAGAGGCGGCGCGGCGCGTGCTCGAAGAGCACGGCGGGAAACTGCCGGACGACTACGAGGGCTTGATCGCGCTTCCAGGCATCGGGCGCTACACCGCCGGAGCCATACTTTCGATCGCCTTCGGCAAGCCTTATCCCGTGCTCGACGGGAATGTCGCGCGCGTGCTGTCCCGCTTCTACGGGCTCAGAGGCAATGTCAAGGCCGAGCCGCTGCTCGGCGGGCTTTGGGACAGGGCGCGGGCTTTATTGCCCGAGAGCGCGCCCGGAGACTGGAACCAGGCGCTCATGGAGCTCGGCGCGACGATCTGCGCGCCCGAGTCCCCTCGCTGCGCGGCCTGCCCGCTCGAGAGCTCCTGCCAAGCCCGCGCCCAGGACGCGCAGGACGTCATACCGGAGACCGGGAGTCGGCGGCCTTTCAAGGATCTCAAATGGACCTGCCTTTGGATAGAGAAGGAGGATCGGGTGCTGCTTTGGCGCCGTTGCGACTCGGAGCGCTTTCTCAAGGGCCATTGGGGGCTTCCGGAGAAGAGGCATATGCGCGCCCAAAGCCTCGACAAGCTCAAGTCCGTCACGCATACCATCACCCATCATCGCATCTCGGTGGATGTCTTCCGGGCTCGCCCCCCGCAAAGCCTTCCCGAGCAGGCCCGCTGGGTCCGCCGCGGGAAGCTCGAGGACTATCTTGTCTCATCGTTATGGCTTAAATGCGTGAGCTAATATCTAGCCTGAAAAATTCAGTTGGCCGCCGATCCTGCGGCTGATTTTCCTTCCAAAACGAGCCATCGCCTCGCTAAACTCCTGTTGCTAAGACAAGGAGGGCGAGACGATGGAATTCAAAGGTACATCAT